>NZ_QPJY01000001.1:20149-297649 GCF_003337735.1 Thioalbus denitrificans | reverse complement strand
ACAGTCGGCAGCGGGAACCGGTGAAAATCCACGCCAATCAACGTCAATCTGCGGTCGAATGCCTTTTCGCCTTCGGCATCCCGAAGCTTCAGATGGGCAGGAAGACGGCGGTGGCCATCTGCTGGACGACGGTGCGGATGGTGCGGTTGGTCTTCTCGGCCACGATGCGGGCCATCATGTCCTGCAGGGAGATGAGCTGCCCGAACAGGCGCTCGAAGCTGAGATTGGGCGCTTCCGGGTCGAGGGAGGTGCTGAGCAGCCAGGGCCGGCCCGACCCGTCGACGCCGGTGCGCAGCTTCCAGGCGGCGATCTCGAGGTTCCGGGCCAGGTTGTAGAGCTTCTGCGGGTCGAGCTGGTCGAGCAGGTACGACTCGGTCCGGCTGCCGTAGGCCACGTAGGTCATGGCGGACAGCCCCGCCACGAACGCCAGCACCCGGTCGCCGCGATAGCCCGGTTCGAAGGCCAGCAGCACCGCCTCGCTGCCCCGGCGGCCGCCGAGCCCGGGGTGGTTCCAGTGCAGGGGATCGGGAAACAGGGCGTCCACCCGCTCCTTCAGGCTCCCGGCGCCGCTGCGGCGCCACTCGGCCGGATTGCGCTTGTAGAGCTTGACCGCCAGCTGGCGCAGCAGGTCGAAGCTGACCCGCAGGTGGAGATCGGAGACGACGTCCACGTCACTCTTGGCGAGGTAGCCGAGACTGAAGGGACGGGAGCGGACCCCGGCATCGCCACCACCGCAGCCCGCCGCCAGGAGGGCGACCAGCAGCGCCACGGCGATCCGCACACGCGCCACGGCCTACCGCCGGCCAGCGCGCGGACACCGCCGGGAGTGCGCCTCCAGGCGCCGCGATTCCGTGTCGGCAACGCGGGTCAACCCTTCTCCTTGAGCAGCAGCGAGCTGATGCCGTTGTCCTTCAGCAGCGCACGCACCCGTTCGAGCTCGGTGAGGCTGGTGTAGGGGCCGAGCCGCACCCGGTGCCAGGCCTCCCCGCCGTTGATGGTCACCCGCTGCACGCCGGCCACCAGGCCGAGCAGGGCCAGCTGGGCCTTGACCCGGTCGGCATCCTCGAAGCGGCGGAAGGAACCCGCCTGCAGAAAGTAGCGCACCGGCGCGGCCGCGCTCGCCGTCTGCGGCTGCGGCGGCGTGGCCGGCGCCGCCTGGCCGGCGGCCGGCCTGGGCGGCGGCTCCACCTCCTTGTCCGGCACCACCACCTCCATTTCGGGCAGGATGGTGTAGAACTCGAAGCGCGGCGTTTCCGGCTCCGGCTTCTTCCCGGGCGCGGGCTGCCCGGGTTTCGGCGCCGGCCGGGCGGGCGCCACCGGGGCGACGGGCCGCGCCGGCGCCTGGGCGGCGGGCCGCGGCTGGCGGGGGGCGTCCGGCGTGCGCACCTCCAGGTAGACCAGGAGCGCCACCAGCAGCCCCGGGATCAGGCCGGCGACGAACAGCTGCCAGCGCGGGCTCCCGCCACTCCGGCGGCGTGCGCCCCCGCCCCGGCGCGAGGAGCTGCTGCGGTTATAGTCCCTGGCCATCGCCTACATGGTCTCCGGTGCCGCGACCCCCAGCAGGCGCAGGCCGTTGCGCAGCACCTGCCGGGTGGCGAGGCAGAGGTTCAGCCGCGCATCGCGCAACCCCGCGTCCTCCACCAGGAACTGGTGGGCGTTGTAGTAGGTGTGGAAGTCGTTGGCCAGCTCGCGCAGGTAGTGGGCGAGCTGGTGCGGCTCGTGGGACAGCGCCGCCGCCTCCAGCACCTCCGGGTACTGGGACAGGGTGTTGAGGAGCGCCTGCTCGTGCTCCTCCTCCAGCAGGCAGAGATTCCGGCGGCCGGCCTCCTCGTCCCGCGGCAGCCCCTTCTCCTCCCGCTGCCGCATCACGCTGCAGATGCGCGCGTGGGCGTACTGGATGTAGTAGACCGGGTTGTCGTTGGACTGGGACTTGGCCAGGTCCAGGTCGAAGTCCATGTGCTGCTCGCACTTGCGCAGCACATAGAAGAAGCGCGCCGCGTCGTTGCCCACCTCCTCGCGCAGCTCGCGCAGGGTCACGAACTCGCCGGAGCGGGTGGACATCTGCACCTTCTCCCCGCCCCGGTAGAGGATGGCGAACTGCACCAGCAGGACGTCCAGCCGTGAGGGATCGTCGCCGATGGCCGCCAGCGCCGCCTTCACCCGCGGCACATAGCCGTGGTGATCGGCGCCCCAGACGTCGATGACCTGCTCGAAGCCGCGCTCCAGCTTGTCCATGTGGTAGGCGATGTCGGAGGCGAAGTAGGTCTTCTGGCCATTCTCGCGCACCACCACCCGGTCCTTCTCGTCGCCGTAGTCGGTGGAACGGAACCACAGGGCCCCCTCCCGCTCGTAGACATGGCCGGAGTCGCGTAGCCGCTCGATGGCCCGGTCCACCGCGCCGCTCTCGGTGAGGGAGCGCTCGGAGAACCACTCCTCGTAGGTGACGCCGAAAGCGCCGAGATCGTCGCGGATGTCCGCCAGGATGGTCTCCAGCCCCAGGTCGAACACCTCGCGGTAGCGGGCCGGGCCCAGCAGCGCGCGGGCGCGCCCGATGAGGGCGTCGATGTGGGCCTCCTTGTCCCCGCCGGCGGGGGCGTCGGGCGGCACGCCCTCCATCACCGCGGCGATGGGGTGATGCAGCTCGGTGCCGCGGCTGCGGTGCAGGGTGGCGGCGATGTCCCAGACGTAGTCGCCCTTGTAGCCGTTGCTGGGGAAGGCCACGGTCTCGCCGCAGAGATCCAGGTAGCGCAGCCAGACACTGGCGGCGAGGATGTCCATCTGCCGGCCGGCGTCGTTGACGTAGTACTCGCGATGGACCTGGTAGCCCACCGCCTGCAGCAGGTCGGCCACGGTGGCGCCGTAGGCCGCGCCGCGCCCGTGCCCCACGTGCAGCGGCCCGGTGGGGTTGGCGGAGACGAACTCCACCTGCACCGCGCGGCCGTTGCCCACCGTGGAGCGGCCGTAGCTCTCGCCCTGATCGAGCACGGCGTTCACCACCAGGTGATAGGCCTCCGGGCTCATGAAGAAGTTGATGAAACCGGGTCCGGCAATCTCCACCCGCGACACCAGCGGGGAGGCCGGCAGGGCCTGGACGATCTGCCCCGCCAGGTCACGGGGCTTCTTGCCGGCGGCCTTGGCCAGGGTGAGCGCCACGTTGGTGGCGAAATCGCCGTGGCGGCGATCGCGGGCCCGCTCCACGTGAACGCGTTCGGGGACATCGGCACCCAGGGCGCCGCCCTCGTGCAGTCCGGCCAGGGTGATGTGGAGGAGCTCTTCCAGGTGCTGTTTCATGGATGTCGTCACGATCCCTTAGGGATGGGGTGGGCAGCCTTCGCCGGGCCGCGGCACAACCGGGAAACCGCCGGTTCAGGCCGGATGCGGACCGCGGGGTTCCGGCCGAGGGGTGTCGCCAGGTTCAAAGGCGCCATTATAGCCGCCCCGTCCCGCCCCCCGTCACCCCCATGGCGGCAACCGCCCGAAACCGGCGCGGACCCCGCCCGCCCTCAGAACGTCTCCAGCGGGTCCACGTCGAGGGACCAGCGCACCGCCCGCCCCGACTGCATGCCCTCCAGCTCCAGGGCCAGCGGCCCGAGCAGGGCGTGCAGGTCGGCCCGCCGCGGCGCGATCAGCAGCAGCTGGGCCCGGTAGCGGCCGGCGCGGCGCTCCATGGGGGCGCTCACCGGCCCCAGGACCTGCACCCCGGCCAGCGCCAGCGCCCGCGCCCGTTCCGCCACCGACTCGAGGAAGGCGAGCGGCCGGGCCATGCCGCCCGGCGCCTCGGCCCGGACCAGCGCCAGGCTGGTGTAGGGGGGCAGCCCGGCGGCCGCCCGCTCGGCCAGCGCCGCGCGGGCGAAGCGGTCGTAGCCGCCCTCGATGAGGTCGATCAGCAGGGGGTGGTCCGGCTGCCGGGTCTGGATCACCACCTCGCCGGGCCGATCGGCGCGGCCGGCCCGGCCGGCCACCTGGATGATGAGCTGGGCCATGCGTTCGCCGGCGCGGAAATCGGCGCTGAACAGCCCCCCGTCCACATCGAGGATCCCCACCAGCGTCACGCCCGGGAAGTGGTGCCCCTTGGCCAGCATCTGGGTGCCCACCAGGATGCGGCTCGCGCCCGCCTGCACGCCGTCGATGAGCCGCTCCATCGCCCCCTTGCGGCGGGTGCTGTCGCGGTCGACGCGCACCACGCCCACGCCGGGGAAGTGGCGCCCCAGCCCCTCCTCCACCCGCTCGGTTCCCTGGCCGAGGGGACGCAGGTCGAGCCCGCCGCAGGCCGGGCACTGCCGCGGCACCGGCTGCTCGGCCCCGCAGTGGTGGCAGCGCAGGCGCCCGGCGCGGGCGTGCAGGGTCAGCCGCGCGTCGCAGCGCCGGCACTCCGCCACCCAGCCGCAGCCATGGCAGATCAGGGTGGGGGCGAAGCCGCGCCGGTTGAGAAACAGCAGCACCTGTCCGCCCGCGTCCAGGTGGCCGCCCATGGCCGCCAGCAGCGGCGGCGAGAGGCCCTCGTCCAGCGCCGCCGCGCGGATGTCCAGCAGGCGGAACCGGGGATGCAGCGCCGCGCCGGCGCGCTCGGGCAGGACCAGCCGCCGGTAGCGGCCCTCCCCGGCGTTGCGCAGGCTCTCCAGCGACGGGGTCGCCGAGCCCAGCACCACCGGGACACGCTCCAGCCGCCCCCGGACCAGGGCGAGATCCCGGGCCGAGTAGCGGAAGCCCTCCTGCTGCTTGAAGGAGGCGTCGTGCTCCTCGTCGACGATGATGAGACCGGGCCGCGCCAGGGGCGTGAACACCGCCGAGCGGGTGCCGATGACGATGGGCGCCTCCCCCCGGCCCGCCGCCAGCCAGGCGCACAGCCGCTCCCGCTCCCCCAGCCCCGAGTGGAGCACCGCCAGCGGCACCGCGAAGCGGCGGCGGAAGCGGGCCACGGTCTGGGGCGTGAGGCCGATCTCGGGCACCAGGACCAGTGCCTGGCGACCGGCGGCCAGCGCCGTCGCGATGGCCTGCAGGTAGACCTCGGTCTTGCCGCTGCCGGTGACGCCGTCCAGGAGCAGGGGCTGGAACCGGCCCGCGGCCTCGCCCACCGCCGCCACGGCGGCGGACTGGGCCGGGTTGAGCGCGGGGGGGGTGTCCCGGCCGACGGCCGCGGCTTCCAGGCAGGGGCGCTCGCCGCGCTCAACCCAGCCCTTGTCGACCAGGGTCCGCAGCACCGCCCGCCAGTCGGTCGCCTCCGGCAGGTCGTCCGGGGTCAGCTCCCCGCCGGCGGCCTCCCCCAGGCGGCGCAGCAGTTCGGCCTGGCGCGGCGCCCGGGTCAGCCCCTCCGGCGCCACGGCCCGGCCCGCCGCGGTGAGCCGCCAGCAGGGCACGCCGCCGACGCGGGCCTCCGCCCCCTGGCGCAGCAGCACCGGCAGCAGGGTCTGCAGCACCTCCCCCGGCGGGTGGTGGTAGTAGCCGGCCGCCCAGGCGGCCAGCTCCAGCAGGACCGGGGGCACCACGGGGGTCCGGTCGAGCAGCGCCAGCGCCCGCCGCAGCCGCCCGGGGGGCACCTCGCTCGCCGCCGCCACCGCCACCAGCACCCCCACCGGACGGGTACGACCGAAGGGGACCTGCACCCGTATGCCCGGGAGCAGCAGGCCGGGATCGGCTCCGGTGGGCGGCAGGTAGTCGAACAGGCGCCGCAACGGCGAGGGGACCGCCACCTGCAGGATGGGCCCGGCCACGCTCACGGCGACCACCCCGGGCCCGGGAGGAACGGATCGGTCGGGTTATCTGCCATGAAACCCCATGGGAAATCGCTAACCCCTCGTTCTGGCGCATGATTACCGGCTATCCACAGAACCTGTGGATAACTTTGTGCACAGTTTGCGCAAAAGGACTCCAACCCCCCGTGGGGACTGGTTTCAGCGCCATCTGGTCAAAAAAGCATCACAATATTAAAGACTGCAGAATCAATTAGTTGCGAAACACGCCCAAGACATGACCGCGCCCGTGCCGTAGCCGCCGGAAGGCCTTGCAGGCGGCCCGCCAATGTGTATAACCGGGCGCTTCCAGGGCGGATTCCGTCAGTCGCGCTGCGCCAGCCGGCGCCAGATCCAGCCCTCGGGCCGATCCCGCCCGGTGAGCAGGTAGGCGAGAACCTTGGGGTTCTGCAGCCCCCAGCGCATGCGATCACGGGCCTCCGGCGCACCGCAGAACAGCACGATGCTGCCCCGCCAGAGCAGCGACTCGTCCTCCGGCTCGAGCAGATCCTCATCGCCCCGGCGCAGCAGCAGGGGAACGCAGGGGAGCCGCTCGCCGCGCTCACGGGGATCGGCCAGCAGATCGGCCAGCCGCACGCTCATCCCGTCCCGGGTGGCCGCCACCACCGCCGGCGCCCCTTCGCGGCCGATCTCCACCGCCCAGATATCCGGCACCTGGTCGCCCACCACCGCGGCGATGCGGCTGACCAGGGCATTGGCCCAGTCGGCCCGGCGCTGGCGGGCCAGGTGCAGGAAGCCGGCGGTGAGTGGGGTGGAGATGAGGGCCAGGATGCGGCGGGCGATGATCCGCGCCGGCTGCATCACCAGCTGGCTCTCCACGGCCTGGAACAGCCGATCGTGCTGGCGCTTGTTCTGGCGCGCCACCACGAACAGGTCGGGCTTGAGCTCCAGGGCGGTCATGATGATGGAGAGGTTGTCGGCATCGTTGTCGGTGCCCGCCACCAGCCCCACGGCACTCTGGATATTGGCCTCGCGCAGGGTGACCGCCTCGGTCCCCTTGCCCGCCACCGTCCCCTCGGGACTCTCGGTCAGGTCGGGCAGCGCCTCGATGATGCGGGTGGGGATGCCCTCGTACTCCAGGTAGCGCCGCACGGCCTTGCCGAAGCGGCCGTAGCCGCACAGGATCCAGGTTCCGCGCGGGGGGTAGAGGGGCTCGGCCAGCGCCGAGTGGGGCACGCCGGTGATCCAGTCCTGCAGCAGGTAGAGGCCGGGGGAGTGCAGGGCGATGGCCAGGTGATCGGCGAAGGTCTGGAACGGATCGATGACGTGATCGGTCCCGAAAGAGGCCATGTTCGCCGCCGTCTCCCGGGTCTCGGCCCGGCAGATCACCTGCAGCGGGCGGCTGAGCAGCTTCACCGTGATGGCCACGGTGAGGTTGACGTGATCGTCGTTGGTCACCGCCACCACCCCGGCGCAGCGGGAATGCTCCAGGCCCGCCAGCAGCAGTGACTGGGGATCGGCGGCGTCCGCGCACAGCCCGGGCACGAACACCTCCGGCTCGTCCAGCTGCAGGGCCTGGATGCGCTGGGGGTCGATGTCCACCACCACCGCCCGCTGGCCGCGGTCGAGCAGGGCGTGGACCAGCAGGCCGCCGGTGTCGCCATAGCCGCACACCAGGTAGAAGGGCTCGCCCAGGCGGCGCACGCTGCGGGCGAAGCTGCCGCGGGTGAGAGCCTCCTTGAAGGCCGGATCCTGCACCAGGGCGAGAATGTTGCCGGCGGCGTAGAGCCAGGCGGTGACGCTGAGGTAGATGGTGACGGTGGTCCACAACCGCTGGGCGTCGGTGAAGGGATGGGGCAGCTCGCCGAAGCCGATGGTGGTGGACATGTAGCTGACGAAATAGAGGGCGTGGAAGAAGTCCATGCGCCAGGGCCGGCCGGCGTCGTCCACACCGGGGATCAGGACGAAGCCCAGGATCGCCACCGCGTAGGCGCCGATGAGCACCAGCAGCGGCGCCCGCATGCGCCTGAACACCAACGAGGTGACATTGCTCACCCGCGCCCCTCCGCCAGCCGGACCGCCCATCTCAGCGGCGCAGCATGGAAGTTTCCATCACCAGCAGTACCACCGAGATGACATTGGCGAGCATCGCCCCGCCGGACAGCGAGACGATGCTCGCCATCACCTCCGGCACCAGGCCCACCTCCTGCACGTGGACCGCCAGGGTCCAGACCACCGCCGCGGCGATGAGCTGCAGGTCGGCCACCAGGCTCGTGGCCAGCAGGAGGGCGCCCATCTGGGAGCGGTCGCCGAACTTGAGCACCGTGGCCACCAGGTTGACCACGATCACCGCGAACAGCTCGTAGACGTGGTGGTGGGCGGGATCCTCGATTTCGCCGAAGAAGAAGCCGAAGTTGAGCGTCAGCGCCAGGATGATGAAAAAACCGAAAATCACCTTCTCGAGGTTCATCGCCGCCCTCCCCCGTTATCGTTCTCCAGCGTGAGCGGCATCCGCCGCGCCCGGCGGGTGCCATGGGGTAGTATCACCCATCCGCGGACCGGAATGCGACGCCCGGCACTGGAGGCGCACCGCCCGGGACGGTAAGCTTGGCCGCGGACTCCGGGATCCCTGATCCTGCGCCGCAACCCGTGACGGGCGCCCGACACCGCCCGCCGTGAACACCCCGATCCGACAGGCTCCCCCGGTCATGACCCTGTGGAATGGCATCGAACAGCGCATCGCCGCGGCGACCGGCTCCGCCTTCACCGGCGCGGAGCGCGCACCGGTGGGCGGCGGCTGCATCAACAGGGCCTATCGCCTCGAGGGCGGGGGGCGGCGGTTCTTCGTCAAGCTCAACGACGCCGACCGGCTGGAGATGTTCGAGGCGGAGGCCGCCGGGCTGGCCGAGCTGGCGGCCGCCGGGGCCGTCCGGGTCCCCCGGCCGATCTGCCTGGGCGCGGAGAGCGGCCAGTCGTTCCTGGTCCTGGAGTACCTGGAGCTGCACGGGGATGGCGCCGCGGCCGAGGAGCGTCTCGGCCGTGAACTCGCCGCCCTGCACCGGGTGACCCGCCCGCGCTACGGCTGGGCGCGCGACAACACCATCGGCGCGACCCCCCAGCCCAACGGCGAGGCGGACGACTGGACCGGATTCTGGCGCGAGCGTCGGATCGGCTTCCAGCTGGAGCTGGCCGCCCGGCATGGCCACGGCGGTGAGCTGCAGCGCAAGGGCCGGGCGCTGCTGGAGCGGCTGGATCTTCTGCTCGATGGCCATGTGCCCCCGGCCTCCCTGCTTCACGGGGATCTCTGGGGCGGCAACTGGAGCGTGGACGCCTCGGGCCGGCCGGTCCTGTTCGACCCGGCCGTCTACTTCGGGGACCGGGAGACCGACCTGGCCATGACCGCGCTGTTCGGCGGCTTCGGACCGCGCTTCTACGGGGCCTACGCGGAGGCGTGGCCGCTCGAACCCGGTTACGGGGAGCGCCGCGCCCTCTACAATCTCTATCATGTGCTCAACCACCTGAACCTGTTCGGCGGCGGCTACCTGGGCCAGGCGCTCGCGCTCCTGGACCGGCTGCTGCGCCGCGCCGCCTGACCCCGAACGAGCGAACCCGATGCAGAACCACACGGCGGACATAGAAGACCTCAAGCATATCCACCTCTTCGCCAGCCTCGATCCCAGGCAGCTGGAGCGGGTACAGCGCAGCATGGTGGTGCTGCACCTGGAAGAGAGCCAGACCCTGTTCGAGCAGGGCCAGCGGGCGGAGCGCTTCTACTATGTGAGCGAGGGACAGATGAAGCTGTTCCTGCTCTCGCCCAACGGCGACGAGAAGGTGGTGGAGATCATCAAGGCGGGGCACACCTTCGCCGAGGCGGTGATGTTCATGGAGACCCACCGCTACCCGGTCACCTCCCAGGCCATCATGCCCACCACCCTGTTGAGCTTCGACAGCAACGTCTACCTCGCCCTGCTGCGCGAATCCCCGGCCACCTGCCTGCGCCTGCTGGGCGGCATGAGCATGCGCCTGCACTGGCGCATCAAGGAGATCGACGAGCTCACCCTGCAGAACGCCACCTACCGCCTGGTCCACTTCCTGATTCACGAGCTGCCGCCGGAGCTCGAGGCGGGCGAGGCGGACCTGCGCCTGGATACGCCCAAGAACATTATCGCCTCGCGACTGTCTATCAAGCCGGAGACCTTCTCCCGCATTCTCCAGTCGCTGGCCCGCGACGGCCTGCTGCAGGTGGAGGGCGCCACCGTCCACATCCTGGATGTGCAGCGGCTGCGCAACTACTCGGCCGGGTAGAAGAGGTCAAATCTCAGGGAAAATCCCGCACATAAGTCAGATGAATCGACCTGCACGCGCACAAACAGGCCACGCAGGCCCGGCAACCATGACCTCGGTCAAACCAGTGGAGCCTGGCCATCTCTACACTAGCGAGCTGTTTCACCCGGGGAGGCGCTTATCGAGCGGGCGCATCTCCGCGGCAGGCCCCGCAACGGCCGGCTGAATGCGCCTCCCGGGGTGGGACAGCACACTGACCGTCGAGCGCCCGATCCCGACCCGATAACCCATGACCTTCCCGGAAAACCGCTATGCGCCGCTGCGCCGACGCCTGCAGGCCCTGCTGGCCAGCGCACCGATCGAACCTCCCGACGCCCTGCTGAGCGTGACCGTGCCGTGGCCCGAGCTGCGGGACCTGCACCCCGCCCCGGCGGGGGACGGCGGCGTCTACTGGGCCCGGCCCGCCCGGAGCCAGTACCGGCTGGGCGCCGGCCACGCCGCCCGGTTCACCGCCGAGGGCAGCCAACGCCTGCCGCTGCTGGAGCGGACCCTGGGGCGCTGGCGCAGCCACTGGCGGCACCTGAACCCCGACGGGCTGGCCCTGGCGCCGCACGCCTTCCTCGCCTTCGCCTTCGCTGCCGACGACCCCTGCGGCGGGCCGTGGTCGGAGTTTCCCAATGCCATGGCCCAGGTACCGGAGCTGCTGCTGCAACGCAACGGGGACACCTACGGCATCACCTTCACCACCCCCTGGCCGGCGGCCAGCGCCGCGGCCCAGTTGGCGGACAGCTGGTGCGCCCGGCTGGACGACCTGCTGCGGACGCTGCGCGAACCGGCACAACCCGCCGCCTGCCCGACCCCGCTGGCGCGTACCGCGTGGGAGCCCGGGGACGGAGAGTGGCTCGCCCGCGTGGCGGCGGCCCAGGCGGACATGGCGGCCGGACAGCTCGAAAAGGTGGTGCTCAGCCGCCGGGTGCGGGTCCAGGCGCCCCATGACCTGCAGCTGCCGCGCCTGCTGGCGGCACTGGCCTACCGCCACCCCTGCTGCACCCACCTGGCCATCAGCATGGCAACCACCACCCTGCTGGCGGCCACCCCGGAACGGCTGGCGGTGCTCACCGGAAGCGAGGTGGAAAGCGACGCCCTGGCCGGCACCATCCCCAGGGCCCCCGACGAGCGCGTGGACAGCGAGCTGGGCGAGCGCCTACTCGCCGACCCCAAGTCCCGGGCCGAACATCGCCTGGTGGTGGAGGCGGTGGCCGCCGCCCTGGGGCCCCTGTGCGAAGACGTGGCGGCGCCCGCGGCACCGGTGCTGGCGAAGCTGCGCTCCCTGCAGCACCTGTGGACCCCGGTCCGGGGACACCTCCGCAACGGCGCCGGCCTGCTCGACCTGGCCGGCCTGCTCCACCCCACTCCCGCGGTCGGCGGCACGCCCCGTCCCGCAGCCATGGCCTGGCTGCGGGACCACGGGGAAAGCGAGCGCGGCTGGTACACCGGTGCGGCCGGCTGGATGGACGCGGCCGGCGACGGGGAGCTGAGCGTCATCCTGCGCTGTGCCCTGGTCCAGGGCGCGCGGGCGGAACTGTTCGCCGGCGCCGGGATCGTGGCCGACTCCGATTCCGCCGGGGAGCTGGAGGAGACCGAGCTCAAGCTGCAGGCGATGCTGGAAGTGCTGGCGGACGGGTGAGTGACAGTGGATAAGGGATAAGGGATAAGGGATAAGGGATAAGGGATAAGGGATAAGGGCATAATTCCCCATTACCAGTCACCAGTCACCAGTCACCGATGCCGAATCCACGGAGTCTCCATTGAGCGATCACGGCGCCCTCAACCTGCGCTGGGCCTGGACCCTGGTGGACACACTGGCGGGCGCCGGGGTGCGCCACGCGGTGCTCTCGCCGGGCTCGCGCTCCACCCCGTTGACGCTGGCCTGCCTCCGGCACCCGGATATCACGACCCATGTCCGGGTGGATGAACGGGGCGCGGCCTTCTTCGCCCTGGGGCTGGCCCGGGCGGGCGGGGCACCGGCCCTGGTGGTGGCCACCTCCGGCACGGCCGTGGCCAACTGGCTGCCGGCGGTGGTGGAGGCCGATCTGGACCGGGTGCCGCTGGTCCTGCTCTCCGCGGACCGGCCGCCGGAGCTCATCGGCTGCGGCGCCAACCAGGCCATCGACCAGGTGAAGCTGTTCGGCGATCGGGTGCGCCAACAGCAGGGACTGCCCCTGCCCACCGCCGAGCCCGCCGTGGTCGCCGCCCTGCGGGCCGCCGCGGCCCGGGCGGTGGCGGCCAGCCGCTGGCCCCTCGCCGGCCCGATCCACCTGAACCAGCCGCTGCGCGAGCCGCTGGTACCCGCCGATCCCACTCCCGCCCTTCCCCCGCCCCGGCCGGCGCCCAGGGCGCCACAGCCGGTGACCACCCTGCCGGCCAGGGAGACGGCGGCGCTGGCCGCGGCCCTGTCCGGCCGGCCGGGCCTCATCGTGGCCGGCCGCGGCCCCTTTCCGGTCGCTTTCCCGGCGGCGATCACCCGCCTGGCCCGGCAGCTGGGCTGCCCGATCCTGGCCGACCCGCTGTCGGGGCTGCGCTTCGGACCCCACGACCGGGAGCCGGTGCTGGCCCGCTACGACGCCTTCCTGCGCCGGACCGCCTTCACCGCGGCATGCCGGCCGGCGTGGGTGCTGCGCTGCGGCGACCCCCCGGTCTCCAAGGCCCTGGCCGGCTACCTGGAGGGTCTGGAGCAGGCCGAACAGTGGCTGGTGGCCGATCACGGCCGCTGGCCCGATCCCCAGCACCGCGCCACCGCCCTGCTGCGCGCCGATCCCGCCTGGCTGGCCGGTGCGCTCACCGCTGCGGAACCGGATCCGGCCCCGGCGGAGTGGCTGGCGGGGTTCAAGGCCGAGGAGGCGCGCGCGCTGGCCCTTGCCGCCGGGCGCGCCCCCGCCGAGGCGCGCCTGCTGGAGTCGCTCCTGGGCGCGCTGCCCGACGGCGCCGCCCTGTTCGTGGGCAATTCGCTGCCGATTCGCGACCTGGACGCCTTCTCCGGAACCGGTGCGCGCCGGCTGCGCTTCCACGCCAACCGGGGCGCCAGCGGCATCGACGGCAACCTCTCCACCGCCCTGGGCCTGGCCGCGGCGGACCGGGCACGGCCGGCCACGGCGCTGGTGGGCGATCTCACCTGCTACCACGACCTCAACGCCCTCCACGGCGCCGCCGCCCTGGGTCTGCGGCTGCTGGTGGTGAACAACGGCGGGGGGGCGATCTTCCGCCAGCTGCCCCAGGCCGATCTGCCGGAGTTCGAATCGGCCTGGCTGACGCCCGTCGCGCTCGATTTCCGCGCCGTCGCCACCCTGTTCGGACTGCCCCACCACCGCGTCGACGCCGGCGAGCCGACCGCACTGGCCGGCATTTTGGCCCGGCCGGGCGCCGCGCTGGTGGAACTGGTGGTGGACGGTGCGGCCAGCCACGCCGCCCGGCGGGATTACTTCGCCGCCGTCGCCGCCGACTGATGGCCCGGGTAATCTCCCCCCGACCCGATTCGACCATGGAACCGCACAGGAGCCCGCCGTGGACTGGAACACCGTCGACACCCTGAAGTTCGAGGACATCCTCTACCACCAGGCCGAGGGCATCGCCCGCATCACCATCAACCGGCCGGAGGTCCACAACGCCTTCCGTCCGGAGACGGTGCGCGAGCTGATCGACGCCTTCCACCACGCCCACCACGATCCCGGCGTCGGGGTCATCATCCTGACCGGCGCCGGCGGCCGCGCCTTCTGCTCCGGCGGCGACCAGCGCGTGCGCGGTGAGGAGGGCTACCGCGACGGCGGCGGTACCCAGCATCTCAACGTGCTCGACCTGCAGCGCCAGATCCGAACCCTGCCCAAGCCGGTGGTGGCCATGGTGGCCGGCTGGTGCATCGGTGGCGGGCACGTCCTGCACCTGGTCTGCGATCTCACCATCGCCGCGGACAACGCCCGCTTCGGCCAGACCGGGCCGAAGGTGGGCAGCTTCGACGCCGGCTACGGCGCCGGCCTGCTGGCCCGCACCATCGGCCTCAAGAAGGCCAAGGAGATCTGGTTCCTGTGCCGCCAGTACGACGCCCGCGCGGCCCTGGAGATGGGGCTGGTGAACACGGTGGTGCCGCTGGAGGAGCTGGAGGAGGAGACGCTGCAGTGGTGCCGGGACATGCTGGCCCTCTCGCCCATGGCGCTGCGCCTGATCAAGGCCGGCTTCAATGCCGATATCGACGGCCTGACCGGCATCCAGGAACTGGCCGGGAACGCCACCGGCCTGTTCTACCAGACACCGGAGGGCCAGGAGGGACGCAACGCCTTCCTCGAGAAGCGTCCGCCGGATTTCCGCCGCTTTCCGCGCCGGCCCTGAACCGCGGCGGGCGGGCAGGCGCAATCGACCGGGGAGGGATGGGTACCGGGGGGACCATCGCGGGCCATCCCGCGGTACACTACCGGGTCTCCCGGGCCCGGCCCGGGGCCCTCGGCAACGAGCCGGGCGGGGCCGCGCCGGCACGACGCCATGTCCACCCGGGAACAGGGGGGGATGGAGTTGCCCGGACGCGACCGGCAGGAAACGGTGCTGCTGCGGGAGGCGGCCTGCGCGGCGCCCTCCGGTCACCGCCAGGCGGATCTGGCGAACCACTACGGCACGGAGGCCGGCAATCCCGAAGGGAACGACTGATCCATGACACGCAACGAGGACGGGCAGCCCCTGCGGCGCTGGCTGCTGGCCGCCCGCCCCAAGACCCTGACCCTGGCGGCCACGCCGGTGGTGACCGGCACCGCGCTGGCCTGGGTGGACGCGGGGCTGTTCGCCTGGGGGCCGGCGCTCGCGGCCCTGCTGGCGGCGGTGCTGATCCAGGCGGGCACCAACCTCTACAACGACGCCGCCGACTTCGAGCGCGGGGCGGACACGCCCGACCGGATCGGCCCCCTGCGCGCCACCGCGGCGGGGTGGTTCAGCGCCGGCCAGGTCAAGGGGGCGGCCTGGCTCAGCTTCGGCGCCGCCTTCCTGCTCGGCATCTACCTGGCCTGGGTGGGAGGCTGGCCCATCGTGGCGCTGGGCCTGCTGTCGCTGATCTCGGGCTGGGCCTACACCGGCGGCCCCCGCCCCCTCGCCTACACCACTGGGGTGAGCGAGCTGTTCGTGTGGCTGTTCTTCGGCCTCGGCGCGGTGATGGGCAGCTACTACCTGCAGACCGGGGCGCTGAGCTGGAGCGCCTTCCTCGCCGGCACGGCCCTGGGACTGCTGGCCGCCGCCGTCCTGGTGGTGAACAACTACCGCGATCTCGACGCCGATCGGCGCGCCGGGCGCCAGACCCTGGCCGTGGTGCTGGGCCGGCCGGCCACCCGGCTGGAGTACGCCGCCCTGATGGCCACGCCATTCCTCCTCCTGCCACTGCTTTCCGGCAGCCTCGAGAGTCCCGGCGGGCTGCTCCCGCTGCTCCTGCTGCCCTGGGCCGGACGCCTGCTGTGGCGCTTCTTCCGCGATCCCCCGGGCCCCGGCTTCAACCGCCTGCTGGCCCAGACCGCCCAGTTCCAGACCGGCTTCGGCCTGCTGCTGAGCATCGGGCTGCTGCTGTGACCCCGCCGGAGTGAACGGGCCGCCTCATCCTCCCGCGGCCCGGCCGGCCGGCAGGACCCGGAACGACTCCACCCACACCAGCTCACAGGCCCCGGCACCGCTGTCCTCCCGGCTGAGCGAGCTCTGCCAGCGCCAGCCGTCCGCCGCCTCCACCCGCACCAGGTAGCCCCGCAGGCTCACCACCTCCCCGGGCCGGACGTCCTTGATCCGCCGTTCCACCTCCCCGTCGGCGGGGATGAGATGCATGTTGGCGCTGTGGGTGACGATGGTGCGCTCGGCCACCGGCAGTTCCCGCGCGGACCAGTAGCCGAAACGGTTCGACTGGCTGAAGCTGAGCCGCCCCAGAACGGAGGAGTCGGACAGCGGACCCCAGCCCAGGAGCAGGTCCACCGGCGCCAGCGCCGCCTCGCGGCCCAGCCAGTAGCGCTCCCGGGAGAGCACCCGCGCCTCGGCGGCGAAGGACGCCAGGGGCTGGACGGTGTAGTCGCCGTGGCGGAAGGCGGACGCCTCCGCCATGGGTGCCTGGCGGGGTTCCGCCGGGACGAGAACGCCGGCGGCGGTGGCGACCGGGCGCCCCTGCCACCACTGGAAGGCTCCGAATGCCACGACGGCCCAGACCAGCAGCCACCTGCCCGGTGTCATGCCTCTCCCCTCACGGTACCGGGCAGGGTTGCCGCCGCCGGGCGCCGGACCCGCCCGTCAGCCGGCGGCGGCATAACCGGCCAGGTAGTTGCGGATCAATGAATCGGTGACGGTGCGGACCGACACCTCGCCACCCAGTGCCAGCTTGCGCGTCATGGCCAGGATACAGATCCCGTGCACCCCGCCCCAGAGTGCGCGGGCCGCCGTTTTCCGCTCCTCCGGCCCGTGCCTGCCGCCCAGCCGGGCCAGCACCTCCTCCAGCAGGCCGAACATCCGCCCGATGCGCGCCTGGAACCACTCCGGCACCGCTTCCGTCTCGCCCCCCTGGCGCTCGAAGATCAGCGCCCAGCGCTGGGGATTGCGGGCGGCGAACTCCACGTAGACCCGCCCCATGGCCAGCAGGCAGGCCTCGGGATCGGGCGCGGTCACCCCCGCCGCCTCGATTTCGCCGTAGAGCTCGTCGAGGGTGCGGGCGTTCACCTGCAGGATGAGGTCATCGAGGTTCTCGAACACCAGGTAGAGGGTGCCGACCGTGTAGCCGATGGCCCTGGCGATGCGGCGGGCGCTGAGATGCGGGATCCCCTCCTCGCGCACGATGGCCTCGGCGGCATTCAGGGCCATCTCGCGGATTTGTTCTCGGCTGTGATCGCTGCGTCGGGCCATGGCGGATTTGGATGCGGAACGCTGAAAACAACTCTACGCGACTATTGAACAATGTTCAATTATACGCTAGCGTTTTAACTGAACATCGTTCAATTGATTCGCCCCAAGCCCATGACGGGCTTTTTGCAGGGCGTTAAATGAACGGCGTTCAATTAAGTTCCCGGTCATCTGGAGGTACTCGCCATGCAACCGATAAAACCCTCACGCCTTTCCCGCCTGCTGCTGCTGGGACTCCTGCTCCTGGCCGGAAACCTCCAGGCCGCGGGCCTGCTCACACCCGCCGACGGCAGCCTGCCGCCGCTCGAGATCCGCGATCACCGGGTGGAGGTGATCATCGAGGACAGCTACGCCATCACCACCGTCGAACAGGTTTTCCACAACCCCCACGACCGCGACCTGGAGGCCATCTACTCCTTCCCCGTCCCCGCCCACGGCGCGGTGGCGGAATTCACCCTCTGGATCGACGGCCAGCCGGTGACCGGCGAGGTGCTCGAGCAGGCACAGGCCCGGACGGTCTACGAACAGGAGAAGCGGGCCGGCCGCGATGCCGGCCTCGCCGAGAAGGACGGCTACCGGACCTTCGACATCCACGTCCACCCGGTGCGCGCGGGCCAGGATACCCGCATCCGCCTGGTCTACCTGCAGCCCGCCGCGGTGGACACAGGCATCGGCCGCTATGTCTACCCCCTCGAGGAGGGCGGGGTGGACGATCGGAAACTGGCCTTCTGGACCGCCAACGACAAGGTCACCGGCAACTTCAGCTTCGACTTCAAGCTCCGCTCCAGCTATCCCGTGGAGGCGCTGCGCCTGCCCAACCAGGGCCAGGCGCAGATCCGGCAACTGGGCGCGGGGGAGTGGACGGCCTCACTCGCCGGAGGGGCGGGCGCCGCGAAGGAAGGCGCCGCCGCAACCACCGGCGGCGCCGTCTACACCCTGGACCAGGACATCGTCGTCTACTGGCGCCACGCCGCCGGCCTGCCCGGCAGCGTGGACCTGGTGACCCACCGTCCCGCCGGGGCGAAACGGGGCACCTTCATGCTGGTGGTGACCCCGGGGGAGGACCTGCAACCCATCCGCGAGGGCCGCGACTGGATCTTCATTCTCGATGTCTCCGGCTCCATGGCGGGCAAGTACGCCACCCTGGCCGACGGCGTCCAGCGGGCGCTGGGCCGCCTCACCCCCGCCGATCGCTTCCGCATCATTCTGTTCAATGACAACGCCCGGGAGCTCACCGGCGGCTACGTGCCGGCGACACCCGGGCAGGTGGGCCGCTACGCGGACGCGGTGGGCCGCATCCAGCCCGGCGGCAGCACCAACCTCTACGCCGGCCTGAAGGAGGGCCTCGGCGCCCTGGAGGCCGACCGCACCAGCGGCCTGGTTCTGGTCACCGACGGGGTGGCCAACGTGGGCGAGACCGGGCAGCGGAAATTCCTCGAGCTGATCGGGCGCAGGGATGTGCGGCTGTTCACCTTCATCATGGGCAACAGCGCCAACCGGCCGCTGCTGGAATCCCTCACCCGTGCCTCCCACGGCTTCGCCGTCAACATCTCCAACAGCGATGACATCGTCGGCCAGCTCCTCGCCGCCACCAGCAAGGTCTCCCATGAGGCGCTGCACGGGGTGGAGCTCGGTATCGACGGAATCCGGACCGCCGACATCACCCCGCGGGCGATCGGCAGCCTCTACCGCGGCCAGCAGCTGGTGCTGCTCGGCCACTACTGGGGCGACGGCCCGGCGGACGTGCGCCTCAAGGCGCGCATCTCCGGCCAGCCGAAGGAGTACCGCACCCGCTTCGGGTTTCCGGCCCGAAGCGGGTCCAACCCCGAGATCGAGCGGCTCTGGGCCTACGCCACCATCGAGGACCTGCAGGCGGAGATGGCCGATTTCGGCGAACAGGCGGATCTGAAGCGGGCCGCCACCGACCTGGCACTGGAGTACGGCCTGGTCTCCGACTACACCTCCATGGTGGTGGTGCGCGACGAGGTGTTCCGGGAACTGGGCATCGAGCGGCGCAACCAGGA
This sequence comes from Thioalbus denitrificans, assembly GCF_003337735.1. Lineage (NCBI taxonomy): Bacteria > Pseudomonadati > Pseudomonadota > Gammaproteobacteria > Chromatiales > Ectothiorhodospiraceae > Thioalbus > Thioalbus denitrificans. The sequence continues at coordinate 278,754 of NZ_QPJY01000001.1, read as the reverse complement.
GCGCCGGGAACTGGAGCGCGCCGCCCGGGCCGCCCGCGCCGGACAGCCGGTGCAGTCCCGCCGGGCTGACGCGGGGCAGCCCCTGTTCAGCGGCAGCCGCCCCGGCTTCGGCAATGGCGGCGGCGCGCTGGACCCCTGGAGCCTGCTCCTGCTCCTGCCCCTGGCCTGGATCGGCCTGCGGGCGCGGCGCCGGGAGGCGCGGGCCCGATGAACGGGCGCCGGTTCCGCCCGCTGCGCCATGGCAGCCCCGCACTGCCGTGGCGCACCCTCCTCCTCGCCGGCCTCGCCCTGGCCCTCTACCTGCTGGCGGGGCCGGCCCCCGGGGCCCTGGTCTACGACCGCGCCGCCATCGTCCAGGGGGAGTGGTGGCGACTGCTGAGCGGCCACTGGGTGCATGCCGACGGGAGCCACGCGGGCTGGGACATTCTCGGCCTGCTGTGCCTGGGCCTGCTGTTCGAGCCGAAACTCGGCCGCCTCCTCCCCCTCGCCCTCCTCGCCGGAACCGCCGCCGTCGACCTCTGGCTGCTGACCGGATCGGGGCTGGCGCGCTACTGCGGCCTGTCGGGCATTCTCAACGCCCTGCTCGCCGCGGGCCTCGCCGCCTGGTGGCGGGAGCTGCGCTCCCCGGTGATTCCGCTGGTGGCGGCCGGAGCGCTGGCGAAGATCGTCGTGGAGATCGGGGCCGGCGAGGCGCTCTTCACCCGGACCCTGTGGCCGAGCACCCCCATCGCCCATGGAGCGGGTTTCGCCGCGGGCGCGCTGCTGGTCCTGATCCGCCTGTGGTGGTGGAAGACGGCAACGGGCGCGCAGACACCGCGCGCCGGCTACCGGGCAGGCCCGCGGTAGGCCAGCAAGCCCACGCCCGCGAGCGTGGCGAAGGCGGCTCCCGCCAGGAAGGTGGCGGCGGGGCCGAGCAGGCTCCAGAGCATCCCCGCGATGACGCTCGCCAGCAGCAGCGCCACGCCACCGACCAGGTTGAACAGGCCGAAGGCGGTCCCGCGCAGGTCGGCCGGCGCGGTATCGGCCACCAGCTTCGAGAACAGTCCCTGGGTGAGACCCATGTGCACGCCCCAGAGGGCCGCTCCGGCGAACACGCACCCCGGAGTGGCCGCGGCGGCCAGCACGCCGTCGGCCAGGATCAGCGCCCCGAGCCCCGCCAGCAGCAGGGTGCGCCGGCTGAGACGGTCGGCGGCCACGCCCGCGGGATAGGAGACCAGGGCGTAGACCCCGCTCATGATCACCATCACCAGCGGCACCCGGGCGACCGCCAACCCCGCGTCCACGGCCCGCAGCACCAGGAACGCCTCGCTGAAGCGGGCCAGGGTGAAGACCGCCCCCAGTCCCACCACCCACCAGTAGCTCCGCTCCAGCCGCCGGGCCGCGGTGAGGGTGAACGGGGGCCGCGGCCCCGTCGCCGCGGGCTTCCGCTGCGGCTCGCGCACCGCCACGGCCAGCAGGGTGACGGCGAGGAAGGCCGGCACCACGCCCACCCACAGCACCGCGGTGATGTCCCCGGCGAACCAGGCCATGAATGCCAGGGCCAGCAGCGGGCCGAGGAAGGCGCCGACGGAGTCGAGCGCCTGGCGCAGGCCGTAGGCCGCACCGCGCAGCCGCGGCGGCGTGATGTCGGCCACCAGCGCATCGCGGGGCGCCCCGCGGATGCCCTTGCCCACCCGGTCGATGAACCGGGCCGTGAACACGGTGGTGATGGAGGTGGCCAGGGGAAACAGGGGCTTGGTGCAGGCGGCGAGCCCGTAGCCGAGCAGCAGCAGGAACTTGCGCCGGCCCAGGTAGTCGCTCAGGGTGCCCGAAAAGACGCGGGTGATGGCGGCCGCGGCCTCGGCCATGCCCTCCACCACCCCGATGGTGGCCATCCCGGCGCCCAGCACCGTGGCCATGAACACCGGCAGCAGGCTGTGGATCAGCTCCGAGGAGATGTCCATGAACAGCGAGCCGAAGCCGAGAACCCAGATGCCCGCCGGCAGGGCGTGGCGCGGAGGCGGTTCCCGCGGTTCGGATGGGGATGGACTCATGAACGTTGCCGCCAGCGTTGCACTCCCCGGGCCTGGGGGCAATCCCGCCGGCGGAAAGCCAGCGGCCCGAACTCCGGTCTCCTCCACAGCCAGACCACTCTCACCGGGAGCTCCTCATGGAACAACACGACCTGTCCTCCACTGCGCGGCGGAGCGGCCGTCTGCCGGCCTGGCTGGCCGCCGCCATGCTGGCCGCCACGCTCCCCGCCGCGACCGTCGCCGGCGATGCGCCGCGGCAGCTGCCGGAGTTCACCCGGGACACGCCCGCGGACTGGTTCAACTCCCCGCCCCTGACCCGCGCCGATCTGCGCGGGAAGGTGGTCCTGCTGGACGTATGGACCTTCGGCTGCTGGAACTGCTACCGCTCCTTTCCGTGGCTGAAGGGCCTGGAGCGGGAACTCGGGGGAGAACCCTTCCAGGTGGTGGGCATTCACTCGCCCGAGTTCGAACACGAGAAGGACCCGGAGCGGGTCCGCGCCAAGATCGCCGAGTTCGGCCTCCACCACCCGGTGATGATGGACAACGATTTCGCCTACTGGCGCGCCCTGGGCAACCGCTACTGGCCGGCCTTCTACCTGGTGGACAAGGGCGGACGCATCCGCCACGTCCTGGTGGGCGAGACCCACGCCGGGGACGCCCGGGCCGAGGCCATCGAAACCGGGCTCAGGGCCCTCCTGCGCGAGCCGGGACCGGAGTGAGTTCCCGACACCCGCCTACCTGCGCCGATCACGCTCGTCCCGGTAACGCCCATCCCCGTCACGCCGGTAACGCCGGCGCAGCCCGGGCGGCAGCCGGTCATGGGGCACCGGGTGCCAGGGGCCGTCGAAGCGCGGACTGAAATCCCAGCGGTCGCGCTGGCGACGGTAGAAATGTCCGTCGTACCAGTACCAGCCGGGATGCCGGTCGACGATGTAGAGCCCGAGCCCGGAGTCGAAGACGATGATCAGCCCGTCGTCGAAACGGTAGCGATAGCCGTGGGCCGGCGCATGGGGCGGCGGCCGGTAGCGGGGACCCGGGCCGGTGTAGACGCCAACGCAACCGCCGAGGGTCCCGGCGAACAGGGCTCCGAGCAGCAGGGTGTTGAAGTGACGGCGTCGCATGGCGTACCTCCTGTACATTGCCGTACCCGTCAGAAAGTATAGGCCGGCCGACTCCCGGACGGGATGCGTTGCCCTCCCCGTTGCGGCGCTCCACAATGCGCTCCATGCCCGCCGACACCCTCATCGTCCGCTTCGAACTGCTGCCCTACCACCTGCCCCTGCGGCGGGAATGGCGGAGCGCCCGGGGCGCGATCCGGCACCGCAGCGGCTGGCTGGTCCGGCTCATCGACGCCCGCGACCGGACCGGACTCGGCGACTGCGCACCCCTGCCGGAAGCGGGCACCGAGCTCCCGGAACGCGCCGGCCAGGCGTTGCGGCTGCTTGCCCGCGCCCTGCCCGGCCAGACGCCGCCGCAGGCGCTGAGCGCCCTCCCCGCCGGCCCTCCGGCGGCCCGCGCGGCGCTGGAAGCCGCCCTGCTCGACCTGCAGGCGCAGACCGCGGGGCTCCCGCTGCGCCGGCTGCTGGACGCCGGCGCACCCGACCGGGTGCGGGTCAACGCCGCCCTCGGCCCCCTGGACGCCGGCGCGCGGGCCCGGGCGGCAGCCGCCGCCGGCCATGGCTTCACGGTCCTGAAGCTCAAGGTGGGACTGGCGCCGGTGACGGAGGAGCTGGCCGCCCTGGCACGGATCGCCGCGGGACTCCCCCCCGGCGCGACCCTGCGGCTGGATGCCAACGGCGCCTGGAACGAGCCGGCGGCCGCGGCCTTCATCGCCGGCTGCCGGGCGCTGCCGGTGGAATCGCTGGAGGAGCCGCTGCGGCACCCGGACCCGGAGCGGCTCGCCCGGCTGCAGGGTGACGCCGGCTTCCCCCTGGCCCTGGACGAGTCCCTGGCCGGCGGCACGCCGCCGGTCCCCCTCCCGGTGCGGCGGCTGGTGCTGAAGCCCGCCACCCTGGGCGGGCTGCGGCCGGCACTGGCACTGGCGGCGCAGGCCCGGGCCGCCGGCTGCGAATGCGTGGTCACCACCACGCTGGAGAGCGCCGTCGGCGCCTGGGCGGCGGCCCAGCTCGCCGCCGCCGTGGACCCGGCGTCACGCCGCGCCCACGGCCTCGCCACCGGCGCCTGGTTCGCCCGTGACCTGGCTCCCGCCCCCTCCCCCGCCGCCGGCTGGCTCAGCCTCCCCTCCGCCCCCGGACTGGGGGTGGCGATTCCGTGATTCCGGAAAACGGAAAACGGAAAACGGAAAACGGAAAACGGAAAACGGAAAACAATCGTAAACTACCTCCCATCACCCTTCACCCATCACCCGATTCATGCCCCACCTCCTGGCCTGCATCACCGCCCACGGCTACGGCCACCTGGCCCAGACCGCGCCGGTCCTCCATGCCCTGCGGGAGCGATTGCCGGCACTGCGGCTCACGGTCTGGAGCAGACTGCCGGCCGCCCTGCTCCGCCAGCGCCTGCCGGAACCCTTCGAACTCCAGCCCGGCGCCGCGGATCCCGGCATGGCCATGCGCTCCGCCCTGGCGGTGGACGTGGAGGCCAGCGCCGCGGCCTACCGGGCCCTGCATCGCGACTGGATGGTCAGCGTGAAGCGCGAGGCGGCCCGCCTGGCCGCGCTGGGACCGGACCTGGTGCTCAGCAACGTGGGGCACCTGCCACTGGCCGCGGCGGCTCACGCCGGCACGCCCGCGCTGGCGCTCTGCTCCCTCAACTGGGCGGACATCTACGCCCACTACTGCCGCGGCCGGCCCGGCGCCGACGTGGTGGAGGCGCAGTTGCGGAATGCCTACCGGGGTGCGGCGTGCTTCATCCAGCCGACCCCGAGCATGCCCATGGCGGATCTCCCCCGCCGTCGGCGCGTGGGCCCCATTGCGGCCAGCGGCGGCAACCGCAAGGCGGAGACCTGTCGCCGCCTGGGGCTGGATGCAGGCGAGCGCTGGGTCCTGGTCAACCTGGGCGGAACGCCCGGCACCCTGTCGCTGCGGCGCTGGCCGCGATTGCCCGGCATCCGCTGGGTGGCCCCGGCGGCATGGCTCGATTCCCAGCCGGCGGGACTGGCCCAGGAGAGCATCGACCTGCCGTTCAGCGATCTGCTGGCGAGTTGCGACGCCCTGGTGACCAAGCCGGGCTACGGCATCTTCGTGGAGGCCGCCTGCGCCGGCGTGCCGGTGCTCTACGCGGACCGGGATGGCTGGCCCGAGCAGCCGGAGCTGGTGGCCTGGCTGGAGGCCCACGGCCGCAGCCGGGAGATACCGCAGGCGGCCCTGGCGGGCGGCGGGCTGGCCGCGGAGCTGGAGGAACTGTGGGCCCGGCCGGCGCCTCTCCCGCCCCGCCCCACCGGCGCCGACGAGGCCGCGGCGATCCTGCTGGAGCAGCTGTGAGCGGATCTGGCGGCGACCGCGCCGGGCGCGCGCCTCAGCGATGCTATTTCCGAGGATCGGCGCAAATCAGGACATAAAGACATCCTTTCAACGAAATTGGCTACTGTTTCGTGGTCGGCGCCGCGGCCTGGGCGCCAGCGAACAGGGCCTCCACGTCCACGGCGTCGAAGTGGTAGCCGTGGTTGCAGAACTCGCAGTGGACCTCCACCCGGCCCGTATCGGCGAGGATGGACTGCAGCTCCTCCCGACCGAGGGAGACAAGGGTTTCAGCCACCCGCTCCCGGGAGCAGCCGCAGCGGAAGCTGACCGGCTCGGGCTCGAACACCCGCACATCCTCCTCGTGGAACAGCCGTCGGCGGACCTCCGAGCCCGGCAGTTCCAGCAGCTCGCCGCGGGTGAGCGTTTCCGCCAGCTGCGCGGCCCGGTCCCAGGCATCGGCATCCGCTTCCGTGCCCGGCAGGCGCTGCAGCAGCAGCCCCGCGGCACGCGTCTCGTTGCTGGCGAGCCAGACGCGGGTGGGGAGCTGCTCCGACTGCCGGAAGTAGCTCTCCAGCGCCGCGGAGAGATCGCCGCCTGCAACCGCCACGATGCCCTGGTAGCGCTCGCCGGTCCGGGGCTGATCGATGGTCAGGGTCAGGGTCGCATCGCCCAGCCAGCGGGGCGGCAGTTCGGTGGGCGCCTCGCCATGCCAGCGGGCCAGCCCCCGCAGCCCGCCCTGACTGGTGCACTGGGCCAGCAGCAGGCTCACCGGCGCGCCGCCCTGCACCTGGAGGGTCAATGCCCCCTCGAACTTGATGGTTGAGGCCAGCAGCGCGGCGGCCGCCAGGGCCTCGCCGAGCAGGCCGGCCACGGCGGGCGGGTAGGGGTGGCGCTCCAGGACCGCGCGCAGGGTGGCGTCCAGGCTCACCAGTTCGCCACGGACCTGGGTGCGTTCGAGCAGGAAACGCTGGCGGCTGTCGCTCTCGTTCATGACGGTCGGTTCCGGTGATCGCGGGAGCGCGGATGATACCAGCCTCATCCGTCGCCCGCCCGGGCTCCGGCAACTCCCGGTCAGGCGGTCTCCGCCCGGATCCGGCGCAGCGCGGGCACGGCGAGCCCGGCGGCATCCGCCTGCTCCAGGGCGCGTTGCAGGCGCTGCGGCGCGCTGCGGCCCTGGCACTGGTGCGAGGCATCGGCGGCGAAGGCCTGGGCCAGCCCCGCCACCAGGCGCTCATGGTCGAGCCCATGGCCGGTGAGGTGCTCCTGCAGCGCCAGCACGTCGGCGGCCACCTCCAGCGCCAGCCCCCGGTGCGCCTGCCACAGCTCTCCCACCGTTCCGCCCACGGCGAGACCGCAGATGTTGGAAACGAGGATGTAGAGGTTCTTCAGCACCAGCTCCTCGAGCAGCTCGGCCTCGCTGTCCAGCACCCGGGCGGGGATGTCCAGCCGCTCCAGCGCCGTGGCCAGCAACCCGGCTCCGGGACCGTGGGCGGGGGAGGGGAGGATCACCTTGACTTCCCGGCCCCGCTTCTTCTCGAACCAGACCGAGATGACGGTTGGGTGCTCCAGTCCATGGCGCCGCCAGTCCCGCGGCAGGAGCTCGTTCTGCAGCAGCGCAACCCGATCGCGCCAGGTCTCGGGCAACTCGGCGAGGACCGGATGGAGATCCGCCTCGGCCACCGCCACCAGCACCAGGACCGGATCATGGACCGCCATCGCCGCGGCATTCAGATCCATGGCGCGGGTGACGGGGAAGACCGGGTGCCCGGCACGCAGGAAACCCCGTGCGAATACGCCGCCCATCTCGCCGACCCCCACCAGGACTATTGGCCTGTTCATTCCCTGCTCCCCTCCCCATTGTCCTGCCGACGCCACATGGATGGAGCGCCGCCGTCGAATGCGGCGTGCCGCGACGGTGTCGCCACCGGAACACGCCTGTCCGCCACCGCTTTTTCCCGGATGATAGGCGCAGCGGCCCGGTCGGGGAAGGGCGCCATCCGCAACCGCCCAGGCACCGGCGGGCGGTATTTCCTTTCCGCGACCTTGTGCGATACTGTCGCCCGTCGCCGGAATGGAGCCATGGGAAGGATCTTCGCCTGATGAAAGCCATGACCTTGACCACCGACAACGGTATCCCGTTCAACGTCGAGATAGCCGGTCCGGAGGATGCCAGGGCCGCCGTCATGATCCTGCATGACTGGTGGGGGGTGCTCGATTACAACCGCAACTGGGCCGAGCGCCTCGCCGAGGCCGGCTACCGGGTGATGATCGTGGACCTCTACGACGGCGAGAACGCCACCGACGCCCAGGAAGCCGGCGAGATGATGCGCAACCTGGACCAGGAGGTGGCGGATCGCAAGCTGATGACCGCCCTGGCCCGGCTGAAGGCCGGCAGTCCGCGGGTGGCGGTCCTGGGCTGGTCCCTGGGCGGACACCAGGCCCTGCAGGCGGCGATCCTGGATCCGGAGACGGTGGATGCCGCGGTACTGTTCTACTGCCGGCTCATCAACGACCTGGAGTCCCTGCGCACCCTGAACGGCCCGGTGCTGGCCGTGTTCGCCGAACAGGAGCGGACCTGGCCGGAGAAGATGGAGCGCTTCGGCGCCCTGATGAGCGAGGCCGGCAAGCCGCTGGAAGTGAAGAGCTACGCGGCCGGCCACGGCTTCGTGAACCCGCGCAGCGCCCGCTTCGATGCCGCCGCCGCCGAGGACGGCTGGCAGGTCACCCTGGACTTCCTGCGCCGCGCCCTGGCCTGAGCGCCCGCGCAGGGACGCACACAGCCGCCGAGACTTTCGCCTGAATCCCAATCCGACAAGGAACGCCCATGAGCCTGTCCACCGTCCGCACCCTGATCACCGCCCTGCTGCTGGCCGGGCTGCTGGCCGCCTGCTCGAAGGTGACCCAGGAGAACTTCAGCAAGCTGGAAGCCGGGATGAGCGAACAGCAGGTCTACGCCCTGCTCGGCGAACCCACCGAGTCCTCCAGCCTCAATCTCGGCGGCCTGTCCGGTACCTCCGCGGTGTGGCGCGACAAGGACGCCGAGATCCGCGTGCAGTTCTTCAACGGCACGCTGAAGGTGATGGACTTCCGGAAGTCGGCGGCGGCTCCCTGATTACTGCGCCGCCAGCCGCAGCAGTTCCGCCCGGTCGAGCTTGCCGGCGGCATTGCGCGGCAGCGCCCCGAGGCGCTGGACCGCCCGCGGCCGCCACGGGGAGGGGAGTTGGGCGCGGGCCCACTCCAGCACCGCCCCGGGATCCGCCGCGCCGGTGACGAAGGCCACCAGCCGCGCCCCCCAGACCGGATCGTCCAGCGCGACGACAGCCGCCTCCACGACCCCCGGGCAGCCCGACAGGGCCGACTCCACCTGCGCCGGGTGGACATTCTCCCCACCGGTCACCACCACCTCGTCGGCCCGGCCCAGCACCGTGAGCGAGCCGTCGGGCGCGAGGCTGCCCAGGTCGCCGGTAACGAACCACCCCGCCTCGATTCCCGCGCCGGTGGGCCGCCCGGCCCCGGCATAGCCTGCCATCACGGCCGGGCCGCGCACCCGGATCCGGCCCACGCCGGTTGTGGTTGCCACGCCCGGCTCGGGCACTATCGTCACCTCCATCCCGGGCAGGGGCGATCCCACGTCCCCGGGCCGCCAGCCCGGGCGCAGCCCACAGCGGGTGGCCACCTGCGAGGCCGCTTCGGTCATGCCGTAGCTGGCACAGAGCGGCCAGCCGGCCGCCAGCGCCCGCTCGGCCAGCGGACCGGGGAGCGCGGCCCCACCCATCAGCACGTGGCGCAGCCCCCGGGGCGGCGCTCCGCCGGACACCTCCAGCAACCGTGCCAGCATGGCCGGTACCAGCGAGAGATGGGTCACGGCCCGCGCGTGGAGGTCGGCCAGCACCGCCTCCGGCACGAACCGCTGATGCAGCACCACGGCGGCTCCCGCCGCCGCGGCCCGCAGGGGGATGGACGCCCCGCCCACATGGAACAGGGGCAGGCAGGCGAGCCAGACATCCCCGGGCCCCAGGGGCAGCACCGTGCGCGAGCCGGCCACGGCGGCGGCCAGGTTGAGGCCGCTGAGCGGAACCGCCTTGGGCTCGCCGCTGCTGCCGCTGGTGGCGATGACCAGGTGGATCGCCTCCACCGCCAGCGGTTCCGCCACGAACGTTCCGGACGCCGGCCCGGCGCTCAGCAGCTGCGCCCCGGTCAGGGTCGGCAGTGCATCCGGCGCAGGGGGGCCGTCGCTGACCGCCCGGGTGGCGCCGCCCAGGCGCAGGAGCCGCTCCAGCAGCGCCGCCGGCAGATCGGGGTTGAGCGGCAGGAGATGCAGCCCGGCCCGCGGCGCGGCGTGCAGGAGCAGGGCGGTCAGCAGCCGATCCCGGCTGAGCACCGCCAGGCCGCCGCCGGCGCCGGCGCTCCACGCGGCGAGCCGCCGCTCCAGCGCGCCCACACGTGCCTCCAGGTCCGCGTAGCTGCAGGCCTCCTGGCCGTGGTGCAGGGCCGGGGCCTCCGGCATGCGGTGCGCCGCATGCCGGAGCCAGGCGGCGGGGGAGGGCGGAAGGGCGGCAGGCTCCACGGGACGGTCTCGCTGTTGCGGAAGAGGCATATCCCATCATCCACGCCGGGGCGGCGCTGGCAAGCGCACGCCCCCTCTCTCCGCCCACAAGTCAACCCCGGCCAGGAGAGGCCGGCGTCCCCTTCAAGCGGACCCCGGCAACTCAGGGCAGGTCGGGGTTGCTGTAGTGGACGGACGGCGCCACCCGCTCGGGCGAGGGCCGCAGGCGCGAGGCGAAGTCGATGACCGCCTTCATGTCGCGTTCGCTGAAATCGGCGATCTGCCGCACCATCTCGGGATTGGCATTGCGTCGCCTGCCGTCCCGGATCCACTCGAACTGGCGCAGCATGTAGCGGTAGTGCTGGCCCTGGATGCGCGGGTAGAAACGGGCATCGTCACCCTCGCCATACTCCCCGTGACAGCGCACGCAGTGCTCGCGATAGAGCACGGCGCCGTGCTGGAGGTCGCTACCCGGACCGACGCCGGTGCGCGGCGTCATGGGCATGGCGGCGATGTAGGCGGCGAGATCGGCGATGGCCTGCGGACCGCCGATGACCTCCTTCGAGGCGAACAGGCGCATGCCCGGATTGTCCCGGTTGCCGCCGCGGATGTCCGCCAGCTGCTTGATGATGACATTCGGGTGCTGGCCCGCGATTTGCGGGATCTCGCCATCCACCGTGCCCCAGCCCTCGGGCATGTGGCAGGCGGCGCAGACCTCGTAGTTGGAGACGGCATTCCCGGCAACGGGCTGCCGGTGCAGGGCCTCGTCCAGCTCGCCGGCGCCCGCAGCGCCCCCGGCGGCCAGGAACAGGCCCGGAAGAATCCACGGCAGTGATGCCGGCATGCGCCTCATGGTTCCCCCTCGGGCGGAATTCGGCGGCCGGAACGGAACCGGGCCCGTCGTTGCGGCGGACCCGGTTCCGGCACCCGCGAACGGGTACGGCCGGATATGTTTACTGGGTGGCCAGCCAGGCGGCGATGGCGGCGATCTCCTCATCGCTCACCATGGCCATGATGGGCTTCATGGCGGCGGTCTGGCCATTGGCCCGGGCGCCGCTCTTGATGTCCTTCATCTGCGCGGCCAGGTACTGCTCGTTCTGGCCGGCGATCTTGGGGTAGGTGGGCATGATGGGGGTCTTGGCATCGGCGCCGTGGCAGGCGTTGCAGGTCTTCTGGGCATACAGGGCGGCACCATCGGCGGCCAGGGTCGGCATGGCGGCGGCGGCCAGGGACGCAGCCAGGACCAGCACGGAAAGGTTGAGCTTGCGCATTGCTTGTTCACTCCCTCGTAGGATTTCGCTTCGGATGGTTTGACACGATCGATTGTTGTTCACGATCGATTGTTGTTATTGACGATCCTCATCCTCGTCCTGGCGCCCACCCGCTCCGGCAGCGACTGCCGGCAGTTCGAGCGCCCACAATTTACTTGATTTTTGTCAATGAATTCCAGTAACCCGGTCAACCCGCCGCCGTCCTTGCTAGACTAGGAACCCCTTTTCAGCCTGAGCCGAGACCGACCATGCCAGTGGACCGCTATGGGGTGATGGGCAATCCCATCGCCCACAGCAAATCACCCCGTATCCACGCCGCCTTCGCCGAGCAGACCGGCCAGGCACTCACCTACGAGGCCATCCTGGTCCCGCTGGGCGGCTTCCAGGACGCCCTGGAGAGCTTCGCGGCCGAGGGTGGACGCGGCCTCAACATCACCGTGCCCTTCAAGCAGGAAGCCTGGGAGGCCGTGGACTCGCGCAGCCCGCGGGCGGAGCGCGCCCGGGCGGTGAACACCATCGTCCTGGGCGGGGAGGGCCGTCGTTACGGCGACAACACCGACGGGGTGGGCCTGGTGCGTGACCTGACCGTGAACCACGGCGCGGCAGTGGCGGGGCGGCGGCTGCTGCTGCTCGGCGCCGGTGGCGCCGCCCGCGGCGTGCTCGGCCCGCTGCTGGAGGAGAAGCCGGCGGCCCTGGTGATCGCCAACCGCACCGCCCGGCGGGCCGAGGAGCTGGCGGCGGACCACAGTGACCTGGGCCCGGTGAGCGGCGGCGGTTTCGACGTGCTCGCCGAGGAGGAGTGCTTCGACCTGGTCATCAACGCCACCGCCGCCAGCCTGCAGGGGCAGGTGCCGCCCCTGCCCGGACGCTGCCTGGCGCCGGGCGCGTGGTGCTACGACCTCATGTACGCGGCCGAGCCCACCGCATTCCTCACCTGGGCCGCGGCCCACGGCGCCGAGCGGGTCATCGACGGCCTGGGCATGCTGGTGGAGCAGGCCGCCGAGTCCTTCGCCCTGTGGCGGGGCGTGCGCCCCGACACCGCCCCGGTGATCCGGATGCTGCGCGGGGGGTGAGTTGGGACAAATAGACAGGATTTACAGGATTTGGAAAAGCGCGTCAGGCACCACAAACCGGCTACATTTCGGACCAACCACTGACGAACCTGGTGCAGGACACGGCACTGATTTGGCAAGGACACGACCACGAAGAGGCGCCCCTCGTGGCCGTGCGTCAGATCCACCCCGCTTCCCCCCTCCGTGGATAAACTCCTTAAATCCTGTACATCCTGTCAATCCTGTCTAGTTCCAGATCTCAGCGCATGGTGACCAATTCCTCGGCGCTGGTGGGGTGCAGGGCCACGGTGTTGTCCAGATCAGCCTTGGTGGCGCCCATCTTCAGCGCCACGGCGAAGCCCTGCAGCATCTCGTCGGCGCCCAGCCCGATGATGTGCACGCCCACCACCTTCTCCTGCGCCCCCACGGTCACCAGCTTCATGGCGGTGGGGGAGGGGTGGGAGGTGAGGGCGGCGTACATGGGGGTGAAGCTGGTCTGGTAGCACTTCACGCTCTGGGGGCCGAACCGCTCCAGCGCCTGGGCCTCGGTGAGGCCGACGGTACCGACGGGCGGGTGGCTGAAGACCACCGTGGGCACGTTCTCGTAGTCGAGCCTCAGCTCCGGCCGCCCGCCGAACAGGCGCGTGGCCAGGCGGCGGGCGGCGGCGATGGCCACCGGCGTCAGCGCGATCCGGCCGGTCACGTCGCCCACCGCGTAGATGCCCGGAACGTTGGTGTTCTCGAACGGGTCGGTGGGGATGAAGCCGTTGGCGTCGGTCTCCACCCCGGCCGCCTCCAGGTTCAGGTCCGCGGTGGCGGGATCGCGGCCGATGGCCCAGATCAGGCTGTCGAAGCCCGCCAGCTCGGTGCCGTGGTCGCAGTGCAGCCGGAGACCGTCGTCACTGCGCTCCACCGCCGTGAGCGTGGTATTGGTCACCACCTGGATGCCCTCGTCCTGCATCACCTCCAGCAGGGTCTCCCGCAGCAGGGCGTCGAAGCCGTCCAGCACGTGTTCGCGGCGGATGACGAGGGTGACCTCGGAGCCGAGGGCCTGCAGCACGCCGGCCAGCTCCACGGCGATGTAGCCGGCCCCCACCACCGCCACCTTGCGCGGCTGCGCCTGCAGGGCGAAGAAGCCGTCGGAGGTGATGCCGAGCTCGGCGCCGGGAATCGACGGCAGCCGCGGTACGGCGCCCGGGGCGATGACGATGTGATCGGCGCTGTAGCGTTCGCCCTCCACCTCGAGGGTGCGGCTGTCGAGGAAGCGGGCGTGACCCCGGATCTCGTCGATGCCGGAATCCTTGAGATAGCCGTGGTACCAGGTGTTGATGTTGCCGATGTAGCGCTCGCGGGCAGCCACCAGGCGGCCCCAGTCGAGCCCGCCGCTGCGCACGTCGAAGCCGTAGTCGGCGGCATCGCGCAGGGTATGGGCGATGGAGCCGGCGAACCACATCACCTTTTTCGGTACGCAGCCCACGTTGACGCAGGTGCCGCCGATGCGGCCGGCCTCCACCACCGCGCAGCGGGCGCCGTGGGTCGCCGCCCGCTCGGCCGCGGAGAGCCCGCCGCTGCCGCCGCCGATGGCAATCAGATCATAGTGTTTGCTGGACACGTCAGCCTCCTCTCGAACAGAGGCCGAATCTAGCGGAACGGGGCGGGGATGGCAAAGGTGCAGCCGCCGGCCGCGGGTCAGGCAGACCGGGAAGCTGGCCGCTGGCGGCTGGAAACTGGTATCTTTCCCCCTCTCACGACAACGCGCTGAATCCCATGGACAACCCCCTGCTGAACATGACCGGGCTGCCGCCCTTTCCGGCGCTGCGCCCGGAGCACGTGGAGCCCGCGATCGACGCGGTGCTGGAGGAGAACCGCAGCCGGGTGGCGGCGCTGCTGGCGGCCACGGATCACTATGCCTGGGACAGCCTGGTGGCCCCCCTGGAGGCACTGGAGGATCGGCTCAACCGCACCTGGTCGCCGGTGAGCCACATGAACGCGGTGGTGAACACCCCGGAGCTGCGCGCCGCCTACAACGCCTGCCTGCCCAAACTCTCCGACTATGCCACCGAGATGGGTCAGAACGAGGCGCTCTACGCCGCCTTCCGGTCCATTGCCGAGCACGCCGGGTTCGGCACCCTGGACCCGGTCCGCCAGCGCATCGTCAGCAATGCGCTGCGCGACTTCCGCCTCGCCGGCGTCGCCCTCGACCCGGAGCGCCGGGAACGCTTCCGGGCCATCCAGCAGCGCCTCAGCACCCTCACCTCGAAGTTCGAGGAGAACCTGCTCGACGCCACCCACGCCTGGTTCCGGCAGGTGACCGACACGGCCGAGCTGGCAGGCCTCCCGGACAGCGCCCTGGCGGCGGCCCGCCAGGCCGCCGCCACCCGGGAGCTCGACGGCTGGGTCTTCACCCTCGAGTACCCGAGCTATTTCGCGGTCATGAGCTACGCCGATCACCGCCCCCTGCGCGAGGCGGTCTACACCGCCTACGTCACCCGGGCCTCGGACCAGGGCCCCCATGCCGGGCGCTGGGACAACGGACCGGTGATGGAGGAGATCCTGGCCCTGCGCCACGAGCTGGCCCAGCTGCTCGGCTTCCGCAACTACGCCGAGCGCTCGCTCGCCACCAAGATGGCGCCGGACACCGGGGCGGTGCTCGCCTTCCTCGAGGACCTGGCCGGGCGCTCGCTCGCCATGGCCCGGGAGGAGCTGGATGAGCTGCACCGCTACGCCCGCGAGCACCACGGCCTGGAGCGGCTCGAGAGCTGGGACATCACCTACTGTTCGGAGCAGCTGCGCCGCCACAGGCACCAGCTCTCCCAGGAGGATCTGCGCCCCTACTTCCCCGAACCGCGGGTACTGGAGGGGCTGTTCGCCGTGGTGGAGCGGCTCTACGGCGTGCGCGCCGAACTCCAGCCCGGGGTGGACACCTGGCACCCGGACGTACGCTTCTACCGGCTGGTGGACGAGGCGGGCGAGGTGCGCGGCCAGTTCTACCTCGATCTCTACGCCCGCGCCCACAAGCGCGGCGGGGCGTGGATGGACGAGTGCATTGTCCGCCGTGTCGACGCGCAGGGCCGGGTGCAGGTGCCGGTGGCCTACCTCACCTGCAACTTCAACGCGCCGGTGGAGGGCCGCCCGGCGCTGTTCACCCACAACGAGGTGCTGACCCTGTTCCACGAGTTCGGCCACGGCCTGCACCATATGCTCACCCGCATCGATCACGCCAGCGTGGCGGGGATCAACGGCGTGGCCTGGGACGCGGTGGAGCTGCCCAGCCAGTTCCTGGAGAACTGGTGCTGGGAGCCGGAGGCGCTGGCGCTCATTTCCGGGCATCACGAAACCGGCGCGCCCCTGCCCCCGGAGCTCATCCGGCGCCTGCGCGCCGCGCGCAACTTCCAGGCGGGGATGCAGATGGTGCGCCAGCTCGAGTTCGGCCTGTTCGACTTCCGCCTGCACCTGGAGTACGACCCGGCGCGCGGCGCCCGGGTGCAGGAGATCCTCGACGAGGTCCGGGCCCAGGTGGCGGTGGTGGCCCCGCCGGCCTTCAACCGCTTCCAGCACAGCTTCTCCCACATCTTCGCCGGCGGCTACGCGGCCGGCTACTACAGCTACAAGTGGGCGGAAGTGCTGGCCTCCGACGCCTTCTCCCTGTTCGAGGAGGAGGGCATCTTCGACGCCGAGACCGGTCGCCGCTTCCTGCGCACCATCCTGGAACGGGGCGGTGCCCAGGAGCCCATGGAGCTGTTCATCGAGTTCCGCGGCCGGGAGCCCGAGATCGACGCCCTGCTGCGCCACAACGGCATCGCCGCCTGATGATCATGTACAACCGCCTCCGTCCCCTGTCCCTGGCCACCGTGGCGCTGCTGCTCCTGCTGCTGCCGGCGCCGACCCCCCGGGCCGCCACCGAGACCCGCTACGTGAGCGATCAGCTGCTGCTGGAGGTCCGGGCCGCACCCGACCCGGCCGCGGCCGCCGAGGCCACGCTGCCCACGGGCACCCCGGTGGAAGTGCTGGAGCAGCAGGACGGCATGGCCAGGATCCACGCCGCGGACGGCACCGAGGGATGGGTCGACAGCGCCTTCCTGATGGGGGAGCAGCCGGCGCGGCTGCGACTGCTGACCACCGAGGATCGCCTGCAGAAGGCACGGGAGGAGATCGACCGGCTGCGGGTGGAGAACGAGCGCCTGCAGGCCCGGGATGGGCCGTCGCCGCCGGTGGACGATGGGGACGCCCGGCTGCGGGTGGAGAACGCGGCCCTCAGGGCCCGTATCGAGCGGGCCGCGGCCGTGCTGCGCGGCGAGGAGTCACCGGCTGCAGCCGCCCCCGGGGGAACCGGGCCGGCCGTCATCCCCCCCCTGGCCTGGCTGGGCCTGGCGCTCGGGTCCCTGCTGGCGGGATTCCTGCTGGGCACCCGCTGGATGGACCGCCGCCAGCGCCGGCGCCTGGGCGGCTTCCGGCTCTGAGCAGGATACAGGGCAGCAGGGTTACCGATGAAGGATGAAGGGTATCACCCCCTTCATCCTTCATCCTTCATCCGTTACCCGGTTGATGGTAGGCCGCGCTGAGTTCGTGCACCGCCTGCACCAGGGCCGCGGCGTGGTCGGGCTTCACGTCCGGGTGGATGCCGTGGCCCAGGTTGAACACGTGGCCCGTGCCCTTGCCGTAGGAGGCCAGCACCGCCGCCACCTCGTCCCGGATCCGCTCCGGGCCGGCGTAGAGGGCGCAGGGATCGAGATTGCCCTGCAGGGCCACCCGGTCACCGACCCGGGCGCGGGCGTCGGCCAGATCGGTGGTCCAGTCCAGCCCCACCCCGTCGCAGCCGGTCGCGGCAATCGCCTCCAGCCACTGCCCGCCGCCCTTGGTGAACAGGATCACCGGCACCCGCCGGCCATCGGCCTCCCGGGTGACACCCTCCACGATGCGCGCCATGTAGTCCAGGGAGAACTCGCGGTAGGCGCGGGGCGTCAGCACGCCGCCCCAGGTGTCGAACACCATCAGGGCCTGGGCGCCGGCGGCCACCTGGGCGTTGAGGTAGGCGATGACGCTCTGGGTCAGCACCTCCAGCACCCGGTGCAGCAGGACCGGACGATCGAACAGCATCCCCTTGACCCGGGCGAAGTTCTTGCTGGTGCCGCCCTCGACCACGTAGGTGGCCAGGGTCCAGGGACTGCCGCTGAAGCCGATGAGGGGCACCCGGCCGTCCAGCTCGCGCCGTATCAGCCGCACCGCATCCATCACGTAGCGCAGCTCGCCCTCCGGGTCGGGCACGTGCAGGCGATCGACGTCACGTTCCTTGCGCACCGGGTTCTCGAACACCGGCCCCTCGCCCTCCTCGAAGGAGAGTCCCAGGCCCATGGCGTCGGGTACGGTGAGGATGTCGGAGAAGAGGATGGCCGCGTCCAGCGGGAAGCGCTCCAGCGGCTGCAGGGTCACCTCGCAGGCCAGCTCGGGCGTCTGGCACAGGGTCATGAAATCCCCCGCCCGGGCCCGGGTCGCGCGGTACTCGGGCAGGTAGCGCCCGGCCTGGCGCATCATCCACACCGGGGTCACGTCCACGGGCTGGCGCAGCAGCGCCCGGAGAAAACGGTCGTTCTTCAGCTCAGTCATGGGGACCCCGGTTGAAAAGCCTCAATAGACAGGATTTACAGGATTAACAGGATTTCCGGTACAGATACGGCCGGCGCGTGCAACATCACCTCGGACCACCTGCGCCGGGCAAGCCTTCGACCCAATCCTGTACATCCTGTTAATCCTGTCTATTCGTTTCTTTCAGACCCCGAGGTAGTCGAGGATGCCCTCGGCGGCGTTGCGGCCCTCGAACACGGCGCGCACCACGAGGTCCGAGCCCCGCACCATGTCGCCGCCGGCGAAGATCATGGGGTTGGTGGTCTGGAACCTGATCTGCCCCTGTTCGGGCGCCTTCACCCGGCCACGCTCGTCCACCTCGATGCCGAATTCGCTGAACCAGGGCTGGGGGTTCGGGCGGAAGCCGAAGGCGATGATGACCGCGTCGGCGGGAATGATCTCCTCACTGCCCGGCACCGTCTCCGGCGTGCGCCGGCCGCGCTCGTCGGGCTCGCCCAGGCGGGTGGTGACCACCTTCACGCCTTCCACCCGGCCGTCGCCCACCACCGCCACCGGCTGGCGGTTCCAGAGGAACTGCACCCCCTCCTCCTTGGCGTTGGCCACCTCGCGCCTGGAGCCGGGCATGTTGGCCTCGTCACGGCGGTAGGCGCAGGTGACCGAGGCCGCCCCCTGGCGGATGGAGGTGCGGTTGCAGTCCATGGCGGTGTCGCCGCCGCCCAGCACCACCACGCGCTTGCCGGCCATGTCGATGAACTCGGCGGGGCTCTTCTCGTAGCCCAGGCGGCGGTTGATGTTGGAGATGAGGAAAGGCAGGGCCTCGTGGACCCCGGGCAGATCCTCGCCGGGGAAGCCGCCCTTCATGTAGGTATAGGTGCCCATGCCCAGGAACACCGCGTCATACTCCTCCAGCAGCCGCTGGAAGGGGATGTCGGCGCCGATCTCCACCCCGAGCTCGAAGCGGACGCCCATCTCCTCCATGATAGCGCGGCGGGTGCGGACGATGGACTTCTCCAGCTTGAACTCCGGGATGCCGAAGGTGAGCAGGCCGCCGATTTCGGGGTGGCGGTCGAACACCACCGGCTCCACGCCGTTGCGCACCAGGATATCGGCGCACCCGAGCCCGGCCGGACCGGCGCCGACGATGGCGACCCGCTTGCCGGTGCTGACCACCTGGGAGAGGTCCGGACGCCAGCCGGCGGCGAGGGCCTGGTCGGTGATATAGCGCTCCACCGCGCCGATGGTCACCGCGCCGAAGCCGTCGTTGAGGGTGCAGGCCCCCTCGCACAGGCGATCCTGGGGACACACCCGGCCGCACACCTCCGGCAGGGAGTTGGTGCGGTGGGAGATCTCCGCCGCCTCCAGCAGCCGCCCCTCGGCCACCAGCTGCAGCCAGTTGGGGATGTAGTTGTGCACCGGGCACTTCCACTCGCAGTAGGGATTCCCGCAGTGGAGACAGCGATGGGCCTGGATCGCCGCGCTCTCGGCGTCGAACTGGCCGTAGATCTCGGCGAACTCCCGGCGCCGCTCGTCGGCCGGCTTCTTGGCCGGATCCACGCGCGGGACCTCGATGAACTGGAAGACGTTGTTCGGACGGTCAGCCATTACCGGAAATTCCTCGTCACTGCGGTCATTCGTTGCGGGTCTTGAGGCTGTCGAGCAGGTTCTCCAGCTCGGCCGCCTTCGGCTTCACCAGCCAGAACTGGCCCAGATAGTCCTCGAAGCGCTCCAGGATCTGCCGGCCCCAGTCGCTGCCGGTCTCCTTCACGAACTCCTCGACAATCTGCCGCAGGTGGTGACGGTAGGCCTCCATCGCCTCGGTGTCGATGCGATGGATGTCGATCATCTCGTGGTTGCAGAGATCGACGAAGGTGTTCTCCTCGTCCAGGACATAGGCCAGTCCGCCGGTCATGGCGGCGCCGAAGTTGTGCCCGGTCCTGCCGAGCACCACCAGCACGCCGCCGGTCATGTACTCGGCGCAGTGATCACCCACCCCCTCCACGACCGCCATCACGCCGGAGTTCCGCACACCGAAGCGCTCACCCGCGGTGCCGGCGGCGTAGAGTCTCCCGCCGGTGGCCCCGTACAGGCAGGTGTTGCCCATGATGGGCGTGGCGCGGCTCTCGAACCGGCTGCCCCTGGGCGGGTGGAGCACCAGCTTGCCGCCGGCCATGCCCTTGCCCACGTAGTCGTTGGCATCACCCTCCAGGACCAGGTGCAGCCCGCCGGCGTTCCAGACGCCGAAGCTCTGGCCCGCGGTGCCCTTCAGGTAGACGGTCAGGGGCGCCTTCTCCATGCCGTCGTTGCCGTAGCGGCGGGCAATCTCGCCGGACAGGCGCGCGCCGATGGAGCGGTGGAGGTTCTTCACCTCGTAGTGGAAGACGCCGCCGGAGCCGTTCTCGATGGCCGGCATCATGTCCGCCACCATCTGCTCGGCCAGCTCGCCCCGGTCGAAGGGCCGGTTGCGGTCCACGGTGCAGAAGCGCGGCTTGTCCTCGGGGCCGCGGGCGGCGTTGAGGATGGGCGTCAGGTCGAGCC
Source organism: Thioalbus denitrificans (assembly GCF_003337735.1). Classification (NCBI taxonomy): domain Bacteria; kingdom Pseudomonadati; phylum Pseudomonadota; class Gammaproteobacteria; order Chromatiales; family Ectothiorhodospiraceae; genus Thioalbus; species Thioalbus denitrificans. Next base: position 258,333 of record NZ_QPJY01000001.1, on the reverse strand, counting down.
GCCGCTGCTTGCCGGTCGCGCCTGGCAGCATCTCCAGCAGGTCGGTGCGGCCGATGAGGTCCTGCAGCGAGCGCACGCCCAGCTTCGCCATCCACTCGCGGGTCTCCTGGGCCACGAAGCGGAAGTAGTTCATGGCCATCTCGGGCAGGCCGATGAAATGGTCGCGCCGCAGGCGCTGGTCCTGGGTGGCGATGCCGGTGGCGCAGTTGTTCAGGTGGCAGATGCGCAGGTACTTGCAGCCGAGCGCGATCATCGGCGCGGTGCCGAAACCGAAGCTCTCGGCACCGAGGATGGCCGCCTTCACCACGTCCAGGCCGGTCTTCAGCCCGCCATCGGTCTGCACCCGCACCTTGTCGCGCAGGTCGTTGACCCGCAGCGCCTCCTGGGTCTCGGACAGCCCCAGCTCCCAGGGGCTGCCGGCGTACTTGACGCTGGTGAGCGGGCTCGCGCCGGTGCCGCCGTCGTAGCCCGCGATGGTGATGAGATCGGCATAGGCCTTGGCCACGCCGGCGGCGATGGTGCCCACGCCGGGCTCGGAGACGAGCTTCACCGACACCAGGGCCTCGGGGTTCACCTGCTTGAGATCGAAGATGAGCTGCGCCAGGTCCTCGATGGAGTAGATGTCGTGGTGGGGCGGCGGCGAGATGAGGGTGGTCCCCGGGCGGCAGAAACGCAGCCGCGCGATGAGATCGTTCACCTTCTTGCCGGGCAGCTGGCCGCCCTCGCCGGGCTTCGCGCCCTGGGCGATCTTGATCTGCAGCACCTCGGCATTGACCAGGTAGGCGGGGGTGACGCCGAAACGGCCCGAGGCCACCTGCTTGATCTTGGACATGCGCTCGGTGCCGTAGCGGACCGGGTCCTCGCCGCCCTCGCCGGAGTTGGAACGTCCACCGAGCCGGTTCATGGCGGTGGCCAGCGCCTCGTGGGCCTCGGGCGAGAGGGCGCCGAGGGACATGGCGGCGGAGTCGAAGCGCCGGGTGATGGCCTCCACCGGCTCCACTTCCTCCAGCGGCACCGGGGACTGGTCATCGCGCAGCCTGAGCAGATCCCGCAGGTTGTTCACCGGGCGCTCGTTCACCAGCCGGGCGAACCGCAGGTAATCATCGTACTCGCCGGTGGTGACGCAGTGGCGCAGGGCCTGCACCACGTCCGGGTTGAAGGCGTGGTACTCGCCGCCGTGGATGAACTTGAGCAGCCCCCCCTGGTCGACGGACTTGCGCGGATTCCAGGCGCGCTCCGCCAGGGCCGCCATGTCGCCCTGCAGATCCTCGAAGGTGCTGCCCTGGATGCGGCTGGAAGTGCCGCGGAAGCAGAGATCCACCACCTCGCGGTTGAGGCCGACGATCTCGAACAGCTGGGCGCCGCGGTAGCTGGCGATGGTGGAGATGCCCATCTTGGAGAGAATCTTGAGCAGCCCCTTGTTGATGCCCTTGCGGTAGGCCGCCAGCACCTCGCCGGCGTCGCCCTCGATCTCGCCCACCCGCACCATGTCCACCAGGGTCTCGTAGGCCAGGTAGGGGTAGACGGCCGTGGCGCCGTAGCCGAGCAGCACCGCGAACTGGTGCGGATCCCGCGCTGTGGCGGTCTCCACCAGCAGGTTGGCGTCGCAGCGCAGCCCCTGCTCCACCAGGTGGTGGTGGACGGCGCCCACGGCCAGCGCGGCATGGATCGGCAGCCTGTCGGTGCGAATCTCGCGATCGCTGAGCACCAGGATCACCTTGCCGGCGCGCACCGCCTCCGCGGCGGACCCGCACAGCTGCTCGATGGCCGCCTGCAGGCCCACGGCCGGATCGTAGTTGAGGCTGAAGACCTGGTGGGCGAAGGCCGGATCCTCGATGGCCAGCAGCTGGGCGTGCTTGCTGCGGCACAGCACCGGCGAGTCGACCACCGCCCGGTTGGCGTGCTCGGGGGTCTCCTCGAAAATGTTGCGCTCGGGCCCGAAGCAGGTCTCCAGGGACATGACGATGGATTCCCGCAGCGGATCGATGGGCGGGTTGGTCACCTGGGCGAACTGCTGGCGGAAGTAGTCGTAGACCGACCGCTCGCGGGTGGAGAGCACCGCCTGCGGGGTGTCATCCCCCATGGAACCCACCGCCTCGTTGCCCTTCTCGCCCAGGGGCCGCAGGATCTGATCGCGCTCCTCGAAGGTCACGCCGAACAGCTTCTCGTAGACCTTCAGCGGCTCGGGCAGCAGGCACTCCACGTTCTCGCCCTGGTCCAGGCGCGACTCGACGCGGCGGGTGCGCTCCCGCAGCCACTGCTTGTAGGGCTGGCGGCCCTTCAGGTTCGACTGGATCTCGCCGGGCAGCAGCAGCTCGCCGGTCTCGGTATCGGCGGCCAGCATCTGGCCGGGCTTCAACCGGCCCTTGCGCACCACGTCCTCGGGCGCGTAGTCATGGACGCCGATCTCCGAGGCCAGGGTGATCAGCCGGTCCCGGGTCACCACCCAGCGGGCCGGACGCAGGCCGTTGCGATCCAGCACACAGGCGGCATAGCGGCCGTCGGTGAGCACGATGCCCGCCGGTCCGTCCCACGGCTCCATGTGCATGGAGTTGTACTCGTAGAAAGCGCGCAGGTCGGGGTCCATGCTCTCCACGTTCTGCCAGGCCGGCGGGATGAGCATCTGCATGGCGCGGAACATGTCGATCCCGCCCGCCAGCAGCACCTCCAGCATGTTGTCGAGGCTCTCGGAGTCGGAACCGGTGCGCCGCACCAGCGGCAGCAGGCGGTTGATCTCGGGCAGCCGCGGGGTGGAGAACTTGTGCGCCCGGGCCACCGACCAGTTGCGGTTGCCCTGGACGGTGTTGATCTCGCCGTTGTGGGCCAGGAACCGGAACGGCTGGGCCAGGCGCCACTGGGGCAGGGTGTTGGTGGAGAAGCGCTGGTGAAAGACGCACACCGCCGACTCCAGCCGCGGGTCGGCCAGGTCCGTGTAGAACTGCGGCAGGTTGTGGGGCATCACCAGCCCCTTGTAGGAGAGCACCCGGCCGGAGAGGCTGGGAATGTAGAACACCGGGTCGTCCGCCAGCGCCTGCTCCGCGAGGCGCCGGGCCACGAACAGGCGCAGCTCCAGGGTCTCGGTATCCATGCCCGCGCCGGCATTGACGAAGACCTGGGCGATCCCGGGCAGGGTGCGCAGCGCCTGCTCGCCGCAGGCATCCGCATCGGTGGGCACCTCGCGCCAGCCGGCCAGCTCCAGGCCCTGGTCGGCCAGCGCCCGCTCCAGGCGCTCCCGGGCGGCGGCGGCCAGGGCCGGTTCCGGGTTCAGGAACACCATGCCGACACCATAGTGATCCCCGAGCGCGATCCCGGCCTCGGCGGCCACGGCCCGGAGAAAGCCGTCCGGCTTCTTCAGCAGCAGGCCGCAACCGTCTCCGGTCTTGCCGTCGGCCGCGATGGCGCCGCGGTGGGTCATCCGGGCCAGGGCGGTGATGGCGGTCTCCACCAGGCGATGGCTGGCCACGCCGTCCATGTGCGCGATGAGACCGAAACCGCAGCTGTCCCGGTCGAGTTCCGGGGTATACAGCCCGGTCCAATGGTAGTCGATGCCGCACGCGGCCTTGTTCGGCTTCTGGATCATGATGTTGCTGTCACATGTCGGCTGGGTGGCCGCCCGGGGCACAAAAACCCCAGGCAAAAATGGAGGAACATTCTAGCGCCGGGAGGCGCCATGCTCAATGTCTGTCCAGTCGGGGGATTTCCGGATTCCGCGCCGGAAGGAGGATTACTCCGGGATTACAGTGGGTTGAGCCGATCGAAATCAGCCGGAGCGCTGCGGGCTTTCCGCGAAAACGACGCGGTAACCCCTCGCGAGCTGTCGATCCCTGGCCTGCATGAGCGCCTCCAGGGCGCTGTCCCAGTCGGCGAACGTATCCCGCTGCAGCCGTCCACCGGCACCCTGCACACCCCACTGGCGCACCAGGGTCCAGCCGCCGAGCAGGTCACGCTGGAGGAACAGCTGGTAGAACCGGGGCGGCTGGTCGTCGGCGGGCGGACTCTGCATGTAGATGCGCATGGGCCCCTCGTGGATGAGATAACCGGCCCGGGCGGCTCAGGCCGCGCGCCAGGCCTCGATGGTCGCGACGAGGTGATCGGGATTCACCTCGGAGGTCACCACCGCATCGCCGATGGCGCGCAGGAGCACCAGCCGCAGGCGGCCATCGAGAACCTTCTTGTCCACCGCCATCAGCTCCAGGAACCGGTCCACGGTCATCAGTGCCGGCACCCGCACCGGCAGCCCGGCCCGTTCCAGCAGGCTCCGGATCCGGGCCACCGCATCCGGATCCAGCAACCCCTGGCGCACCGACAGGTCCGCCGCCAGCAGCATCCCCGCGGCCACCGCCTCGCCATGCAGCCAGGTGCCGTAACCCATCCCGGCCTCGATGGCGTGGCCGAAGGTGTGCCCGAGGTTGAGCAGCGCCCGGCAGCCCGCCTCGTACTCGTCGGCGGCCACCACCTCCGCCTTGTTGCGGCAGGATCGCTCGATGGCCTCGGCCAGGGCCGACTGGTCACGGGCACGCAGCCGCTCCAGGTTCTCCTCCAGCCAGGCGAAGAAGCCGGCGTCCCGGATCAGGCCGTACTTGATCACCTCGGCGAGGCCCGCGGACAGCTGCCGATCATCCAGGGTATCGAGGGTACGGGTGTCGATGATGACGCAGCGCGGCTGGTGAAACGCCCCGATCATGTTCTTCCCCAGGGGGTGGTTGACGCCGGTCTTGCCGCCCACGGAGGAGTCCACCTGCGCCAGCAGGGTGGTGGGAACCTGGATGAAGGCCACCCCGCGCTGGTAGCAGGCCGCCGCGAACCCGCAGATGTCCCCCACCACGCCCCCGCCCAGAGCCACCAGGGTGGTGGTGCGGTTGTGACGCTGCGCCAGCAGTGCATCGAAGATGCGCTGGGTCGTCTCCAGCGTCTTGAACTCCTCGCCATCGGGGAGGATGACCGTATCCACCTGCTGGTCGGGGAACATGGCCGCCACCCGATCGAGATAGAGCGGCGCCACCGTCTCGTTGCTGACAATCAGCACCTGGCTGCCGGGCAGCCGGGACAGGACCAGCTCCGCGCGGCCGATCAGGTCGGGGCCGATATGTATCGGGTAACTGCGCTCACCCAGGTCCACCTGCAGGGTTATCATGCCTTCACTTCCTCACTCCCGTGCCTCGGGGGCATCCGGCCCCAGCCGCAGTTTCCTGACAATCTCGCTCGCCACCGAGCGGGCCGTCCGGCCGTCGGTCTCGATGACCAGGTCGGCGATCTCCCGGTAGAGCGGATCCCGGATCGCCATCAACTCCTCCAGGCGGCGGCGCGGATCCTCGGTCTGCAGCAGCGGACGGTTGCGATCCTTGCGGGTCCGGTCCAGCTGCTGGTCCACCGATGTGCACAGGTAGACCACCATGCCGCGGGAGCCCAGATGGCGGCGGTTGTCGGGGTCCAGCACCGCGCCCCCGCCCGTGGCCAGGACCACGCCCTTGAGCTGGGTCAGGTCGTCGATGGCCAGACGCTCGCGGCGCCGGAATCCCGACTCGCCCTCCACGTCGAAGATCCAGGGGATGTCCGCCCCGGTGCGCGCCTCGATCTCGTGATCGGAATCGAGGAACTCGCGGCTGAGACTGCGCGCCACCAGGCGCCCGATGGTGGTCTTGCCGGCGCCCATGGGCCCCACCAGGAAGATGTTCTCGTTTGGATGCATCCGGTGATGATCGCCCGAGCGGTGTCATCCAATCAAGGCTTCCGAAAACGCACCGGGGCGCCCGCAGGCGCCCCGGTGCCCTTCAGCGCCGTTCCCGGGCCTAGAGCTTGGGGGTCTCCTTGATGATCTTCGGCGTGACGAAGATGAGCAGCTCCTTCTTCGAGTCCTCCTTGAAGTTGGAGCGGAACAGCCAGCCGATGTAGGGCAGCTCGCCGAAGAAGGGCACCCGGCGCACGCCGCTGGTCCGGTTCTGCTCGAACACGCCGCCCAGCACCACCGTCTCGCCGTTGTCCACCAGCACCTGGCTGGAGATGGAGTTGGTGTCGATGCCCGGCTCGCCGCCGCCGCCGGTCACCTCCTGGTTGACGGCGTCCTTGGTGATGGAGAGGTCCATGATGACCCGGTCGTCGGGCGTGATCTGCGGCTTCACCTTCAGGCTCAGCACCGCCTTCTTGAACTCCACGTTGGTGGCGCCGCTGGAGGTGGCCTCCTGGTAGGGCACCTCGGTACCCGTCTCGATGGAGGCCTCCTTCTGGTTGGAAGTCAGCACCCGCGGGCTGGAGATGACCTCGCCGCGGCCGTCGGCCTCCATGGCCGAGAGCTCGAGATCGAGCAGGAACCCGAAGGGCAGCTTGGCCAGGGCGAGACCGATGGTCCCGAAGGTGCCGAACCCGGCATCGCCCGCCGGCAGGTTGACGTTGAAGCGGTTGTTCTGGGTCGGGATGCCGCCGTTGTAGAGGGTGTCGGCGCCCGCCGCGTTGCCCGTCACGCCGCCGTAGTTGATGACGTCGCCGCCGGTCTCCCGGTCGGTGGTGATGCCGAAGCGCACGCCCAGGGCGTGCTGGAAGGTGGTATCGGCCACCACCACCCGCGACTCGATGAGCACCTGGCGCACCGGGATGTCCAGCTTCGCCACCAGCGCGCGGATGTCGTCGAGCTTCTCCGCCGTGTCCTGCACCAGCAGGACGTTGGTGCGGTCGTCGATGGTCACGCTGCCGCGGGAGGAGAGGAAGTTGTTCTCCTTGGCCTTCAGCAGGGCGGCGATGTCGGCTGCCTTGGCGTAGTTGACCTGGAGGATCTCGGAACGCAGCGGGGCGAGCTCGGCCACCTGCTGCTTGGTCTCGAGCTCCAGTTTCTCCCGCGCGGCGATCTCCTCCGCCGGGGCCACCATCATCACGTTGCCATCGATGCGCTTGTCCAGCCCCTTGGTCTTGAGGATGATGTCCAGCGCCTGGTCCCAGGGCACGTTCTGCAGCCGCAGGGTGACGTTGCCGCGCACCGAATCGCTGGCCACCAGGTTCAGCCCGGTGAAGTCGGCCAGCAGCTGCAGCACGGCCCGCACCTCGATGTCCTGGAAGTTCAGCGACAGCTTCTGGCCGGTGTACTTGAACTCCTCCTCCTTCTCCACCTTCTCCTCGCGGGTCAGGGGGCGGACCTCCACCGCGAACTGGTTGTCGCTCTGGTAGGCCAGGTGCTCGTACTCGCCGGTGGGGGTGATCACCATGCGCACGTTGCCGCGCCGGGCCGAGGTTTCGATGAACTGCACCGGCGTGGCGAAATCGGTCACGTCGAGCCGCCGCGCCAGCTCGGGCGGCAGGGAGGTGTTGAGGAAGTCCACCACCACCCGGGTGCCCTCCTGGCGCACGTCGGTGACGATGGAGGGATCGGAGAGCGCGACCAGCACCCGGCCTTCGCCGGCGGCGCCGCGGCGGAAGTCCACCTCGGTGATGCGGGGTCCCGAGGGCATGACGTCGCGCGCCACCGGCGCCGGGGCGGCCGCCTGAGCGGTCCTGGCGCCGCCGCCCAGGGTCACGAAGACCTTGTCGCCCTGGACCCGGGTCTCGTAGGCCACCATTTCGGAGAGGTTGAGCACCACCCGGGTGCGGCCCTGGGCCTCGACCGCGGTCAGGCTGCGCGCCACCCCGGCGTCGATGGGCTGGCTCTTGACCGGCAGGGCGTTGCTGACCCCGACGAAGTCCAGCGCCACCCGCGCGGGATTGTCGATGGTGAACCCCTGCGGCTGCGGTGCCGGACCGCTGAAGCCCAGCTGGATCTGAACCCGATCCCCGGAAAGCGTGGAGACATCCACCTGCTGCAGGGCGACCCCCTGCTGGGCGGATGCCGTGAGTACCGGCAGCAGCAGCAGGAGCAGTCCGGTCCATACCAGGCCGCCACCGGACTTCCGTGCGGTGCCGACCCGTTCCCCCCGTCCGGCGCCTAAGAGCGCGGTAAATTTATCCGTGATCATCACGCGTGTCCCCTCGGGATTACTTTTCGTTCAGTGCCAGTGAGGCAGACCGCTCCATCCAGCCGCCAGTACCGTTCGGAACGATTTCCATCAAGTCGATTTGCTGTTCCGATATGCGCAGGATCTTGCCGTGATTCTGGCCCAGATAGTTGCCTTCCTGGACCCGGAACAGGGTTCCGTCCCTGGCCTTGACCAACCCGAAGGTGGTTTCCTCGCGTTCCAGGATTCCCACCATGCGCAGGCTGTCGAGCGGAAACATCTCCAGCGGCTCCCGCGGCCGGTTCGGATCGGGCTGCGGACCGCCCGCCTGTTCCTGGGCCACCTGCACGGGCTCGGGGCCGGCCGGCGGCTCGAACGGATCCCGCATCTCATGGACCTGGTAGGCGTAGGTCTCGTAGGGCTTGATCTCGGGCAGGGGCTCGATCGGCGTGACGGGGCGGGCCTTCACCTCGCTCACGTAGGCCCGCAGATCGGCCATCTTGTCGCCGGTGCCGCATCCCGTCAGCCCCAGCCCGCCCAGGACCATTACGGTCAGCATGAGGGCGACCGGGCTCTTCTTCGAATCCATTACTGCCCCCCCTCATCCAGGTAGCGATAGGTCTTCGCCGTGACATCCATCACCAGCCGATCCGATCCCCCGCGCTTGCTGATGGTGTAGTCGTGCAGGGTGACGATGCGCGGCAGGGCGGCGACCCCGCTCACGAAATCGCCGAACTGGTGGTAGGTGCCCACCACCCGCATGCGGATGGGCAGCTCGGCGTAGAACTCCTTGCGCTGCTCGTTCTCGGGCTTGAACAGCTCGAACTCGAGCCCGCTGGCCAGACCGGTCTGGGAGACGTCCACCAGCAGGCCGGCCACCTCGGTCTTGCCCGGCAGCTGGCGCAGCATGGCGCCGAAGGACTCCTTCATCTCCACCATCTGCTGCCGGTAGGCTTCCAGGTTGGCGGCCTTGTGCTGCTTTTTCTCGAAGACCTGCTTGAGCTCGCCCTCCTGGCGCTGCACCTTCTTGTAGGCCTCCCACTGGTGCTGGGTGTCGTACCAGTAGCCCGCGCCCAGGACCGCGCCGCACAGCAGGATGATGGCGATGGCCTTGGCCACTCCCGGCCAGGAGCCGGCGTTGCCGAAATCGAGGTTGTTGAGATCGGACAGGTTCATCGTTTCGCCCCTCCCCCGTCCGCGGCGGCCTCGCCCTGCTGCTTCTGCTGCACCTGCAGGATGAAGTTGCTTTCCCGCGCCGTTTCAGCCCGCTTGGTCTCGATGATGTTGAGCTTCGGCGAGGTGACCCAGTCGGAGGCCTCCGTGTTGCGCATCAGCGCCGAGACCCGGGTGTTGGATTCCGCCACGCCGCGCATGGTCAGGGTGGTGCCGCGCCGCTCGAGATTGTTGTAGAAGACCCCCTCGGGGATGGTCTTGACCATCTCGTCGAAGAGGTGCACCACCACGGGCCGGTTGGCCTGCAGCTCCTGGATGATCTTCATGTGCGCCAGCAGCCGCGCCTTCTCCTTCTCCAGCTCCTGGATCTCCTTGATCTTCTTGTCCAGGATGGCAATTTCCTGGTTCAGGTAGTTGTTGCGGGCCTCCTGGTCATCGATCATCCAGCCGATATGCATGTGCACATAGAGGACGATGGCACCCGCCAGCAGGGCGAAACCCACCAGCATGCCCAGGAACTGCCGCTGTCTTTCCTTGCGACGCTCCTCGCGCCACGGCAACAGGTTGATACGGGCCATGTCAGTCGAAGCTCCTCATGGCGAGGCCGCAGGCAATCATCAGCGCGGGTGCATCGTTGCGCAGGGCCTGAGCGTTGACGCGCGAGGACAGGGTCATGTCGGCGAACGGATTCGCGTTCATCGACGGCGTACCCAGCTTGTCCTGGATCAGGTTGGCGATGCCCTCGATGGAGGCACTGCCGCCAGCCAGAACGATGTAGTCCACATCGTTGTACTGGCTGGAGGAGAAGAAGAACTGCAGGGAGCGGCTCACCTGCTGGGCCATCGCCTCCTTGAACGGCTCCAGCACCTCGGGCACATAATCGTCCGGCAGACCGCCCTGCTTCTTGGCCAGGCCCGCCTCCTCGAAGGAGAGCCCGTAGCGGCGCTGAATCTCCTCGGTGAGCTGCTTGCCGCCGAAGATCTGCTCGCGCGTATAGATGATCTTCTGGTCGTGCAGCACGCTCAGGGTGGTCATGGTCGCACCCACGTCCACCACCGCCACCGTCTTGTCCAGGCCCCGGTCGGGCATCTGCTCGGCGATGAGGCGGAAGGCGCGCTCCATGGCGTAGGCCTCCACGTCCACCACCTTCGAGGCCAGTCCGCCCATGGCCACCGCGTCCACGCGCATCTCCACGTTCTCGCTGCGCGAGGCCGCCAGGAGGACATCCACCGTATCGGGATTCTTGGCCGAGGAGCCCAGCACCTCGAAATCGAGACTGACCTCCTCGAGCGGGTAGGGGATGTACTGATCCGCCTCCACCTCGATCTGGCTCTCCATCTCCTCCTCGGAGAGGGAGGCGGTCATCTGGATGACCTTGGTGATGACGGCCGACCCGGCCACGGCGACGGCACAGTTCTTGACGCGGGTCCCGGAGCGCTTCACAACCCGTGAAACCGCTTCTCCAACCGCCTGGACATCCGTGATATTCTTCTCGACAACGGAGTTCGGCGGCAGCGGCTCCACCGCGTAACTCTCCACCCGATAGCGGCTTCCACTGCTGGAAAGCTCGATGAGCTTCACCGCCGTGGAACTGATATCGATGCCGAGCAAGGGCTGCGACTTCTTTCGGAATAGGGGAGGCACGTTGTATTTCCCTATCTGGTATCCCTACTTACCATTGATTAATAGTCCAGCACATTAAATACTAGTCGCGCCGGAAAAGCGATCAAGTGAATTACCATCAATTCGCCGACCGGTTCACACACCTTATACACGAAGATTCCTTATTAGAGTTGTAAATAGTTCACGCAACAGAAATTCACAACCCCCACCCACCAAGCCGCCGCCCGCCATGAAACGCCTCACCAAGCTGCTGTTCAGTCTCCTCTCCGCCCTCTTCGCCCTGGGGCTGCTGGGAGCCGTCGCCGCGGGCGGGGCCTACGTCTACCTGGCGCCCAAGCTGCCGTCCACCGAAAGCCTCAAGGATATGCAGTTCCAGGTTCCGCTGCGGATTTTCGCCGCCGACGGCAGTCTCATCGCCGAATTCGGCGAGAAGCGCCGCATCCCGCTCTCCTACGCCGAGATCCCCGAGCCGATGATCCAGGCGGTGCTCGCCGCCGAGGACGACCGGTTCTTCCATCACCCCGGCGTGGACTACCAGGGCATCCTGCGCGCGGCCTGGCACCTGCTGCGCACCGGCGAGAAGGGCCAGGGGGGCAGCACCATCACCATGCAGGTGGCGCGCAACTTCTTCCTCAGCCGCGAGAAGACCTTCCTGCGCAAGTTCAACGAAATCCTGCTCGCGCTCAAGATCGAGCGCGAACTCGGCAAGCAGGAGATCCTCGAGCTCTACCTGAACAAGATCTACCTCGGCAACCGCGCCTACGGTGTCGGCGCCGCCGCCCAGGTCTACTACGGCCGGCCGCTCGCCGAGCTCAGCCTGGCCGAATACGCCATGATCGCCGGCCTGCCCAAGGCGCCCTCCCGCTACAACCCCATCGCCGACCCCGAACGGGCGCTGACCCGGCGCAACTACGTCCTCGGCCGCATGCGGAGCCTGGACTTCATCGAGCCGGACGCCTACCAGGCGGCGCTGGCCACGCCCAACACCGCCCGCTATCACGGCCAGGAGGTGGAGGCCGACGCCCCCTACCTGGCCGAGATGATCCGCACCGAGATGGTGGCCCGCTACGGTGACGCCGCCTACACCGACGGCTACCGGGTCACCACCACCATCGACAGCCGGCTCCAGAACAGCGCCAACCATGCCCTGGTCAGCGCCCTGCTCGAATATGACCGCCGGCATGGCTGGCGCGGACCGGAAGCCAGGACCGATCCGGCGGACCCCGAGGCGGGCCTGCAGCGCCTGCGCGACACCCCCGTCACCGGCGGACAGATACCGGCCCTGGTCATGGGCGTGGAGGAGCGCTCGGCCCGGGTCCGGCTGGCGGACGGCACCGACGTGGAGATCCCCTGGGAGGGCCTGGAATGGGCCCGCGCCTACCGCAGCGACAACGCCACCGGCCCGGCGCCGAAGCGCGCCGGCGACGTGCTCGCTCCCGGTGACCTGGTGCGCATCCGGCCCACCGGGGAGGACCAGTGGGCCCTCAGCCAGCTGCCCCAGGTGGAAGGCGCCCTGGTCTCGCTCAACCCCGACACCGGGGCCATCCTCAGCCTCGTGGGCGGGTTCGATTTCAACCGCAGCAAGTTCAACCGGGTCACCCAGGCCGAGCGCCAGCCCGGCTCCAACTTCAAGCCCTTCATCTACTCGGCGGCCCTGGAGAAGGGCTTCACCCCGGCGAGCATCATCAACGACGCCCCCGTGGTGTACGAGGATGCCGGCGCCGAGAAGCTGTGGCGCCCGGAGAACTACAGCGGCCGCTTCTTCGGACCCACGCGCCTGCGGGAGGCCCTGTACAAGTCCCGCAACCTGGTCTCCATCCGCCTGCTGCGCGAGATCGGCATCGAGTACGCAGTGGACTACGTCCAGCGCTTCGGCTTCCGGCCCGACTCCCTGCCCCGCAACCTCACCCTGGCCCTGGGCACCGGCGTCCTCACCCCCCTGGAACTGGTGGGCGGCTACGCGGTGTTCGCCAACGGCGGCTTCCGGGTGGAGCCCCATGCGCTGGCCCGCATCGAGAATACCCGCGGCGAGGTGCTGTTCGAGGCGCGGCCCGCCACCGTCTGCCGCGACTGCCCCGAGCCGGGGCTTCCCGGCGCCCTGCCGCTGCTGCCGGTGGGGCGGACCGCGAGCGGGGACGAGCCCCCGGTGGTGGCGACCCGGGTGCTCACGCCGCAGAACAGCTGGCTCATCACCTCGCTGCTGCAGGATGTGATCAAGCGCGGCACCGGCCGCCGCGCCCTGGAACTGGGACGCGGCGATATCGGCGGCAAGACCGGGACCACCAACGACCAGCTCGATGCCTGGTTCTCCGGCTTCAACGCCGACGTCGTGACCACCTGCTGGGTGGGCTTCGATCAGCCGCGCTCACTGGGCAACCGGGAAACCGGCGGCCGCGCGGCCCTGCCCATGTGGATCCAGTTCATGGGCGAGGCCCTGAAGGGGCGACCCGAACATGTCCAGCCCGAACCCGAGGGCCTGGTGACCGTGCGCATCGACCCCGACACCGGACTGCTGGCGCGCGGCGACCAGCCCGACGCCATCTTCGAGACCTTCAGGGAGGATACGGTGCCCCAGCAGACCGCCGTGGCCCCGCTGGGGACCGGAAGCGGGGGGGGCAGCGCTCCCGAGCGGCTGTTCTGAGTCGCGGGACCGGTGCGCCGCCACAACGAACCTGCGCGGGGGCCATCCCGCCGCAGCCCGGATGGGAGATGCAGATGGGCCAGAGTACGCGTGACCGGCGGGTACGCCAGCTGATCGCCGAGGAGGCGGCCCGCATCATGGCCGCCGAGGGGCTCAACGACTTCCTGCAGGCCAAGCGCAAGGCCGCGGGACACCTGGGCGCCGAGGGCACCCGCAACATGCCCCGGAACGAGGAGATCGAGCTGGCCCTGCGCGCCTACCAGCAGCTGTTCCAGTCCGACTCCCAGCCCGCGCGCCTGCGGGAGCTGCGCCGCACGGCACTCAACGCCATGCGCCTGCTGGCCCGCTTCGATCCCCGCCTGGTGGGGCCGGTGCTCAGCGGCACCGCCGGGGTCAACAGCGTCATCGATCTGCACCTGTTCGCCGCCGCCCCGGAGGAAGTCGCCTTTGCCCTGGACGACGCCGGCATCCCCTTCGAACCCCGCGACATGCGCCTGCGCCTGTCCGGAAACGGGCACCAGACCCTGCCCGGCTTCCGTTTCGTCGCCGGCGACACGGTCATCGACCTGACCGTGTTCTCCTCCGACGGCCCCCGCAACACCCCCCTGAGCCCGGTGGACGGGCGACCCGCGGAGCGGGCCAACACCGCCCGCGTGGAGGCGCTGCTGGCGGTGGAGTGAAGGGAGCGCCGCGGAAAGGCACAATTACACCACGGAGAGACGGGGGATGTGACTGCCGCCACATGGGCCGCAACGAACGACCCTGAAGGGAGGGTGCCCGCGCCCCCCCGGATTGCCTGGTTTCCGTGTCTCCGGGGTGGCAAATGCGGGCCCGGGTCCGGAGGGCCGAACCGCCCGGCGCCAGACCCTTGGCGGCTGCCGTCCTCCCGGGCCCGGCAGCCGCCGCTTCAGGACTGCGCCGGATAGTGGGCGGGGTAGGGGAGCGTCGCCACGCCCGAGTCGATGGCGGCCCGGGCCACCGCCGGCGGCACCCGCTCCAGCAGCCGCGGATCGAGGGGCTTGGGAATCATGTACTCGGGACCGAACTCGAGGCTCTCCAGGCCGTAGGCCGCCAGCACCTCCGCCGGCACCGGCTCCTGGGCAATCCCCCGCAGGGCTTCCACGCAGGCGATTTTCATCGCCTCGTTGATGGTCGTGGCGCGCACGTCCAGGGCCCCGCGGAAGATGTAGGGGAAGCCGAGCACGTTGTTGACCTGGTTCGGGTAGTCGCTGCGCCCGGTGGCCATGATGAGATCGCCGCGCACCGAGTGGGCCAGCTCCGGCCGGATCTCCGGATCCGGATTGGCCAGCGCGAACACCACCGGCCGATCGGCCATGGAGCGCAGCATTTCCGGGCTGAGCAGGTCGGGCTTGGAGAGCCCGATGAAGACATCGGCGCCCGCGATGGCGTCCTCGAGGGTGCGCCGATCGGTCGCGGCGGCGAACTCCGCCTTGTAGGCGTTGAGGTCCTGCCGGCCGGAGTGGATCACGCCCTTGCTGTCCAGCAGCAGGATGTTCTCCCGCGGCACACCCAGGTCCACCAGCAGGCGCATCCCGGCGATACCCGCCGCACCGGCGCCGACGGTGACGATGCGCGCCTCATCCAGCGCCTTGCCCTGAAGCTCCAGGGCGTTGAGCAGGCCCACGGCGATGATGATGGCGGTACCGTGCTGATCGTCGTGGAAAACGGGGATATCCAGCCGCTCGGAGAGCTTCCGCTCGATTTCGAAGCAGTGGGGGGCAGCGATGTCCTCCAGGTTGATGCCGCCGAAGGTGGGGGCGATGCGCGCCACCGTGTCGATGAACGCCTCCGGCTCCTTCGCGTCCACCTCGATGTCGAACACGTCGATGTCGGCGAAACGCTTGAACAGCACCCCCTTGCCCTCCATCACCGGCTTGGAGGCGAGCGGACCGGCGTTGCCCAGGCCGAGCACGGCGGTCCCGTCGCTGATGACCCCCACCAGGTTGCCCTTGGCGGTATAGCGGTAGGCATCCGCCGGGTTCGCCATGATGGCCCGCACCGGCTCGGCCACGCCGGGACTGTAGGCCAGCGCCAGGTCACGCTGGTTGGCCGTGGGCTTGGTGACCTGGATGGCGATCTTGCCGGGCTTCGGGTTAGCGTGGTAGTCCAGTGCCGCCTGCTTGAGATCTTCCGCCATGGGTGCAATCCATCCTTCGCAATCAGGTAGGTGAAAGCTTTCGATTATACAAGAAACTTAAGAAAGACAAGATTCGTTTTATGATCCGGCCGCCGCCGGGAGGGGGCATTGCGCCTGGGAGCCGCCGTCACCGGCGGCCGCCTCCAGCTGCGCCGGGTGCCGCAGCCGCATTCGCCAGTGCTCACCACGCCGGGTCAGCCGTCCCCGGGCGCGCACCGCCCGCCCCACCAGCGCCTCGAACCGGCAGCCATCGAAATGGGGCTGGGCCTCCGGCGCCACCTGCAGGGTGGCGTGCCCATCGAGGGTCAGCCAGACCCCGCCCCGGTTGCGCGCAATGGCGGTCACCTCGCCCTCCACCACGCCGTAGTGGCCGGAGCGCCCGCGGTACTCCCCCACCGGGCGCGGCCTGAACGGCGCCAGCGCCCACACGCCGCGGCGCGCGGTGCGCGCCCGCCGTTCCGCGGCCTGATAGCAGTCCAGGTTCCAGAGATTGGGCGGATAGACCAGCGCCGGCGCCAGGCCCCGCTCCAGCAACTGGGCGGTGAGACTGCGGCCGTCGGCCAGATAGGGATGGGCCAGCAGGCGCCCATGGCGATCCTCGCGCTCCCGGCCGTACTGCAGCAGCAGGCTGCGGGAGGGCCCGAGGAGCGCGGTCACGGCGTCCCGGGCCTGCACCGCCAGCGGTTCCGGCCGGCCCGAGCCGTAGTTCATCTCCGGCGTGTCGAGACCGATGAAGCGCACCCGGCGGCCATCCGCCAGGGTGACCGTATCGCCGTCGTTGACCCGCGCCACCTGCACCCGCGCATCCACCCGCGGAGCGGCGCAGCCGGCAACGGCGGGAAGCGGTGCCGGAAGGAGGAGGCCACAGACGAAAAGGGCGCCCACCAGGGGCGCCCTTCGACCGCTTGCAGACTGCCGCACCGGCTTACTTCATGCCGTACTTCTGGCGGAAGCGATCCACGCGGCCGGCGGTATCCATCATCTTCTGCTGGCCGGTGTAGAACGGATGGCAGGCAGAACACACTTCGATGTGCATGTCCGGCTTGTTGCTGGTGGAGCGGGTCTTGAAGACGCTGCCACAACTGCAGGTGACGGTCACCTCGTTGTAGGCGGGATGGATATCCGGTTTCATGATCAGGCCTCTCGTACAGTGATGCCGCTACCCGGTCCTGTGCCGGGCACCGCATGCGGTAAGGGCGGGAATGATAGCCAAAGGTTCATTGGAACACAAGGGGTTAGGGGGAGGGGAGGGCGCCGGCCTCCCATCCCCCTTGGCCCATCCCCGCCATCCGCCCGGCGCGCCAGGCCGCGGCAGAGCCCGGTCGAACCGTCCAGTGTGCTGCGTCACTCCTGGAGGCCCATTCAGCGAGTCGCCCGAAGGGAGCCCCCCGTGCTCAGGGATTGCCTGCCAGCCCCGCGCTCTCCGCCGCCGCCTGCCAGCCCTCGGGCAGGTGGTGGGCGATACCCTTGTGGCAGTCGATGCAGGTCTGGCCGCTGTCGATGGCGGTGTCGTGATAATCGGCGCTGCGGGACTGCTGCGCCATGAAGTCCATGGATTCGAAATCGTGGCAGTTGCGGCATTCACGCGAATCGGTCGCCTTCATGGTCTGCCACACATGCAGGGCCAGCTCCAGGCGCTTGGCCTCGAATTTCTCCGGCGTATCGATGCTGCCGATGGCCTTGTGGTAGAGCTCGTTGCTGGCCTGGATCTTGCGCTTGACCTTGTGGATCCACTCCTTCGGCACGTGGCAGTCGGGACAGGTGGCCCGGACACCGGTGCGGTTGCTGTAGTGGATCGTCTCCTGGTACTCCTGGTAGACGTTCTCCTCCATCTCGTGGCAGGAGATGCAGAACGTCTCGGTATTGGTGAGCTCCATCGCCCAGTTGAAGCCGCCCCATCCGATCACGCCCAGGATCACGCCGATGATGAGAACGGAAATTACCGAGAAACCGGCGCTTTTCTGCATGCCAACCCGTGTCATGATCGCTCCCTCCCCCTTGGGCCGTGGTATGCCGGATGACGGCGGGACCCGGTGGTGTAAGCTTGTCCCGGTGCCGGCTGGTCGAGTTTGATGGTAGAACCCCCCTGCACCCCCACATTGACCTAAATCAATCAGGGTTATTGGGCGGGGGTTTCGACGGGTTTTCATGATCGAGGTCAATACATCGAGATGCGCATCGCCACCTGGAACGTGAACTCTCTGCGCGTGCGCCTGCCCCAGGTGGTCGCCTGGCTGGCCGAGGCCGGCCCGGACCTGCTCGGCGTGCAGGAAACCAAGCTGCAGGATGCCGATTTCCCCGCCGCGGAGCTGGCCGAGGCCGGCTACCATGCGCTGTACAGCGGACAGAAGACCTACAACGGCGTGGCGGTCCTCAGCCGCGACCCCGGGCTCACCGGGGTGGCGACCGAGATCCCGGGCTTCCCCGACGAGCAGCGCCGGGTGCTGGCGGCCACCGCCGGCCAGGTGCGCTTCATCAATCTCTACGTGCCCAACGGCGCCGCGGTGGACTCGGACAAGTACCGCTACAAGCTGGCCTGGCTGGAGGCGCTGGGCGAGTGGCTGGAGGAGGAACTCGCACGCCACCCGCGCCTGGTGGTGGTGGGGGATTTCAACATCGCCCCCGAGGATCGCGACGTCCATGACCCGGCCGCCTGGGCCGGCGAGGTGCTGGTGAGCGAGCCCGAGCGGGCCGCCTTCCGCCGCCTCACCGCGCTCGGGCTGGTGGACTGCTTCCGCCGCTTCGATCAGCCCGAGGCCGTCTTTTCCTGGTGGGACTACCGGGCCGCCGCCTTCCGCCGCAACAACGGCCTGCGCATCGATCACATTCTCGCCAGCCAGGAGCTGGCCGCGGCCTGCAGCGCCTGCACGGTGGACCGGACCCCGCGCGGCTGGGAGCGCCCCTCAGACCACGCCCCGGTGATCGCGGACTTCGATGTGGCGTGATTCCGTGATTCCGTGATTCCGTGATTCCGGAACACGGAAAACGGAAAACGGAAAACGGAAAACGGCAGTAAACCACCCGCCTTATCCCTTATCCAAAAAAAGGGTGCGCCGAGGCGCACCCAGGTTCGGAGACAGGGAGTGGGTCCCGGTCCTGTTGCAATCCTGCAGCCGTGCAGGAACCCGGCCGCTAGCGGCCGAAGGTGTTCTCCACCAGCGGTGCCGCGTCCACCTGCGGCACATGGCACTGGGTGCAGAACCAGCGCCGGCTGGAGAGGGTATCGAGCTTGTTGCCGTCCCGGTCGAGGTAGTGGCTGTCACCGATGCGGGGCGCCTTCTCCTTCTCGAAGTTCTTCTCGCTGTGGCAGCGCAGGCAGGTGTTCTCGCGCACCGAAATGCGGTCGTTGTCCACCTTGTGCGGCACCAGCGGCGGCTGCTGCTTCCAGCCCCGGTCGAAGCCGCCAGCCGCGGTCATCTGCCGCTTCAGCTCGAAGCTCTGGTTCTGCTCCTCGATGGACAGCCCCCCGCGCAGCGATTCCACCGCCTCGGCCGCGACCACGGTCGCCGACACCGAAGCGAGCAACACGAGTGCGCCCGTGAGTATGGTCAAGATATGTTTCTTCATAGCCACCTCCACCTCTCAATCGTTACCAGTCACGTAGCCGCACCCTTGCTCAGGCCCGGCGAACTCCGCGTTTCACTCCCCTGCCCCCGCTCCCGGTTGGGATAGCGCAGCCCGAACGCGAACACCTCCTGGGGGCATACTTCGATGCAACGGCCGCAATTGGTGCACTCACCGGCCAGGATCACCGGGCCACGCCCGGCCTCCGCACCCTTGAGCGCCGGCCTGATCACCTGCGGCTCGGGACAGACCACGAAGCACTCCATGCAGTCATCGCAGGCCGCGCGCTGATCCGCCCGTACCCTGACCGGGCTCACCGCGCCCACCAGTCCGTAGAAGGCGCCCATCGGACAGAGATGGCCGCACCAGCCGCGCCGGGCCACGAACAGGTCGAACAGGAACAGCGCCAGGGCCACAAAGGCGGCGGATCCGAGCCCGAAGATGATGCCCCGGTGCAGCAACGAGACCGGGTTGACCAGCTCGTAGGCCAGGCTCCCGGTCGCCAGGGCGAGCAGCAGCACCAGCGCCAGCATCCAGTAGCGGGTCGAGCGGGCAAGGTTGATCCCGCCGTGGAGGTCGAGCCGCAACCGCAGCCAGCCCGCCGCATCCGTCACCAGGTTCACCGGACAGACCCAGCTGCAGAACACCCGCCCGCCCACCAGCAGGTAGAAGCCCATGACCAGCGCCGCGCCCAGCACCGCCGTGCCGGCCGGCACCAGGAACCCCGCCACCAGCATCTGCAGGAACAGCAGCGGATCGGTCATCGGGACCGTATCCAGCAGCAGGCTGGAGGAGAGATTGCCGTCGATGATGCGCACGCCCGCCAGCGGTCCGAGCAGGAACAGTCCCAGGATGCCCAGCTGGCTCACCCGCCGCAGCACCAGCCACTTGCGGGTTTGCCACCAGCCCCGGTTCAGCGTGGCCGTCAGTCCGGTTTTTCCTCCGCCGCTCATCGATCCGGCTCCAGTCCGCGGTTGAGGGTATCGAGCGGATTGTCGGAGTAGGGCGACTCCGCACCTTCGTCGATGATCAGCCCCCGGCCGCCATGCTCGTAGCGCACTCCCTCGGGCAGGTTGTACCGGTGTTGCTGGTCCGGCGTCACCAGGCTGCCGCCATGCTCGGCCTTCTGCTCCCAGCCGAGACGGTAGTGGTGGCCCAGTTCACCCTTGGCCAGCCGCATGGGCAGCACCTTGATGGCCGCCTCCTCCAGGATGCAGGCCTTCTCGCACAGTCCGCAGCCGGTGCAGTCCGCCGAATGCACCACCGGGATGAACAGCGCATGCTTGCCGGATCGGGCATTGTGCTGCAGGTCCAGGGTGATGGCCTTGCCCCGCACCGGGCAGATGTTGAAGCAGACTTCGCAGCGCAGACCCTGGAAGGCGATGCAGGCCTCGTGGTCCACCACCACCGCCAGCCCCATGCGCGCCTCGTGGATGTCGGTCAGGGCATGATCCAGGGCGCCGGTGGGGCAGACCGGCACGCAGGGAATGTCCTCGCACATCACGCAGGGCTCCGTGCGGGCCACGAAATAGGGCGTACCCGCCGGGGCCTCGTCCAGCAGGCCCGCCAGTTTCAGCACATCGTAGGGACAGCCGCGGACGCAGAGACCGCAGCGGGTGCAGGCGGCCAGAAACTCCGCCTCCGGCAGGGCGCCCGGCGGGCGGATGGCGGCGGCCGGCAGGGCGTTGGCCCGGCTGGCATGCAGGCCGAGCCCCAGTCCCAGCACGCCCACTCCGCAGGCCGTACGCGCCAGATCTCCCAGGAACCGCCGCCGTCCCGGCTGCGCCGGATGGCCGCTGCCCTTCTCGCCACTGCCACCGTTCATCGTTCTCCGTCTCCGCGGGCCGCCGGCGTGCAGCGCCGGCGGCCCGCATCAGGACTGCCTCAGGCCCGCTCCACCTTCACCGCGCACTTCTTGTAGTCCGTCTCCTTGGACAGCGGGCAGGTGGCATCGAGGGTGAGCTTGTTCACCAGCTGGCCGGCGTCGAACCAGGGCATGAACACCAGCCCCTCGGGCGGCAGGTTGCGCCCGCGGGTCTCGACCCGGGTCAGCACCTCGCCCCGGCGCGACACCACCTTCACCTTGCTGCCGTTGCGCAGCCGCCGCTTCTTGGCGTCGTTCGGGTGCATGAACACCACCGCGTCGGGCACCGCCCGGTAGAGCTCGGGCACGCGCCGGGTCATGGAGCCGGAGTGCCAGTGCTCCAGCACGCGGCCGGTGCACAGCCACAGGTCGAAATCCGCATCCGGGCTCTCCGCCGGCGGCTCGTAGGGCGCGAAGATGATGTTGGCGCGCCCGTCGGGCTTGCCGTAGAACTTGACCCCCTCGCCGGCCTTGACGTATGGGTCGTAGCCCTCGCGGAACCGCCACAGGGTCTCCTTGCCGTCCACCACGGGCCAGCGCAGGCCGCGGGCCGTATGGTAGGCGTCGAAGGGCGCCAGGTCATGGGCATGGCCGCGGCCGAAGGAGGCGTACTCCTCGAACAGCCCCTTCTGCACGTAGTAGCCGAAATGCTCCATCTCGTCGTTGTCGTAGGCGTTGCCCGCCTCGTCGGTGACCTGCTGCCGGGGGAAGGCGTTCACCTGGCCGTTCTCGTAGAGCACCTCGTAGAGGGTCTTGCCGCGGTACTCGGGCATCTTGGCGATGAGCTCCTCGGGCCACACCTCGTCCACGGTGAAGCGCTTGGCGAACTCCATGATCTGCCACAGGTCGGAGCGCGACTCGCCCGGCGCCCTCACCTGCTGGCGCCAGAACTGGGTGCGCCGCTCGGCGTTGCCGTAGGCGCCCTCCTTCTCCGCCCACATGGCGGTGGGCAGGATGAGATCCGCGGCCATTGCCGAGACGGTGGGGTAGGGGTCGGAGACGGTGATGAAATTCTCCGGATTCCGCCAGCCGGGGTAGCTCTCGCCGTTCATGTTGGCGGCGGCCTGCATGTTGTTGTTGCACATCTGCCAGTAGCAGTTCATCTTGCCGTCCTTGAGCATCCGGTGCATGAGAACGGCGTGGAAGCCCACCTTCGGATTGATGGTCCCCTCGGGCAGCTTCCAGATTTTCTCGGCGATGGCGCGGTGCTCGTCCTTGGCCACCAGCAGGTCCGCCGGCAGGCGGTGGGCGAAGGTGCCCACCTCGCGGGCGGTGCCGCAGGCCGAGGGCTGTCCGGTCAGCGAGAAGGGGCTGTTGCCGGGCTCGGAGATCTTGCCCACCAGCAGGTGCACGTTGTAGAGCAGGCCGTTGACCCAGCTGCCGCGGGTGTGCTGGTTGAAGCCCATGGTCCAGTAGGAGGAGACCTTCTTGTTCGGGTCGGCATAGACCTTCGCCAGCTGCTCCAGCTGCTTGGCCGGGACACCGGAGAGCTCGGCGACATACTCCAGCGTGTAGGGCTCCACCGCCTTGGCGTACTCCTCGAAGCTGATCTTCTCCAGCTTGCCGCTGCCGGCGTTGGCGGCCTTCTGCTCCAGCGGATGATCCGGGCGCAGGCCGTAGCCGATGTCGGTGGCGGTCCTGGTGAAGTTGACCTTCTGCTCCACGAAGTCCTTGTTGTAGGCCTTGTTCTGGATGATGTAATTGGCGATGTAGTTGAGGATGGCCAGATCGGTCTGCGGCACGAACACCATGCCGTTGTCGGCCAGCTCGAAGCAGCGGTTCTCGTAGGTGGAGAGCACGTGCACCTCGCAGCCCGGCTTGGTCAGGCGGGTGTCGGTGAGGCGCGACCAGAGGATCGGGTGCATCTCCGCCATGTTGGCGCCCCAGAGCACGAACGCGTCGGCATGCTCCAGGTCGTCGTAGCAGCCCATGGGCTCGTCGATGCCGAAGGCGCGGATGAAGCCCACCACGGCCGAGGCCATGCAGTGGCGCGCATTGGGATCGAGGTTGTTGGAGCGCAGGCCGCCCTTGATGAACTTGGAGGCGGCGTAGCCCTCCCATACCGTCCACTGGCCCGAGCCGAACATGCCCACGCCGCTGTCCCCCTTGTCCTTCAGCGCCGCCTTCCACTTCTGGGCCATGACGTCGAAGGCCTCGTCCCAGGAGACCGGCTCGAAGTCGCCGTTCTTGTCGAACTGGCCGTTCTTCTTGCGCAGCAGCGGCTGGGTGAGGCGATCCTTGCCGTACATGATCTTGCTCAGGAAGTAGCCCTTGATGCAGTTCAGGCCCCGGTTCACCGGGGCGTCGGGATCGCCCTGGCTGGCCACCATGCGCCCATCCTTGACGCCGGCGAGCACGCTGCACCCGGTACCGCAGAACCGGCACGGGATCTTGTCCCAACGGATGCCCTCATCCGCCGCCGCCTGTGCCAGCGCCTGGGCACCGGGAACCGTGACGCCGGCCGCGGCGGCCGCCGCGGCAATGGCGTTGGACTTGATGAAATCGCGCCGTGACAGTTTCATTGCGACACCTCCTTCTGGGTGACCTCTTGTTCATCGTGGAATTCGTAGATGAGGGCGGCGCTCAGCACGCCCGCCACGTTATGCATCTGCATCATGGTTTCGGCGTAATAGGTGCGGTCGGGGTGCTCGAGGGTGAGGACCAGGCGGCCGGTATCGCTGACGGCGTGAACCTCCACGCCCTCGATAGCCTCCAACCGGGTCCTGACCGCGGCCGCCTGCGCGGGCCTGGCATTGAGCACCATGCTGCAGAGATTCATGACGAAATGACCTCCTGGGATGGGTGTTCGTCGAGGGGCGTGAGCGTGACTTCCACCGCCCCGGTCGGGCAGGGGGCGACACAGGCGCCGCATCCGGAGCAGGGCGCCGCCCCGACCTCGGGCAGGGCCACCCCGCCCGCACGCAGGCGGAAGCGCAGCACCCGCTCCCCGCACTGCTCGCCGCAGACCCGGCACTCCACTCCCCGCCGGGCGATGCAATCGGCGCCGATGCTCACCACGGCGTGCCAGGGCCGGGCGGGGCGGGAACCGGTTGCCGGCGCGCGGCGCAGGGCGCCGCTGTGACAGGCCTCCAGGCAGGCGGCGCAGAAGGTGCACTCGCCGTGCCGGAAGTCCAGTTCGGGGAAGCCGCCGCTGCCGCTGACGAGGATCCGTGACTCGCAGCGGCTGATGCAGTGGCCACAGCGGTCGCAGAGGTGGGTGAACTCGGACTCGGGACGAGACCAGGGTGGGCGCCGGGGGTGATTCCGTGACCGGAAATCCCCCCGCAGGAACTGCCTTCTGTGCAGCTGAACACCCATCTACCGGCCCTCTCCCCAGAGTGGTAAACAGTGACCGCGTCGTCCTGGTAAGGTGGATGTTCCTATCGCATTCAGCTAACCCATTGACTTACATCAAGCCGGCCCGCCAATACCTACTTTTTGTATGCGTTCTTGATCTGGATCAACGTTGTATCTGTGGTGATATACTCATATGTCAACACGATTCGCGGTGACCGGATGTTTGCACTCGGGCCACCCGCAAGGCGTCACCAGCGAGCACCATCGCCGACCATGAGCATCACCTCCAAAGCCGCCTGGCGCGGCGAGGCCGACTGCCTGAACTGCAGCCTACGCACCTCGGTGCTCTTCGCCGGGCTGGAGGAGAAGGATTTCGACCAGATTCATCGGCCCATCGAAGAGTTCAACCTGGCCCCGCACCAGGTGCTCTACCGTGCCGGCGATCCGGGCGACGCGGTCTACACCATCCGCAGCGGTCTGCTGAAGCTGGTGCAGTACCTGCCCGACGGCGGCCAGCGCATCGTGCGACTGGTGCACAGCACCGACGTGGCGGGACTCGAGGCCCTGCTGGGCCAGCCCTACCAGCACGACGCGGTAGTGCTGCAGCCGGCCTCCGTCTGCCGCCTGCCCATCGACGTGGTGAAGCGCCTGGATCGGGACAACCCGGGGCTGCACCAGGAGCTGATGCGCCGCTGGCAGCGGGCCCTGAGCGAGGCCGACGCCTGGCTCACCCAGCTCTCCACCGGCACGGCGCGCCAGCGCGTGGCCCGGCTCCTGCTGCGGCTGGTGGAACGCAACGGCGAGCCCGCCTGCGAACTGTTCAGCCGCGAGGATGTGGGCGCCATGCTCGGCATCACCACCGAAACCGCCAGCCGCATGGTGGCGGAGTTCAAGCGCAAGAATGTCATCGCCGAGATCGCACCGGGCCGTTTCCGCTGCGATATCAAGTCCCTGCGGACCATCGCCGCCGATTGACGATCTTCAATGCGGCGCCCGTCCGGGCGCCGCTAGTATCCCCCCCAGCTCACTGATCCACTGCCCTGAATCCACGGGGTGGAACTTCGGCCTGGTGCGCGGTTTCCCGCGCCTGAGGGCAGGGAGTACATCCAATCCACTCCATCGCGATGGCCGACGCACCATCGGGATTCTCCCGTGGGTGGAGTCCACCCGGCGCTCCACCCCGGTGACATAGTCACTGCACCCGGGTGCCGGAAACGCCATTGTGTCGCGCTTCCAGGCGCGCCCGACGCAACCGTGACGGGCGGTCGGACCCGTCAAATCACCCGAGGAACGGACATGAACACCGACTCGAGACTGATGCACTTCCCCATCCCCTTCTTCGCGGTGGTGATGGGACTCTCAGGCTTCACCATCGCCCTGCTGAAAAGCGAGGCCATGCAGCTGCTGCCGCTCCATGCCGGCAACCTGATGGCCGCGGTGACCGGCGGGGTGTTCCTGCTCATCGCGCTGGTCTACCTGGCCAAGCTCCTCCGCCATCCCGGCGCCGTGCGCCAGGAGCTGCACCACCCGGTCAAGCTGAGCTTCTTCCCCACCGTTTCCATCAGCCTGGTGCTGCTCAGCATCTGCACCCTGCACAGTCAGCCGGCACTGGCCGAGGCGCTGTGGATCACCGGCAGCGTGGCGCACCTGCTGTTCACGCTCTACGTCCTGGGGGCCTGGATCAACCACGAGCACTTCCAGATCCAGCACATGAACCCGGCCTGGTTCATTCCCGTAGTGGGCAACATCCTGGTGCCCATCGCCGGTGTTCCGCTGGGCTATACGGAGAGCTCGTGGTTCTTCTTCAGCATCGGACTGGTGTTCTGGGTGGTGCTGCTGGTCATCGTCCTCTACCGGGTCATCTTCCATAACCCGCTGCCCGCGAAGCTGGTGCCCACCTTCTTCATCCTCATCGCCCCGCCGGCGGTGGGCTTCCTCGCCTACCTCAAGCTCGGCGGCGGGCTGGACGCCTTCGCCCGGGTGCTCTACTACACGGCGCTGTTCCTGACCCTGCTGCTGTTCACCCAGTACCGGAAGTTCACCCGGCTGCAGTTCTTCCTCTCCTGGTGGGCCTACTCCTTCCCGCTGGCGGCCATCACCGTGGCCACCCTGGCGATGTTCGAGCAGACCGGCGACGGCCGCTTCCAGGCCCTCGGACTCGGACTGCTGGCGCTGCTCGCCGCGGTCATCGTGCTGCTGCTGGTGCGCACCGCCATCGCCATGGGGCGCGGGGAGATCTGCGTCGAGGAGTAAATCCGGGAATCGACTTTCATCGCTCGACATCTGCTTACACCGGAGAACACCACATGAAACAGAGCCTGTTCCAGGAGAAGTACCCCATCTTCACCCTCGAGGTGAGCAAGGAGGAGACCCGCTTCCGGTCGGTGGACGAAATCATCGCCTTCTTCAAGGAGCGCATCGACGCCCACGACGTGGCCCGCTTCATCGCCATCTTCGATCACTACAGCCACACGAAAGCGCTGGAAGCGGGGCAGATCAGCGCCGACATCCTCGACGCCAGGAACATCGTGTTCTGCTTCGGCATCGCCCTGCCGAACCCGGCGGTCATGGCGGTGCGTCCGCGCTCCATCGGCGTCACCGAACTCAGCGACCGCTTCGTCATCAACTTCATGGAGGCCCCCATGCCCGTGGCCAACAACTCCATGGAGAGCTGGGCCAAGGCCGTCAAGAACCTCTGACAGCAGCGGGGTTGCGGGTGCCGGAGTACGGGCCCGCCGCCTCTTCCACGGAGACCGAATCCGATGAAATTCGCCATCACCAGCCAGAACTTCCGTACCGTGACCGGTCACGCCGGCAAGAGCCGCCGGTTCCTGGTCTACAGCGCCGAGCCCGGCCAGGAGCCCCTGGAGGTCGAGCGCCTGGATCTGCCGCGTGAGCTCGCCTTCCACGAGTTCCGCGGCGCGGGTGTCCACCCGGTGGACGGGGTCGATGTCCTCATCACCGGCGGCGCCGGCGCCGGGTTCGTCCACCGCCTGGCCGCACGGGGAATCCGGGTGGCCGTCACCGGCGAGACCGATCCCCTGGCCGCCATCCGCCGCTTCTTCGACGGGACACTGCCGCCGCCCCTTCCCCACGACCACCACCATTGAGCCGCCAGGCCCGCCGGGACACGCCACTGCGTGTCCCGGCATGGCCGCGAGACATGCGGCAGACTCCGGCCCGGCGCCCCGCTGGCCGCCCATGCACAACCCGCGACCAGGGCGGCAGTCCGCGACGGCCGCCTCCGGCACCTGCTCTTCAGCCCCATCGCCGAGCCGCCGCCTGCGCCCGGGCAACGACTTCCCCGTTCCATCCCGCCCCGGTGGGTCCGTATCCGCTCCCCGGTCGGGGGCAGGAGAGCGATCCCGCGCCCGCATTGTCAGGGCAACTATAATCCAGCCACCGACCCACCCGCCTAACCCGTTGATGTGGCTGTTAATTGATAACCATCAATCCAAATTCTGCGGAATATCAATGCTTGCGGCTTCAACATTTCCCTAAGCTCCACCGTGCACAAGTGCACCGTTCCGGATACGGCGACCCGGGCCATGGCCCGATGCGCGGGAAAGCGGTGCCGCACCAGCGGAAGCGAACAGACTGATACTCGACTCTACTCGTGCGGGGCCGCTGGACCGGCACCAGGACTGGCCCGCCAGCCACCCGGGATCATCCACCTGCAACCGGGAGTCAAGCGATGATTGACCAAAGCGTGATCGAGCTGTCGCGGATCCAGTTTGCCGCCACAGCCATGTATCACTTCCTGTTCGTGCCCCTGACGCTCGGCCTGTCCTTCCTGCTGGCCATCATGGAGTCGGTGTATGTCATGACCGGCAAGGAAGTCTACCGGGACATGACCAAGTTCTGGGGCAAGCTGTTCGGCATCAACTTCGCCCTCGGCGTCACCACGGGCATCACCATGGAGTTCCAGTTCGGGACCAACTGGGCCTACTATTCCCACTACGTGGGCGATATTTTCGGCGCCCCGCTGGCCATCGAGGGCCTGATGGCCTTCTTCCTCGAGTCCACCTTCATCGGCCTGTTCTTCTTCGGCTGGGACCGCCTTTCCAAGCAGAAGCACCTGCTGGTCACCTGGCTGACCGCCATCGGCTCCAACCTCTCGGCACTCTGGATCCTGGTCGCCAACGGCTGGATGCAGAACCCGGTGGGCTCCGAGTTCAGCTACGAGACCATGCGCATGGAGATGGTCAGCTTCGCCGAAGTGCTGCTCAACCCGGTGGCCCAGGTGAAGTTCGTCCACACCGTCTCGGCCGGCTACGTCACCGGCGCGCTGTTCGTGCTCGGCATCAGTGCCTACTACCTGCTCAAGGGCCGCGATCTCGGCTTCGCCCGCCGCTCCTTCGCCATCGCCGCCGGCTTCGGCCTCGCCTCCGCCCTGTCGGTCATCGTCCTCGGTGACGAGAGCGGCTACGAGCTCGGCGACGTGCAGAAGGTGAAGCTCGCCGCCATCGAGGCGGAGTGGGAGACCCAGGAGCCGCCGGCCGCCTTCACCCTGTTCGGCTTCCCGGACGAGGAGACCCAGACCACCGCCATGGCGATCAAGATCCCGGCCCTGCTCGGGCTCATCGCCACCCGCTCCACCAGCGAGGAGATCGCCGGCCTCAACGAGCTGCGGGCGCAGCACCTCGAGCGCATCCGCAACGGCATCGTGGCCTACGGCCTGCTGCAGAAGCTGCGCTCGGGCGACACCTCCGAGGAGACCAAGTCCCTGTTCGAGGCGGTCAAGGTCGATCTCGGCTACGGGCTGCTGCTCAAGCCCTATACCGAGAAGGTGACCGACGCCACCGAGGAGCAGATCCAGATGGCGGCCGACGACAGCATCCCGAAGGTGTGGCCGCTGTTCTGGGCCTTCCGCATCATGGTCGCCTTCGGCTTCATCATGCTGTTCATTTTCGCCGCGGCCTTCTACCTCACCATCCGGCGCACGGCGGAGCAGAAGCGCTGGCTGCTCAGGCTCGCGCTGTTCAGCATCCCGCTGCCGTGGCTGAGCTGTGAGCTGGGCTGGTTCGTGGCCGAGTACGGCCGCCAGCCCTGGACCATCGGCGAGGTGCTGCCCACCCCCGTGAGCACCTCGGTGCTCTCCGCCGGCGACCTCTACTTCAGCCTGGCCGGCTTCATCGGCTTCTACACCCTGCTGCTGGTGTTCGAGATGTACCTGATGTTCAAGTTCGCCCGCCTGGGTCCGAGCTCGCTGCATCTGGGCCGCTACCACTTCGAGCAGGCTGCGGGCGGCGCCCCGGCGCTGGCCACCCAGCCGCTGCAGCAGCGCGCCAACGACTGAGGGAGATTCCACCATGATTCTCGACTATGAAACCCTGAAGCTCATCTGGTGGCTGTTCGTGGGCGTGCTGCTCATCGGCTTCGCCATCACCGACGGCTTCGACATGGGCGCCGGCGCGCTCCTGCCCTTCCTGGGCAAGAACGACGAGGAGCGGCGGGTCATCATCAACTCCATCGGCCCCCACTGGGACGGCAACCAGGTGTGGTTCATCACCGCGGGCGGCGCCATTTTCGCCGCCTGGCCAGCCGTCTACGCGGCCGCCTTCTCGGGGCTGTATGTCGCCCTGCTGCTGGTGCTGTTCGCCCTGTTCTTCCGACCGGTGGGCTTCGACTACCGCAGCAAGCTGCCCAACAAGAACTGGCGCAGCTGGTGGGACTGGGGCCTGTTCGCCGGCGGCGCGATTCCGGCCACCGTGTTCGGCGTGGCCTTCGGCAACCTGCTGCTGGGCCTGCCCTTCCACTACGACCAGAACCTCCTGCCCTACTATGACGGGGGCTTCTTCGGCCTGCTCAACCCCTTCTCGCTGCTCGCGGGCGTGGTCAGCCTCTCCATGCTGGTGATGCACGGGGCCATGTACCTGATGCTGCGCACCGAGGGGGTGATCTACGAGCGCGCCAGGGGCGCCGCCCAGCTGTTCGGAGTGGCGCTGATCGTCACCTTCGCCCTGGCCGGCATCTGGCTGGTGCTCGGCATCGACGGCTACCGCATCGTGTCGATGCCCGCCACCGATGCCCTGCCCAACCCGCTGGCGAAGGAGGTGGTGCAGGAGGCCGGCGCCTGGCTGGCCAACTACGCGGCCTACCCGTGGATGCTGGCCGCCCCCGCACTCGGCCTCGGCGGCGCGGCCCTGGCGGTCCTCACCGCCCGCGGCAATCGTCCGGGCTGGGGCTTCCTGTTCAGCTCCCTGGCCCTGGCGGGGGTCATCCTCACGGCGGGCTTCTCCATGTTCCCGTTCGTCATGCCCTCGTCGGTGGATCCCAACCACAGCCTGACGTTGTGGGACGCCCCCTCCAGCCACCTGACCCTGACGGTGATGTTCTGGGCCACGATGATCTTCCTGCCCATCGTGCTCGCCTACACCGTGTGGTGCTACCGGCAGCTGTGGGGCAAGTTCACGGTGCAGTTCGTGCGCGACAACGACCACGCCGCCTACTGATAGGGAGGAACAGACTATGTGGTACTTCACCTGGATACTGGGCGTGCTGCTCGCCAGCGCCTTCGGCATCATCAACGTGATGTGGCTGGAGTCGGAGTGCGACCTCGACGCCGACAAGCCCTGCTGAGCAACCGGCTCCCGGCCGCATGATTCCACGGCAGGCAAACCGGGCCCGCCCCGCCTGGGCGGGCCCCCTCACCCTTCTGCTCACCGCCGCCCTGGTGGCGGCGGTGTTCCTGCGGGCCGACGCCATCGCCCGCCTCCCGGGCGATCTGCGCCTGCCGCTGCTGGTGCTCGTGCTCTGGGGCACCGCCGCCGGCATCGTCACGGGCATCGGATTCGAACCCCGCCGGCCGCTGTTCCGGCGCCTGCTCGGCTGGGGGCGCTGGGCGATGGCGGCGGCCCTGCTCGGTGTCGCCGCCGCCATCCTCGACTGAACGGCGGCACACCGCCGACCTGCGGGTTGCCGCACCGCACCCGACAATTGTCAATGACTCGAGCCGGAACTCTGCGCCATCTTAGCCAGGTTCGGATGGACAATCCCAGCCCAGGCGGGAAGGACGGTGTCAAAGGTGACTGTCATGATGAGCCCCTACGAGCAACTCGGCGGTGAAGAGGGCGTCAAGGCCCTGGTGGATCGATTCTACGAACTCATGGACACGCTGCCCGCGGTGCGGGAATTGCGCGCCATGCATGCGAAGAGCCTGGACCAGGCGCGGGACAAGCTGGCCCTGTTCCTCTCCGGCTGGCTCGGCGGCCCGAACCAGCACCAGGAGCCGCACGGCCAGACCCGGCTGCGCGCCCGTCATCTGCCCTTCGCCATCGGTGACCGGGAGCGGGAGCAGTGGATGCTGTGCATGAACCGGGCGCTGGAGGATCAGCAGGTGCCCAAGCCGCTGCGGGGGACCCTCTCCGAGGCGTTCCAGAAGATGGCCGACCACATGCAGAACGAGTACCTGAGCCAGAAGCTGGAGCGCATGGCCCGCCATCCCGAGGCGGCCGGGACCCGCACCGGCGAGAAATGAGCCGGCTCAGGCCGGCTGGTCCGCGAGCCAGTCGCGGGGCTTGAGGAACACCTCGTAGAGCCGTGCCTCCGGCGTGTCCGGTGCCGGGCGCCAGTCGTAGCGCCAGCTCACCTGCGGGGGCAGTGACATCAGGATCGACTCGGTCCGCCCCCCCGACTGCAGCCCGAACAGCGTGCCGCGATCGTAGACCAGGTTGAACTCCACGTAGCGGCCGCGCCGGTAACACTGGAATTCCCGCTCCCGCTCCCCGTAGGGCGTGCGCCAGCGCCGCTCCACGATGGGCAGGTAGGCCTCCAGGTAGTGATCACCCACGCTGCGCACGAACTCGAAGCAGCGCTCGAAACCCCCGTCGCTCAGATCGTCGAAGAACAGCCCGCCAATGCCCCGCGGCTCATCCCGGTGCCTGAGGTAGAAGTACTCGTCGCACCAGCGCCGGTAATGGCCGTGGGCCGTCGGCCCCAGCACCTCGCAGGCGGCGCGGGCGGTGCGGTGCCAGTGGACGCAGTCCTCCTCGAAGCCGTAGTAGGGCGTGAGGTCGAAGCCGCCCCCGAACCACCAGACCGGCGCCTCGCCCGCCTTCTCCGCCACGAAGAAGCGGACATTGGCGTGGCTGGTGGGTGCGTAGGGATTGCGGGGGTGCATCACCAGCGACACCCCCAGCGCCGTGAAGCCGCGGCCGGCGAGCTCCGGGCGCGCGGCGGTGGCGGAGGGGGGCAGGGCGGTGCCGGTCACGTGGGAGAAGTTGACGCCGCCCTTTTCGAACACCGCGCCACCCTCCAGGACCCGGGTCCTGCCCCCGCCTCCGCCGGGACGCTCCCAGCGATCCTCGCGGAAGCGCGCCTCCCCCTCGAGTGTCTCGAAGGCCGTGCAGATCCGCTCCTGCAGGTCGAGGAAATAGGCCTTTACGGCGTCCAGGTCCGGTTGATCCATGGCTTCTCCAGGGTGCTCAGCCGGGCCGGATCACCGTCCCCGTGCGCCCGTCCCGGATCTCCGAGGGGCGCCGGCGGCCGCCGACCGGCCCGGCAAGAATGTAGTCCAGCCGGTCACCGAAGTAGCGTCGCACCTGCAGGGCGCTGCGCGCCGGCGCCCGGCCAGCCGGGTTGGCGCTGGTGGAGACCAGCGGGTGGCCCAGGGCGCGGCACAGCGCCAGGGAAAGAGGGTGGTCCGGGACCCGCACCGCCAGCGTCTCCCGCCCGCCGGTGAGCCACTGCGGACACTCCGGGCGGGACGGCAGCAGCCAGGTGACCGCACCGGGCCAGCTGGCGAGCACCTTGGCCCGGAGCGCCGGCGCGAGCGGCAGCAGCAGCGAATCGAACTGGGACAGGTCCGCCCCGATGAGGATCAGGCCCTTCTCCGCGACGCGCGCCTTGAGCAGCAGCAGCCGCAACACCGCCACCGGGTCCAGGGGATCGCAGCCGAGCCCGTAGACCGCTTCGGTGGGATAGGCGATGACCCCGCCGCCGCGCACGACCCGCACCGCACGCCCCAGCGGCCACCCGCGCGGCGCGTTCATTGTCCCCGGATTTCCGCCATGCCCCGCCTGCTCCCGCCCATCACCCGCACTCCCGTGGCCACGGGGGGATTCTCGACGGGCGGGACGGCCGGAGTCAAACCCCCGTGCGGCGCCTTCCCTGCGGCGCCTCCGCCGCGCCGGCCGGCCCCGCCGCGCCGGTGATGTAGGCCCACAGCGCCGGCTGCTGCGCGCGCAGCCGCACCTCCGCCGCCGCGAGGGGGAAATGGTAGGGCGCCCGCCGGCCGTGGTGATCGATGACCGGGCCGAGGACCTCGCCCACGATGCCGATCGCGGCCAGGCGCCGGGCCAGGGCGGGCTCCATCATGGCGCACCAGCCCGGTATTCCGGCCTCGCGGCACCAGGCGTAGAGGCAGCGCAGCAGCCCGAACAACGGCCCCGGGTGGGCCGGGGCCCCATCCTGCAGGGGCCGCTCCAGGGGGTGGTTCCAGGGCGCGTGGGTGTCCTCCACCCGCCGCCGGAACGTCTTCGATACCGCCAGGCGCGAGACCTCCGCCACCCGGCCACGGCACTCCGGCAGATGCAGGGGGTGGCCGGCCATGGCCCGGCTGAAGGGCAGTCCGTCCGGGCTGTCGGCGAGCACCAGCCGGACCGTGCCCACGTCCACGCCGCTGGCCCGGTGGGTGAGCAGGAAGGCCACCGCGGCGCTGTCCCAGGCGTCGTGCTCCTCGCCCGCAAGCGGCTGATCGCGCGGCTCGTAGGCGTGTTCCACGCAGTAGACCTGGTAGCGGAGTCGATGACAGCGGGTGTGCAGATCGGGGCAGTCGGCGAGCAGGCCGTCGAAGTGGGAATCACGGAACATCAACATGAGTGCGCTCCCTGCACGGGATGGGGGATCCGGAATCCCGCGTCGGATCCGTATGCGGCGGTCTCGCAGCCGGCGCCGGTGAAGGGATAAGCCGTGCCGGCCGTTCAATCCGCTAGAATTGTAGCAACGAAAGCGCCCCGCACAGGGAGGTGACCATGGGCAACGACGCACTCCCCCCCGACGAACGCCACGCGAGCGCCCTCGCGGCCTGGCGCGAGGTGCTGGGCACCGCGCGGGTGCTCGGCCCGGACCAGGCCCGGGCCCGCTACCCGCAGGACACCAGCGGCACCCGGCGCGCCCTGGCGGGCGCCCTCCTGCCAGGCACCGTGCCCGAGGTCCAGGAGGCGGTGCGGCTGGCGCAGCGCCACGCCGTCCCGCTCTATCCCATCAGCACCGGCAACAACTGGGGCTACGGCGGCGCCCATCCCGTGCGCGATGGGTGCATGGTGCTCGATCTCTCCGGGCTCAGGGCCATCCGCCGGCTCGATCCCGAGCTCGCCACGGTGACCGTCGAGCCGGGGGTGACCCAGGCGCAGCTGCGCGCGCACCTGGATCGTCACCGGCTGCCGTTCATGGTCCCGGCCACCGGCGCCGGGCCCCGCTGCAGCCTGCTCGGCAACGCCCTGGAGCGTGGCTACGGCCTCACGCCCTACGCCGATCACTTCGGCGCCGTCACCTCCCTGGAGGCGGTGCTGGCCGACGGCAGCCTCTACCGGCCGGCGCTGGCGGAAATGGGTGCACCGGACGTGGACGAGGTCTTCAAGTGGGGCATCGGTCCCTACCTGGACGGCCTGTTCACCCAGGGCGCCTTCGGCGTGGTCACCGCCGGCACCATCGCCCTGGCGCACCGTCCCGAGCGGGTGGAGAGCTTCTTCTTCGAGCTCCGCGAGGAGTCCCACCTGCCGGCGGCGGTGGCCGCGGTGCGGGCCATTCTCACCGACCTGGAGGGGGTGTCGGGCTCCATCAACCTGATGAACCGGCGCCGGGTGGTGTCCATGGTGGAACCGTTTCCCGCCGCCGAGGTTCCGCCCCGGCAGGCGGTGCCGGAGGAGGTCGTGGCGCGGCTGGCGCGGCGCCAGCGGCTCCCGGCCTGGCTCGGCGTCGGCGCCCTGTACGGCACCGCGGCGGTGGTGCGCGCAGCCCGGGCCCGGGTCCGCCGGCACCTGCGCGGCGTGCCGACCCGGGCGCTGTTCCTCAACCGGGGCCGGCTGGGCCCACTGCGCGGCCTGTCCCGCCTGATACCGGGCGCGCTGGGGGAAGGGGCGCGGGCGCGCCTGGAAAGCCTGGCGCTGGGGCTGGAGATCCTCGAGGGCATCCCCAACGAGGTGGCCCTGCCGCTGGCCTGCTGGCGCGCGGGCCGAGGGGGGGAGCCGGGGGCGCGGGATCCGGCCCGGGACGGCTGCGGGGTGCTCTGGTACTCGCCGCTGGTGCCCATGCGCCCGGAGACGGTGGCGGATTACGCCGGGATGGTCACCCGCGTCGCGCTGGAGCACGGGATCGACCCGCTGATCACCCTGACCAGCCTGTCGGCGCGCTGCTTCGACAGCACGGTGCCGCTGCTGTTCGACCGGGCCGATGCGCTGCACGGGGACCAGGCCCGGCGCTGCTTCGCCGCCCTGTTCCAGGCCGGCCGCGACCGGGGGCTGCTGCCCTACCGGCTGGGCGTGGAGGAGATGGATCGCTTTGCCCGGCTGGCGCCTGGGGCCGGCGCGCTCGCCGCGCGCCTGCGCGCGGTCCTGGACCCCGGCGACATCCTCTCGCCCGGGCGCTATACCGCGCAGGAAGCGGAGCGTGCCGGCGGGAAGGGGACCTGAGACCATGAACGCACCCGGGCGAAGGCTCGGGGGCGGCCGGCGCGGCAATCAGCCACGTCCGGTTACGGCACCGCCGGGGGGGGCGGGACTCCATGCCGGCGCCTGGGGAGGAACCCCCCATCCTCCCGCCTGGGCGCAGGACGCGCCGGGCGCAGCGGAGGACCGGGAAGGACCTGCCGTCGCTTCAGCCCGGCAGCCGCTCCTGCAGCCTGGCGTCCGCCTGGCGTACCGCCTCGGCCGAGGCTTCGCGCTCCTCGCGCAGGCGGCGGGCCAGGTCGGCATCGGCCAGCGCCAGCATCTGGGCCGCCAGGTAGCCGGCATTCTTCGCCCCGGCCTTGCCGATGGCCACCGAGGCGACGGGTATGCCGCCCGGCATCTGCACGGTGGAGAGCAGGGCGTCGAGTCCGTTCAGGGGGCCGGCGTCGATGGGAATCCCGATCACCGGTCGCAGGGTATGGGCGGCCACGGTTCCGGCCAGGTGGGCCGCCAAACCGGCGGCGCAGACGAATACCTGGCAGCCCCGGGCCTCGGCGTCGGCGAGGTAGCTGCGGGTCGTCTCGGGGGTACGGTGGGCGGAGGTCACCTTGACCTCGCAGGGCACTTCGAGCTTGGCCAGCACATCCAGGGTCGCCTGGACGACCGGCAGATCGGAGTCGGATCCCATCAACACGGCTACAAACGGCTCGCTCATGATTCTCTACCTGTTCATCAGGGGCTGACGCCCGCCCGGGCACGGGCGGACACTCCGGCACCCTTCAACCGGATGCCTTCTGCTTCGGTACGCTCTTGTTCTTGACTGCGCTCTTCTTGACTGCCGCCTTCTTCTTGGGCGCCGCCTTCTTCTTGACTGCCGCCTTCTTCTTGGGCGCCGATTTCTTCTTGACCGCGGCCTTCTTCTTCGCGGTTCCGGCCGCCGCACCCTTCTTCATCCGGCCGCGTCCGCGCCGCTCCGGCGCCTCGGCCAGCAGCTGCTGGCACTCCTCCAGGGTCAGGCTCGCGGGCTCGCGGTCCTTGGGCACCCGCGCATTCTTCTTGCCATCGGTGATGTAGGGACCGTAACGGCCGTTGAGCACCTGCACCGACGAGCCTTCGAAGACCTTGATTTCGCGGTTGGCGTCCGCCTCCTTCTTGGCCTGGATCAGCTCCAGCGCCCGCTCGAGGGTGATGCTGTGGGGATCATCGCCGCGGATGGAGACATACTTGTTGTCGAACTTCACATAGGGGCCGAAGCGGCCGATATTGGCGGTGACCTCCTCGCCCTCGGGCGTTTCGCCCAGGAAGCGGGGCAGCTGGAACAGCTGCATGGCCTCCTCGAGGGTGATGGTGTCCATGCGCTGCCCGGGGCGCAGACCGGCGAAACGCGGCTTGTCCTCGTCCTCGCGGGTGCCGATCTGGACATAGGGGCCGAAGCGACCGATACGCACGCTCACCGGCTTGCCCGACTCGGGATCGGTTCCGAGCTGGCGCGTCTGGGAGGCCTCCTCGCGGGTGAGGTCCTCGGCGCGCTCGATATCGGCATGGAACGGTCCGTAGAACTCCGCGAGCATGTCGCGCCAGCGCTTCTTGCCGGCGGCGATCTCGTCGAACTCCGCCTCCACGTTGGCGGTGAAATTGTAGTCGATGACCTCGCTGAAGTGCTTCACCAGGAAGTCGGTGACCACCCCGGCCATGTCGGAGGGGAACAGCTTGCCCTTCTCGGCGCCGGTGACCTCGGTCTTGTCCTCGTTCACCACCCCCGGCTCGCGCAACACCAGGATCCGCACCTGGCGCTCCTCGCCCTCGCGGTCCTCCTTGCTGACGTAGCCGCGGTCCTGGATGGTGGAGATGGTGGGCGCGTAGGTGGAGGGGCGGCCGATGCCCATCTCCTCGAGCTTGCGCACCAGCGTGGCCTCGGTGTAGCGGGCCGGTGGGCGGGTGAAGCTCTCGCGGGCCCGGATCTCGGCCGGGCTCAGCGCCTGCCCCACGGTGAGGGGGGGCAGCATCTTCTCCTCGTCGCCATTGTCCTGGTAGACCTTGAGGAAGCCTTCGAAGGTGAGGACCTCGCCCTTGGCCACCAGCCGGTCCTCCACCGTGGAGATGGCGATGCTGGCCGTGGTGCGCTCGATGCGCGCATCGGCCATCTGCGAGGCGAGCGTCCGGCGCCAGATGAGCTGGTAGAGGCGCTGTTCGTTGCGATCGCCGCCGATGTTGTCCACGGCCAGGTCCGTCGGCCGGATGGCCTCGTGGGCCTCCTGGGCGCTGGCCGAGCGGGTCTTGAAGCGCCGGGTGTGGGCATACGGCTGGCCGAAGCGGCCGCTGATCACCTCCCGGGCCTGGCCCAGGGCCAGGTCGGAGAGATTGACCGAGTCGGTACGCATGTAGGTAATCCGTCCCGACTCGTAGAGGCGCTGGGCGATCACCATGGTCTGGCGCACCGAGAAGCCGAGCTTCTGCGAGGCCTCCTGCTGCAGGGTGGAGGTGGTGAAGGGCGGCCGCGGCGAACGGGTGGCCGGCTTGACCTCCAGTCCCTCGACCCGGAACTCCGCCCCCTGCAGCTGCCCGAGAAAGGCCCGCGCCTCGGCCTCGGTGGGGAAGTCCCGCCCCAGCTTCGCACTCAGCGTGACACCCTCGCCCAGGTCGAAGTCGGCACTGACCTTGAACGTGGAGCTGGCGCTGAAGGTATCGATCTCCCGCTCCCGCTCCACCACCAGGCGCACCGCCACCGACTGCACGCGGCCGGCGGAGAGGTCCTTGCTGATCTTCTTCCACAGCACGAAGGAGAGCTCGTAGCCCACCAGCCGGTCGAGGATGCGGCGGGCCTGCTGGGCGTCCACCAGGTCGCGATCGATGTTCCGGGGCCTGGCGATGGCGTCCAGGATCGCCGGCTTGGTGATTTCGTGGAACACGATACGGCGGGTCTCGTCCACGTCCAGGCCGAGCGCCTCGGCCAGGTGCCAGGCGATGGCCTCCCCCTCGCGGTCCTCATCGGTTGCGAGCCAGACGGTGACCGCCGTCTTCACTTCGCGGCGCAACTCCTGGATGGTGGACTGCTTGTCCGCGCTGATCTCGTAGGTCGGCTCGAAACCGTTGTCCACGTCGATGGACAGGCCCTTGCGCGGCAGATCGCGCACGTGACCATAGGAGGATCGCACGACGAAATCCCCGCCGAGGAACTTCTCGATGGTCTTCGCCTTGGCCGGCGACTCCACGATAACCAGGTTCTTGCTCACAACGACGACGTCTCTTCTCTAAGGTTCCGTTGTTTCCCGCCAGAAAAAAAGAAAACCCGCCTCAGCAGCGGGTACCTGACGCGCATGCGGTGGGATGCCGCATGAAAACTCGATCCCGGTGCCCGGGTACGGTCCCCGACCGGCACCGCACCTGTCAACCTCTCAATGGAGGCTGCCGCCCGGTCCCTCGAACATCAAATCCTCCATCCAGGCGACCGCCGCTTCCTGGCCGGGCTGGTTGAACAGGACCATGAGCACGATCCACTTGAACTGGTCGATGTCGATCTCGTCGCTGTCCAGCGCCATGACCCGGTCGATCACCAACTCGCGCATGCAGCCGTCCAGGACTCCCACCTGCTCCAGGAACAGCAGGAAGCCCCGGCACTCCAGGTCGAGCTTCTTGACCTCCTGGTCGGTGAACACCCGCAGCGCGGCAGTGCCGCAGGCGACGCCCTGGGGCTGCTCGGACTGCTGCTCGGCCAGCCCCTCCAGCCAGGAGAAGGCCTTGTGGATCTCGCTGCGGTGGAAGCCGGCGTCCTCGAGTTCCTGCCTGAGGGAATCCTGGTCCGCTTCCGGCCCCGATTCGCTGTTCATGAAGTTCTCGAACAGGTACATCAGGACGTCCAGTACATTCTCTTTCATCTCAGGCCCTCGTTGCCCGGGTAAACAACCCGCCGGGTACGGACTCTACGACACCCTGCAGTTCTAGGAGCAACAGCATGGAGGAAACCGCTTCCGGGGTCAATCCGCTGCGGTCCACCACCACGTCCACCGAAACCGGGTCGTGGCCGAGCGCCTCGAGCAGGCGCCGGTAGTCGGGATCGGCGCCGGCCGTCTCCGGCACGGGCGCCGAATCCGCGGCGGCGCGGCCCTCGAGACCGGCCAGGTAGAGGGACCCCAGTTCCTCGAGGATGTCCGCCGCGGTCTCCACCAGTTTCGCCCCCTGGCGGATGAGGCGGTGACAGCCGCGGGCGAGGGGGTTATGGATGGAGCCCGGGATGGCGAACACCTCCCGGCCCTGATCCGCGGCCGTCCGGGCGGTGAT
This sequence comes from Thioalbus denitrificans, assembly GCF_003337735.1. Classification (NCBI taxonomy): domain Bacteria; kingdom Pseudomonadati; phylum Pseudomonadota; class Gammaproteobacteria; order Chromatiales; family Ectothiorhodospiraceae; genus Thioalbus; species Thioalbus denitrificans. Next base: position 218,210 of record NZ_QPJY01000001.1, on the reverse strand, counting down.
GAGCGAACCGCTGCGAATGGCCGCCTCCACCACCAGCACCCCGAGGCTGAGGCCGCTGATGATGCGGTTGCGGCGGGGGAAGTGCTCGGCCCGGGGCGGCACGCCCGGCGGGAATTCGGACACCAGCGCACCACCGCCGGCGGCGATGCGGTGGGCCAGGTCCCGGTGCGCGGCGGGATAGACCCGGTCCAGCCCGTGCCCCAGCACCGCCACCGTCAAGCCTTCCGCCGCCAGGGCGCCCTCATGGGCCGCGGCGTCGATACCCAGCGCCAGGCCACTGACGATGCCCAGTCCCCCGGCGGCGAGGTGGCGGGCGAAGGCGGCGGCGTTGTCCCGCCCCCCGGGAGTGGGATTGCGGCTGCCCACCAGCGCCAGCAGGGGCTGGGCCAGCACACCCGGATTGCCATGCACGAAGAGCACCGGCGGCGCATCGGGAAGCGCGCGCAGCAGCTCCGGATAGGCGGGATCGGCGAGGGTCAGGGCATGGTTGCCCGGGCGGGCGACCCAGTCCAGATCGGCATCGATGCACGCCGCGTCGGGCGCCTGCAGCCAGGCCCGGGCCGCCGCGTCGAGGCCCAGCCGGCTCAGGGTCGCGGCCGTGGCGCCGGAAACCGCCTCCGGCGCCACGCCCCGGGCGAGGAGATCGCGGAACGCCGCGGGCCCCACACCGGGGGCCCGCAGCAGTGTGAGCCAGGCGCGCAGGCCGGGCTCATGGGTAGGTGAACGGGTCATCCCGACCCTCCGTCGGCTTCCTGCCGTTGCCGCCCGCTCGCGACGGGCGGAGGTTTCCCGGCCGGACCGCCGCGGCGGTCCGGGCACGGACGCCGCCGGCCTGCCGCATCGGCTCTCAGGGGTTGCGCACCTTGTCCAGCACGTGAATGGCCTGGGTGGCCCGCATGATCAGCGCCAGGCTCACCCGGTCGAAGGTCCGGTAGACCATCGCCACACCGGCGCGCTCATCCGGGAGCTGCACCGTGTCGCGGGGATCCGGCGTCACCGGGTCCTCGATCACGTTGCCCGCCTGGTAGACCGCCAGGACGTGGCCGGGCTCGAGGCCGTCGCGGATACCGCGGTTGATCACCACCGTGTGGTACTGGCCGATCTGGGTCACGCCGTCGTAGACGGAGATGATCTGGCCTTCCACCTCCTGCTCCGGCGCCCGCGGCATGAAGTAGGGGCGCACCGGCTCCTCGGGGATCGGCAGCAGCCGATCGCCGTCGATCGCCTCGCGGGTGGTGGTGGCCAGCATCAGGGTGGCGGGATCGCCGGTCCGCTGCAGGTCCGCCTGGCCCACGTGGATGGCCTCGTAGCCCAGCACCTCCTGGGTCTGCGGATCGATGTAGGGGCCGCCCGGCCGGAAGACGTTGAAGCGGGTCTGGGCGTCGTCCTCCACCTTGCGCACGTAGACCCGGTCCCCGGCCCCGGCGATGATGTGCTCGCCGACGCTGGCCACGATGTAGGGGGCGGCGTCGATCTCCTCCTGGCTCACCACCTGCGCGCCCACCAGGAACGGGCGGATGGTCTCCATGGGGATGGTGGGAATGGCGTCCTCGAGCGGCGAGGTGCGTATCCGCGGGGAGAGCTTCACCGTTCCGCCCCGCTGCAGCATCAGCCGCGGCTTGCCGTCCACGTACACCAGGGTCAGCACGTCACCGGGATAGATGAGGTGCGGGTTGGCGATTTGGGGGTTGACCTGCCAGATTTCGGGCCAGAACCACGGGTAGCGGAGAAACTTGCCGCTGATGTCCCACAGGGTGTCCCCCTTCACCACCACGTAGCGGTCGGGGTGATCGGGCCGCAACTCCGGGGTGGCCGCCACCGCCAGGCCCACGCACAGCGCAAGTACCAAGCCAATCAGTCTCTTCATAGCTGGCGTTCCCTTCAGATCTCCATGAACATGTCCGGCATCGCATGCCGCTCGCAGGGTCATTATCCGGGACCGAACACTCCGACAGGGGAGAACCGGGCCACACTTTTCCTATTTGTTATCCTGTAACCCACGGTTCGGGCCGCAGCCCGCCCCCTCCCTCAGGGGGGAACCCCGTCCGTCCTGGCGGGGTCTGACAGCGATGCGGCCCGACACTGGTGAGACTTGCCCGGTTATAAGAGTAGACAGTTAAATATATACACCAAGTATATACACCAATTACACCAACGCTCGGCGGATTCCCATGTCCATACTTCACATCCTGCACTATCCCGACCCGCAGCTGCGCCTGGAGGCGAAGCCGGTGGAGCGGGTCGACGACTCGATCCGGCGCATCGTCGACGACATGCTCGAAACCATGTACGACGCACCGGGCATCGGGCTGGCCGCCAACCAGGTCAACATCCAGAAACGCATCCTGGTGGTGGACATCTCCGAGGAGAAGAACCAGCCGCTGTGCCTCATCAATCCCGAGATCCTGGCGGCGGAGGGAATGGAGCAGATGGAGGAGGGGTGCCTCTCGGTGCCGGGCATCTACGAGCCGGTGGAGCGGGCGGAGCGGATCCGGGTCCGGGCGCTGGATCGCGACGGCAACCCGTTCGAGCTGGACACCGACGGCCTGCTGGCGGTCTGCATCCAGCACGAGATGGATCACCTGGAGGGCAAGCTGTTCGTGGACTACCTCTCGCCGCTCAAGCGCCAGCGCATCCGCAAGAAGCTCGAGAAGGTCCGCCGCCAGACGCTCTAGCAGCCTGTCGGACTTGAGGCTGATCCACTGCGCCGGCGGGACCGGGCGCGCGGGTCGGGAATCAGCGCCGCGACGGGTGCCCGGCCGTCACGGCGGGGAATCCCCCGCCACCGCTCCTGCGCTGCCATCGGCCTCGGCGAGCTTGCGATAGAGGGTGCGCTCGCTCAGGCCCAGCTGCTCGGCCAGCTCCTTCTTGCTCCCGGGGAAGCGTGCCGAAGCCCAGCGCAGGTAGGCCTGCTCCAGGTCCTCCAGGGGCAGGATCTGGCGGAACCGGGGCGGCAGGACCTCCGCCGTCTCCCCCCCATCGCAGACTTCAGGCAGGTGTTCCGGTCGGATCACCTCCCCGTCGGACAGCAGGGTGGCGCGCTCGAGGATGTTGCGCAGCTCCCGGATATTGCCCGGGAAGGCGTAGCGCAACAGGCAGTTCATGGCGGCCGGATCGAGCCGCAGGCGCCGGGCCGGCGCGATGCGCCGCAGCAGGGTATGCACCAGCAGCGGCAGATCCTCGTGCCGCTCCCGCAGGGCGGGGAGGTGAATCGGGAAGGTGCTGATGCGATAGAAGAGATCGCGGCGGAAGGACCCCTCGCCCACCATGGCCTTCAGGCCGCGGTGGGTGGCGCAGATGAGGCGGAAATCGGCATTCTGGGTCTCCACGTCGCCCACCCGCCGGTAGGTGCGCGTCTCCAGCAGGCGCAACAGCTTCACCTGCAGCCCCAGCGGCACATCCCCCACCTCGTCCAGGAACAGCGTCCCCCCGCGGGCCGACTCCACCAGGCCCACTTTCTGGCTGTGGGCGCCGGTGAACGCCCCCCGCACATGGCCGAACAACTCGCTCTCGAACAGCGACTCGGTCAGGCCGGAACACTCCACCGGCACGAAGGGGCCCTGGGAGCGCGGGCTGGCCAGGTGCACCGCCTTGGCCGCCAGCTCCTTGCCCGTCCCCGACTCCCCCTGCAGCAGCACCGCCGTCTCGCTGGACGCGACCCGCTGGATCAGCTCCAGCATGCGGTTGAAGGCCTGCGAGCGCCCCACGAGCCCGGGACTGCCGGGCTCGGCGGCGAACCCCCGCACCCGCCGGTGCAGCTCGAGGAAGAACTCCACCTCACCGCTCCCGCCGCGGATGGGCAGGGTCTCCACCTCGATATGCTCATGGCCGCGCGGGGTGTGGTGTACGTGCAGCACCCGGTGCATCTGCCCGCTGCGCAGACTCTCGCTCAGCGGACAATCCTCGCCCACCTGGTCGCAGGGGCGGTCATAGTGGTGCGACACCTCGTAACAGCAACGCCCCGCCACGGGCACGTCATCCTGGTAGTCCCGCAGATAGGTCTCATTCGCCGCCACCACCCGATAGTCGCGATCGAGCAGCACCATCGGTTCCGGAAAGGAGTCGAGGACGGCCTCCAGGCCGGGGAGGGGGAGCGAGGGAGAGGCAATGCTATTCATGGCGAACCCGGAATCCTGCCAAATATGGCAGGATTATGCGCCTTGTCTGCCAATAATGACAGCATTTTGCCCTTTACACGGATAAAAAACAGGGCCAATGCCCGGGCCGGAATATCCACGATGGAGCCGGCACGCCATGGGGCGCAGTGGCGACAAGTCTCTGGCTATAGGACAAAAATCCTTCTGTTACAATTTATTACAAAACGGACGGCATATATCAACTCACGAATTTCACTGCATTTTCCATGTCCGCATCAGGGTATATAAAAAACATGGCACATGGATTGCTTGGTATTGCGACCAAGAGCAACCGGATTCAGCGAATCACCCTTTGCACTTCCGGGCGGGCTGGTTCAGCAAGGCTTGCAGCGTGGGTTTTCGATTGGCCGCGCGAGGCAAACCCGCACAGAGTGTAAGTGTATCAGAGATGGCGGAGATACTGGCATCTCCACCCGATTTGACCGACCGCAAGCGAGAGCGAAGCCAAAGCAATGTGCCTGGACAGTCTGACCATCGCCGGAATCGTGGCGAGCCTGACCATCACGCTGCTGCTGTTCGTATTCGGACGCAAGGGAGCATGAATCCCAGGCCGAGGCCCGGGACATGACAGCAATCGAAAGAGCTTAACCCCCTGTGCACTGGGGGGTCGGTAACGCAGCCCGCGAGGGCCACGGCACCGGAATCAGTGCAATCCTCCATCTGGCAGTCCCTATTTGCGCACCCACCCACTGGGTGCGTTTTTTTTTGCGCCCGAGTGGAACGACCTGCCTTGCCCGGGGCGCGTTCGGTGTAACGGGGGCATTTCCAGAAAGAAGCGTTGCACCACGAAGACACGAAGCGCACGAAGGGAGTCGGAAGATCTGCCGATAGGGCCTCGATCGCCATTTGCCTCTTTCTTCGTGCACTTCGTGCCTTCGTGGTGAATCGGGCGGCGTCGGTCGAAGCCCCGGCCATCGCCCCCGGCACCGGGTCCGGAACCCCGCGGACGGGAGAGCGCATGCACCGGCCACGGCGGCGCAGTACACTACTGCACTTCCATGCGCCAGCGCGGGCGCCGATACCCGATTCGACCGACTTCCCGGAGGACCCTTGCGCATCATCTTCGCCGGCACGCCCGAGTTCGCGGCCACCTGCCTCCAGGCCCTGCTGGAATCACCGCACGAGGTCTGCGCCGTCTACACCCAGCCCGATCGTCCCGCGGGTCGAGGACGCAAGCTGACCGCCAGCCCGGTCAAGGCCCTGGCCCTGGAGCAGGGCCTGGCCGTCCGCCAGCCGCCCACGCTGCGCGATCCCGACGCTCAGCGGGAGCTGGCGGCGTGGCGGGCGGATATCATGGTGGTGGTCGCCTATGGCCTGATCCTGCCCCAGGCGGTGCTCGACACCCCGCGGCTGGGCTGTATCAACGTCCATGCCTCCCTGCTGCCGCGCTGGCGCGGCGCGGCCCCGATCCAGCGCGCCATCCTGGCCGGCGACGCCGAGAGCGGCGTCACCATCATGCAGATGGAGGCCGGCCTCGATACCGGCCCGATGCTGCTGCGGGTCAGCTGCCCCATCGGCGCCGGGGACACCGCCCAGACCCTGCACGACCGGCTCGCCAACCTGGGGGCACGGGCCCTGGTGGAGGCCCTTGCCGGACTCGAGGCCGGCGCCCTCGCCGCCGAGACCCAGGACGAGGCCCTGGCCAACTATGCCGCCAAGCTGGAAAAGTCCGAGGCGGAGATCGACTGGAGCCGCAGCGCCGCCGAGCTGGACCGGCAGGTCCGCGCCTTCAATCCCTGGCCGGTGGCCTTCACCCGGCTCGGGGATCAAAACCTCAGGATCTGGGAGGCCGAGCCGCGCCCGGGACCGTCCCGGGCGGCGCCGGGGACGGTGGTGGCGGCCGATCGCAACGGCATCGACGTGGCCACCGGCGCGGGCATCCTGCGGCTGAAGCGGCTGCAGCTGCCCGGCGGGCGGTCCCTGCCGGCCCGGGACTTCCTCAACGCCCAGCGCGGTTTCGCCCCCGGCCTGCGTCTCGGCGCCGAAGCCACGCCCGCCGGGTGAATCGCCGTGAAACCATCCCTGCCCACATGAACCTGCGCGCTCTGGCCGCGCGGGTGGTCAACCAGGTCGCTGCCCAGGGCCGCTCCCTGGACACGGTCCTGCCCCCGGCACTGGGGCAGGTGCGCGCGCCCCGCGACCGCCCCCTGCTGCAGCAGCTCTGCTACGGCACCCTGCGCTGGCAACCGCGGCTGGCCTGGCTGGCGGGCCAGCTGCTGAACCAGCCATTGAAGGCGCGCGACGCGGAACTGGGCGCACTGCTGTGGGTCGGGCTCTACCAGCTCGAGCACCTGCGCATCCCGGCCCACGCCGCCGTGGCGGAGACCGTCGAGGCGGCCCGCGCCCTCGGGCGGCCCTGGGCGACCCGCCTGGTCAACGCCGTACTGCGCGGCTACCAGCGCCGCGGCGCCGAGCTCAACCGCCGCGCCGACGGGGATCCCGTGGCGCGCCATGCCCACCCGGACTGGCTGCTCGAGCGGCTGCGCACGGACTGGCCCGGGGAGTGGGAGGCGGTCGTCGCGGCCAACAACCGCCAGCCGCCCATGACCCTGCGCATCAGCCGCCTGCACCACCCCGATCCCGCCGCTTACCTCGAGCGACTGGCCGCGGCCGGCCTCGATCCCCGCCCCGTCCCGGGACAGCCCTGGGCGGTCAGCATCGATCCCGTGGCCGAGGTTCGCAGCCTGCCCGGCTTCGATCACGGCGAGGTGTCGGTCCAGGACGCCGCGGCCCAGCTGGCCGCCGTACTGCTCGAGGCGGCACCGGGACAGCGGGTGCTCGACGCCTGCGCCGCCCCGGGGGGCAAGACCGCCCATATCCTGGAACTCACCCCCGGATTGGCGGAGCTGGTGGCGCTCGACATCAGCGCCGAGCGCCTCGGACGGGTGCGGGAAAACCTCGACCGCCTCGGCCTCGGCTGCACGCTCAGCAGCGGGGATGCGGCCCGCCCGGAGGGCTGGTGGGACGGGACGCCCTTCGACCGCATCCTGCTCGATGCGCCCTGTTCGGCCACCGGGGTCATCCGCCGCCATCCCGACATCAAGCTCCTGCGCCGTCCCGCGGACATCCCGGAGCTGGCGCGCACCCAGGCCGCCATCCTCACCGCCCTGTGGCCCTTGCTCCGCCCCGGGGGTATGCTTGTCTACGCCACCTGCTCGGCGCTGGCCGCGGAGAACGAGCAGGTGGTTGAGGCCTTTCTCGCCACGCATGGGGATGCCCGCGAGCGTCCCATCGCTGCCGGGTGGGGCCTTGCGCGTCCCGTGGGCCGTCAGATTCTTCCCGGGCAGGAGGACCGTGACGGGTTCTTCTATGCCCGGCTGGAGAAGCCGGCGGAACCCTGACCGGGCGCAACCACACAAGCGCACGAGCCCCGACATGCACGGCACCATTGTCCACTACCGCCACCTGGCCACGCTGCTGACCCTGTGCCTGACCCTCGCGGCCACCACCGCGCTGGCGGCGGAGTTCAGGGTGCGCGAAGTCCGCTCCCAGCTGGTGGACGGGGTCTACCGCATGGATGCGGACCTGGACCTGGAGCTGGAAGGGGAGGTGCGCGACGCGCTGGTCAACGGCGTACCCCTGATTCTCGGTGTCGAGATCGAGGTGGTGCAGCAGCGGCCCTGGCTCTGGGACCAGACCGTGGCCAGCCTGGAACAGCGCTACCAGCTGCGCCACCACGCCCTCAGCCGGCGCTACCTGGTGAAGAATCTCAACACCGGGGTCCAGACCAGCCACACCCACCTGGAGGATGCGCTGGCCAGCGTGGAGCGCATCCGCGGTCTGCCGCTGCTGGAACAGCCGCTGCTCGTCGCCGGCGACGAATACCGCGGCCGGGTCCGGGTCCGGCTGCACACCGAGGCACTGCCCTCGCCGCTGCGCCCCATGGCCTACCTGTCCCGGGACTGGCGCCTGAAGAGCGAATGGGTCGAGTGGCCGCTGCAGCCTGGCCATGCGCCCTGAGCCCACCGCCAATACGCCGCTGAACCAGCCGCCCCGGCGGCCGGGGCGCGCTTCCGCCTGGGCCATGTTCGGCCTGTTCCTGCTGCTGCTGGCCTCCCTGCTGCTGATGAGCAACGCCACGGAGAACTCCCAGCGCTTCGGCAACCTCTACTCCCTGCTGCTGCTGGTGAACGTGGTGGGGCTGGTCACGCTGGTGGCGCTGATCGCGGCCAACCTGGCGCGGATGCTGCGCCAGTACCGCCGCCGCGAGGCCGGCTCCCAGCTCACCGCCCGGCTGGTGCTCATCTTCATCCTCCTGTCGGTGGTGCCGGTCACCCTGGTCTACGCCTTCTCCCTGCAGTTCCTGCTGCGCGGCATCGACAGCTGGTTCGACGTGCGCGTGGAGCAGGCGCTGGACGACGCCCTGGAGCTCAGCCGCTCCTCCTTCGAGACCCGCATGCGGGAAGTGCTGCGCCAGACCACCAGCCTCACCGACGAGCTGGAGAGCGGCATCATGATGGGCGGCAGCCTGCGGGCCCTGGCGCTGGACGACATGCGCACCCGGGCCGGCGCCACCGAGCTGACGCTGATGGCCCGCAACGGCACCATCATCGCCACCAGCAGCGTGGAGACCACCCAGCTGGTCCCCAACACCCCGGGTGACGCGGTGCTGCTGCAGGTCCACCAGGGCCACACCTATGTGGGCCTCGATCCCATCGAGGGCGCCGGTCTGCACGTGCGCGTGGTGGTGGGCACCGACCCGGTGAGCCCCGGCGGGGAGACCTACGTGCTGCAGGCGCTGTACCCGGTGGCCGGGCGCATGAGCAACCTCGCCGACAGCGTCCAGACTGCCTTCGCCCAGTACCGCGAACTGGCGTTCATGCGCACGCCGCTGAAGTACAGCTTCACCCTCACCCTGTCCCTGGTCCTGCTGCTGACCCTGCTGATGGCCGTGTGGGTGGCCTTCTACTCCGCCCGGCGCCTGGTGGCGCCGGTGACCGACCTGGCCGAGGGAACCCGCGCGGTGGCCGCCGGCGACTACGACAAGCAGCTGCCCGCCGCCGGCTATGACGAGCTCGGCTTTCTGGTCAGCTCCTTCAACGAGATGACCCGCCGCATCTCCCGGGCCCAGGAGGAGGTGCGCCACAGCCAGCGCCAGGCCGAGAGCCAGCGGGCCTACCTCGAGGCGGTGCTGGGCAGCCTCTCCTCGGGCGTGCTCACCCTCGACCGCCGCCACGTCCTGCGCACCAGCAACAAGGCCGCGGACCAGATTCTCGGCGCCGAGGTCCGCGCCTGCATGAAGCAGCCCTTCACCGAGCTCGGCGTCCGCCACCCCCACCTGCAGCAGTTCGTCGAAGTGCTGGAACCGCGCCTGCGGCGCGACAACCGCGAGTGGCGCGAGGAGGTGACCCTGTTCGGGGGCGGCGGCCGGCAGGTGCTCATGTGCCAGGGCAGCGCCCTGCCGGGCTCCGGCTTCGTGGTGGTGTTCGACGACATCACCACCCTCATCCAGGCCCAGCGCAACGCCGCCTGGGGCGAGGTGGCCCGGCGCCTGGCGCACGAGATCAAGAATCCCCTCACCCCCATCCAGCTCTCCGCCGAGCGCCTGCGGCACAAGTACCTGCGCAGCATGGAGGGGAACGACGCGGAGGTGCTCGACCGCCTCACCCACACCATCGTGCAGCAGGTGGAGGCGATGAAGGAGATGGTGAACGCCTTCTCCAACTACGCCCGCAGCCCGGCGCTGCAGCTCGAGCAGCTGCAGCTCAACGACCTGGTGCGGGAGATCCTCGAGCTCTACCGCGGCCCGGGCCGGCCGCTGGAGATCGAGACCGGGCTGGATCCCGCACTGCCCGCCATCGAGGCCGACGCGGGACGCCTGCGCCAGGTGCTGCACAACCTGCTCCGGAACGCCGAGGAGGCCGCCGGGGAGGCGACGGTGAAGGTGGAAATCGCCACCCGCTGCAGCGAGGAGACCGGCTGCCGGCACGTGGAACTGCGGGTCGTGGATCACGGTCCGGGCATCCCCGAGGAGATTCTCGGCCAGCTGTTCGAACCCTATGTCACTACCAAGCCAAAGGGAACCGGGCTAGGATTGGCCATCGTGAAGAAGATTGTGGAAGAGCACGGCGGCGTCATCTGGGCCGAAAACCTGACCACCGGCGGCGTCTGCTTCGGCCTGCGCCTCCCGGTCCAGGCCGAGAACCGCGACGCGCTGTTGAACCACGGGGCCAGAGCCGCCCCTGAATCCTGACCTGAAGCCGGAGAAGCATGAGCGCACCCCATATCCTAGTCGTCGATGACGAGCCGGACATCCGTACCCTGCTGCAGGAGATCCTGGCCGACGAGGGCTACCAGGTGGAGTCCGCCGAGAACGGCGAGGCGGCGCGGCGCGCACGGCGCTCCCGCAAGCCCGACCTGGTACTGCTGGACATCTGGCTGCCGGACGTTGACGGCATCACCCTGCTGAAGGAGTGGCGCGGAGACAACGGCCTGGAGATGCCCGTCATCGTCATGTCCGGCCACGGGACCGTGGAAACCGCCGTCGAAGCCACCCGGCTCGGCGCCTACGACTTCCTGGAAAAGCCCCTGTCCCTGGCCAAGCTGCTGCTCACCGTGGAGCGGGCGCTGCAGGCGGAGAAGCTCGCCCGCGAGAACGTGGGCCTGCGCCGCCAGGTGCAGACCGTCTTCGAGCCGGTGGGCAAGAGCCAGCTGATGCAGGCGCTGCGCGAACAGGTGGAGCGCATCGCCCAGCACGACAGCCGCGTGCTCATCTCCGGCGAGGCGGGCAGCGGCAAGAAGACCCTGGCCCGCTACCTGCACCACTGCAGCGCCCGCCGCGACGGCCCGTTCGTGGACGTGGGCGTGGCCATCATCGCCCGGGAGAACTCGGCGGTGGAGCTGTTCGGCAGCGAGGAGGGCGAGGAGGTCCACTTCGGCCGCCTGGAACAGGCCAACGGCGGCGTGCTGTTCCTCGAGGACGTGGCCGACATGGATCCCGAGACCCAGGCCCGGCTGCTGAGCGCAGTGGAGACCCAGGCCTTCCGGCGGGTGGGCGGCACCGAGCCGGTCAAGGTGGACGTGCGCATCATCGCCGCCACCCACCGCAACCTGGAGCAGGAGGTTCGCGACGGCCGCTTCCGCGAGGATCTCTACTACCACCTCAACGTGGTCCCGCTGCGCATCCCGCCGCTGCGCGAACATGCCGAGGACGTGCCGGATCTGCTCAACTTCTACGTGGACCGGTTCGTGGACCACGACAACCTGCCCTACCGGCACTTCTCCCTGGCGGCCCAGAACCGGCTGCGCCTCTACAGCTGGCCCGGGAACGTCCTGGAGCTGAAGAACCTGGTGCAGCGGCTGCTGATTCTCGGCAGCGGCGACGAAATCGGGCTGGAGGAGGTGGAACAGGCCCTGGGCGAGGCGAGCCTGGCCGCGGGCGGACTGGCCGCCCCCGGCGTGCTGGACCTGCCCCTGCGCGAGGCGCGCGAGCTGTTCGAGAAGGCCTACTTCGAGCACCACCTGCAGGCCAGCGGCGGCAACGTCAGCCAGGTGGCGAAGCTCGCCGGGGTGGAGCGCACCCACCTCTACCGCAAGCTCAAGGCCCTGGGCATCGACCCGCGCCAGGTGGGCGGCGGCAAGTGAGGCCGGCTGGTTGCCCGCGCCACTCCCGGAGACGCGGGGCACAAGGGGGAACGGCCTGACGGCCGCTCGGGTACTGCTGCGCCACTCTTGGAGGTACTTTCAGAGCCCCCCGAAAGCGCCAGGACAAGGCGCAGTGCGCAGGCAATGGTTGTTCCCTTGTCCAGCGCTGCAACGCCGTCATGGCCCTTTCGGGGGGCTCCCTGCGGGCGCGCCGCAGGCCGGCCATCTGCAGCGTAGCGCTTGCTTGCAAGGGGACCTGCACTTCCTGCACAAGCGCGCCTTGCCTCTGGCCGGCCCGCGACTCGCTGAATGTGCCTCCAAGAGTGGCGCAGTACGCTATAAGGGACCGCAATGAAGATCATCATTCTGGGCGCCGGCCAGGTAGGCTCCTCGGTCGCCGCGAACCTGGCCACCGAGGCCAACGACGTCACCGTCGTGGACACCAACGCCAACCTGCTGCGCGACCTGCAGGACCGCCTCGACATCCGCACCGTCAGCGGCCGCGGCTCCCATCCCGAGGTGCTGCGCCAGGCGGGCGCCGAGGATGCCGACATGATCCTCGCCGTCACCAACTCCGACGAGACCAACATGGTGGCCTGCCAGGTGGCCTGGAGCCTGTTCCACACCCCCACCAAGGTGGCGCGGGTGCGCGCCCAGGCCTACCTCGACGAACCGGTCCTGTTCTCCAACCAGGCGCTGCCCATCGACGTGCTCATCAGCCCCGAGCAGCTGGTGACCGACTACGTGCAGCGCCTCATCGAACACCCGGGCGCCCTGCAGGTGCTGGACTTCGCCGACGGCCGGCTGCAGCTGGTGGCCGTGCGCGCCTACCACGGCGGCCCCCTGGTGGGCCACGCACTGCGCACCCTGCGCGATCACATGCCCCTCATCGACACCCGCGTGGCGGCGGTATTCCGGCGCGGCCGGCCCATCATCCCCGAGGGCACCACGGTCATCGAGGCCGATGACGAGGTCTTCTTCATCGCCGCGCGCAAGCACATCCGCAAGGTGATGGGCGAGCTGCAGCGGCTGGAACGCCCCTACAAGCGCATCATCATCGCCGGCGCCGGCAACATCGGCCGGCGCCTGGCCCGCGCCCTGGAGAGCCGCTTCCACGTCATGCTCATCGAGCAGGACAACGAACAGGCCCGCACCGCCTCCGAGACGCTCGACCGCAGCATCGTGCTGTGGGGCGACGCGGCCGACCGCGACCTGCTGCTGGACGAGAACATCGAGGACACCGACGTCTTCTGCGCGGTGACCAACGACGACGAGGCCAACATCATCTCCGCCCTGCAGGCCAAGCGGCTCGGCGCGCGCAAGGCCATGGCGCTCATCAACCGCACCGCCTACGTCGACCTGGTGGAGAGCGGCTCCATCGACATCGCCATCTCCCCCCAGCAGGCCACCATCGGCAGCCTGCTCACCCACATCCGCCGCGGCGACATCGTCAAGGTGCACAGCCTGCGCCGCGGCGCCGCGGAGGCCATCGAGGCGGTGGCCCACGGCGATCCGCGCAGCTCCCGCGTGGTGGGCCGGGCCATCGACGAGATCAAGCTGCCGCCGGGCACCACCATCGGCGCCATCGTGCGCGGCGAAGAGGTGATCATGGCCCACCATGACACGATCATCGAGGCGGAGGACCACATCATCCTGTTCCTGGTGGACAAGAAGCGCATCAAGGAAGTGGAGCGCCTGTTCCAGGTGGGATTCCAGTTCATATGAGAATAGTCACGAGTAGCTAGTCGCGAGTAGCCAGGAGCCTCGCAACCCGATACTCGATACTCGGAACTATCCTAAATGCACTACCGCGTCATCCTCCGCATCCTCGGTCTGCTGCTGATGATCTTCAGCACCACCATGCTGCCGTCGGTGGCGGTCTCCTGGTGGTACGGCGACGGGGCCGCGGCCGCGTTCCTGCAGGGCTTCGCCCTGACCCTGGCCACGGGGCTGGTGCTGTGGCTGCCGGTGTCCCGCCACCGCGGCGAGCTGCGCATCCGCGACGGCTTCCTCATCGTGGTGCTGTTCTGGAGCGTGCTCGGCAGCTTCGGCGCCCTGCCGCTGATGCTGGGACAGGATCCCCACATGAGCCTGACCGACGCGGTGTTCGAGTCCATCTCCGGGCTCACCACCACCGGCGCCACGGTCATCGTCGGGCTGGACCAGCTGCCCCAGTCCATCCTCTACTACCGCCAGCAGCTGCAGTGGCTGGGCGGCATGGGCATCATCGTGCTGGCGGTGGCCATCCTGCCCATGCTCGGCATCGGCGGCATGCAGCTCTACCGCGCCGAGATGCCCGGCCCGGTCAAGGACAGCAAGCTCACCCCGCGCATCGCCGAGACCGCCAAGGCGCTGTGGTACATCTACCTCGGCCTCACGGTGCTCTGCGCCCTGGCCTACTGGGCGGCGGGGATGAGCCTCTTCGACGCCATCGGCCACAGCTTCTCCACCGTCGCCATCGGCGGTTTCTCCACCCACGACGCCAGCATGGGCCACTTCAACAGCGCCCTGATGGAGATGATCGCGGTGGGGTTCATCCTGCTCTCGGGCGCCAACTTCGCCCTGCACTTCACCGCCTGGCGCCACCGCACCCTGAGCGGCTACTGGCGTGACCCCGAGTTCCGCGCCTACCTGTTCATCCTCGCCGCCGCCGCCCTGATCGCCACCGCCTATCTCTACCTCAGCGGCACCTTCACCAGCTTCGGCAGCGCCCTGCACCACGGCATCTTCCAGGCGGTGTCCATCGGCACCACCACCGGCTTCACCACCGCCGACTACTTCAACTGGCCCGGTTTCCTGCCGGTGATGCTGCTGTTCATGAGCTTCATCGGCGGCTGCGCGGCCTCCACCGCCGGCGGCATGAAGGTCATCCGCGTGCTGCTGCTGTTCCGCCAGGGCGCCCGGGAGATCCGCCGCCTCATCCATCCCACCGCCATGATTCCCATCAAGATCGGCGGCAAGGTGCTGCCCGACCGGGTGATGGATGCGGTGTGGGGCTTCTTCGCCGCCTACGTGGCCGCCTACACCCTGATGCTGCTCATCCTCATGGCCACCGGCCTCGACCAGATCACCGCCTTCTCGGCCGTGGCCGCCTGCATGAACAACATGGGCCCGGGGCTCGGCGAGGTGGGCGCCCACTACGGGGAGCTGAACAACGTGGCCAAGTGGGTGCTCTGCTTCGCCATGCTGCTGGGGCGGCTCGAGGTATTCAGCATCCTGGTGCTCCTGACCCCCGCCTTCTGGCGTCGCTGACCGCACCATGCCCATCGCGGTCTCCTCCCCCCATGACATAGAGCGCTGGGCACGCTACCGGCTGATCCTGCGTGTTCTGGGCCAGCTGCTGATGGCCCTCAGCCTGTCCCTCATCCTCCCCATGGCCATCTCCATCGGCTATGGCGACGGCGAGCTGGTGCACTTCCTCACCGCCTTCGGCCTGACCTTCGGCGCCGGCGCAATCCTGTGGCTGGCCGGCTTCGGGGTCACGGCCGAGCTGCGCACCCGGGACGGGTTCCTGGTGGTCAGCCTGTTCTGGCTCGTGCTCGGGGCGCTGAGCGGGCTGCCGTTCATCCTCGGGCCCCACCTCTCCTTCACCGACTCCCTGTTCGAGGCCGTCTCCGCCTTCACCACCACCGGCGCCACGATCATCGTCGGCCTCGATCGGCTGCCGGCCTCCATCCTCTGGTACCGCCAGCAGCTCCAGTGGCTCGGGGGCATGGGCATCATCGTGCTCGGGGTGGCGGTGCTGCCCATGCTCGGCATCGGCGGCATGCAGCTCTACCGCGCCGAAACCCCGGGTCCGATGAAGGACGAGAAGCTGGCCCCGCGCATCGCCGACACCGCCCGCTTCCTGTGGCTGCTCTATCTCGGCCTGACGCTCGCCTGCGCGGCCGGCTACCGGCTGGCCGGCATGAGCCTGTTCGATGCCATCGGCCACAGCTTCGCCACCGTCTCCACCGGCGGCTTCTCCACCCACGATGCCAGCATGGCCTATTTCCACAGCCCCCTGGCGGAGAGCGTGGCCATCGTCTTCATGCTGCTCGGGGGCATGAACTTCGCCGTCCACTACCAGGTGGTGCGGCAACGGGATCCCCGGGCCTGGCTGCGGGACGTGGAGGTGCGGACCTTTCTCGCGGTGGTGGCCGCCATCACCGCCGTGACCGCCGTGACCCTGAGCCTGCGCGGCACCTACCCCGATCTGCTCACGGCACTGCGCGATGCCGCCTTCCAGGTTGCCTCGGTCATCACCAGCACCGGGTTCACCACCACCGACTTCTCCCTCTGGCCCCTGTTCCTGCCCCTGCTGCTGATGCTCATCAGCTTCATGGGCGGCTGCGGCGGCTCCACCGCCGGGGGCATGAAGGTCATGCGCTACGTGCTGCTGTTCCAGCAGAGCCGGCGCGAGGTGCGCTGCCTCATCTACCCCCGCGCCGTCCTGCCGGTGAAGATCGGCGGCCGGGTGGTCGATCAAAGGATCCTGCGCTCGGTCTGGGGGTTCTTCGCCGTCTACGTGGCCCTGTTCGTGCTGCTGATGCTGGGCCTGATGGCCACCGGCCTCGACCAGGTGACCGCCTTCGGCGCCATCGCCACCTGCATGAACAACCTCGGCCCCGGACTGGGTGAGGTGGCCAGCAACTTCACCACCGTCGACCCGGTGGCGAAGTGGCTGTGCACCATCGCCATGCTGCTGGGCCGGCTGGAGATCTTCACCCTGCTGGTGCTCCTCAGCCCCGCCTACTGGCGCCGCTGAGGAGGCCTGTCCGCCATCGAGGAGCGCCGCCATGGACGATCCCGGATTCATCGCCAAGTGGGACAAGCGCTACACCGAAGCCCGCCAGCTGCCCGATCCCGTCCGGGTGCTGAGCGACAACCTCCACCTGCTCCCGACCGCGGGGACCGCCCTGGATCTCGGCTGCGGGCTCGGCGCCAACGCCCTGCTGCTGGCCGGGCGCGGACTCGAGACCCGGGCCTGGGACATCTCCCCGGTGGCCATCGAGCGGCTGCGGGAGTTCGCCGGCAACCGCGGCCTGGTGGTGCACGGGGAGGTGCGCGACGTCGAGGCCCGCCCCCCCCTGCCGGAGAGCTTCGATGTCATCGTCGCCGCCCACTTTCTCGAGCGCGGCCTCGCCCCCGCCCTGATGGCCGCCCTGCGCCCCGGCGGCGTGCTGTTCTACGAGACCTGGACCCGCACCCGGGTGGACGACACCGGCCCCGCCAGCGAAAACTTCCGGCTGGGGGACAACGAGCTGCTGGAGCTGTTCCGCCCCCTGCGCCTGCTCTTCTACCGGGAGGAGGGCCGGGTGGGCGACCTGAGCCGGGGCTTCCGCAACAAGGCCCAGCTGGTGGCCCTGCGGCCCCCGGAATGACCCGGAGCGGGAACTCCCGCCGTCAACCGGACTCCGAAAGGATCACCACGGAGTCACGAAGGACACGAAGAGAGGACCATGAAACCGCAGATTGACGTTGATTTACGTTGATTTTGTCCCCGCTATCCGGATGGCCCGGTTCAGACCAGGCGCGATCGCTTCAAGGAACGTTTCTCGGGCAGTCCTGTTGAAGTTGGAACACCCTCAGTATCCGTGATTCAGACACGTTGTAGCAGGCTGAGCCCAGGCAGGCATGGAATCAACGTCAATTACCGCTAATCTGCGGTTGAACGATTCTTCGCCTTCCCTCCGTGTCCTTCGTGACTTCGTGGTGATCTTCTTAAGCTCCGCAGAGGTGCAACCATGTCGGTGATCGAGAACTTCGAGAAGATGCTGGCCGCGGGCCAGGACAGCGCGCTGCTGCGCTACGGCCTGGGCAGCGCCTATCTCCAGGCCGGGGACGCCGCCCGCGCCGCGGAGCACCTGGCAAGGGCGGTGGCGCAGGACCCCGCCTACTCGGCCGCCTGGAAGGCCTACGGCAAGGCCCTGGCCGGGGACGGGCGGACCGACGCCGCGGCCGCGGCCTACGAGCGCGGTATCACGGTCGCCGAGGAGCGTGGCGACATCCAGGCGGCCAAGGAGATGAAGGTGTTCCTCAAGCGCCTGCGCAAGCAGGCGGGGGGCGAATGAAACGACTCGACGCCAAGCTCCCTGGTGTCGGCCTGAATCCGGTCGGGCGGAATCCGGCGCGCACGGCTGTGGCGGCCGGGATGGTCAGTACCAGCGGGGTTCGCCCTCCGGGCGACTCTTGAAGCGCTTGTAGCTCCACAGGTACTGGGCCGGCAGGCGCCGGACCCAAGCCTCCACCCCGGCGTTCATCGCCGCCACCGACCGGTTCAGATCGGCAGCGGAAACCTCCGCCGGCGCCGGGGTGAAGTGGAGGCGGAAACCCCGGCCGCGGGGCAGCCGCTCCGGCACGCAGATGAGGACCGCGGCGCCGCTGCGGCTGGCGAGACGCGACACCAGCACCATGGTCTTGGCGGGGTGACCGAAGAAGGGGGCGAACACGCCAGCGCCGCGGCCCGGGTCCTGGTCCGGCAGGATGCCCACCATCTCGCCCCGTTCCAGCGCCTTGTACAGGGCCCGCACGCCACTGCCGTCGGTGGGCATGAGCCGGGCCCCGGTGCGCTCACGAGCGGTCCGCACCAGGTCGTCGAGCGCCCGGACGCGCAACGGCCGGTAGAGGGCGGTGAGCGGGTGCCGCGGCGCTCCGTAGAGGGAGCCCAGCTCCCACGCCCCCAGGTGCGGACTGAGGACAATGATTCCGCGTCCGGTGGCCAGCGCCTGCTCCAGCTGCTCCCAACCGCGCACCTCGCGCACCAGGGCCAGGAGCCGCTCCGGCCGCCACAGCCACATCGCCCCCAGCTCCGCGAAGGCCCGGCCGGCTTCCACCAGGCTGGCCCGCGCCAGCCGCTCGCGCTCCCGGGCCGGTAGATCCGGCAGGCAGTGTTCCAGGTTGATCCGGGTGATGCGGCGCATGTCGCCGGGGAGCCAGCCGAGCAGCCGGCCCAGGCCGGCGCCGACGCCCTGCGCCAGCCGCAGGGGCAGGGCGGACAGCAGGTGCAGCAACGCGGTGATGAGAAAGGCCTTCATGCCGTCAGACAGTGATCATCCCTGGTGCAGTGGAGGAGGGGATCCGACCGCCGGCGGGGCGGCAGGGCAGGGTTCCGCAACTCGGTCCGACACGGCTCAGTCCTCCATCTCCGCGGAGTAGTCGGTGTCCAGCACGACCCGCGCACGGGCCGCGTCCTCCGGCCGCACCTGCAATTTAATGCCCCCCACGGCGATGCTGTAGAGCCAGTCGGTCTGCACCAGGTGCTCGTCGGCCAGCCAGGCCTCGATGCCCTCCGCCCGGAGCCGCCCCAGGGCGATGTGGGCATCGGTCATGAGATCGAAGGTGGCCACCGTCAGCAGTCCCATCCGGACCTCAGGCGCTGCGGCGCAGCCCCGTGCGCGGCGCCGCCTCCGCGCCGTCGCCGGGGATGCCCTCCGCCGTCACCATCAGGGGCCGCATGGCGGTCAGCAGGCTGCGGAACAGGGCCCGGTTGTCGCGCTCCTCCCGGGCCAGGAGCTGCTTCATGTGGACGCGCTGGGTGGGCATGCTGAAGCAGGCGGGACAGTTGTCGTGGATTACCGGCAGCGGCGCCTCGGCGGCGAAGGCTGCGGTCTGGCGCTCGCGCACGTAGACCAGCGGCCGGATGATGCGCAGGTCGCCGGCATCGTTGCGGTAATGGGCCTTCATGGTCTGCAGCCGGCCGCCATGGAAGGCGGACATCAGGAAGCTCTCCGCCAGGTCGTCCAGGTGCTGGGCCAGGGCCAGGACGTTGTAGCCCTGCTCGCGGCAGGCCGTGTAGAGGATGCCGCGCTTCATGCGCGCGCAGTAGGCGCAGAAGGAGTCGCCCCGCAGGCGGGTCCGCGCCTCCTCGGCGATGGGCTGCTCCCGGTAGAGGTAGGGCACGCCCATCTCCGCCAGGATCGCCTTCAGCCGGCCCGGCTCGAAGCCCTCGATCTGCGGATCCACCGTCGCCGCCGCCACCTCGAAGCGCACCGGCGCATGGCGCTGCAGGTGCAGCAGCACGTGCAGCAGGGTAAGCGAGTCCTTGCCTCCGGAGAGGCCGAGCAGGATCCGATCCCCGTCCCGTATCATCCGGTAATCGGCGATGGCCCGCCCCACCAGGCGCAGCAGGCTCTTGGGCGGGCGGATGTAGGCGGGATAATCACTCATGGCGCTGACGGACACCGGAAGGCGGTGGGATGTCCGCTACTTTATCAGAAACAGTTCAGCCGGGCTTTTCATTGATACATCCATCAAATATTCTTATTCATTCATAAGCGGGAACAGAGAGGCCGGACCACCGGCCGGGAAGAGAGACTGCCATGACCGAACACCATCTGAAGAATCTCACCTCCCAGCAGGCCTGGAAGCTGCTGGAGGAGGATCACCGCGCGGTGCTCATCGATATCCGTTCCACGATGGAATACCTGTTCGTGGGCCACCCCAAGGGCTCGGTGCACGTGCCCTGGATCGACGAGCCGGACTGGACCGTGAATCCCCATTTCGTCACCGAGGTGCGCAAGGTGCTGCTCGGCGGCGTGGTGTGCGAACTGGACGAGGGCTGCGCCCCGGTCATCCTCATCTGCCGCAGCGGCAAGCGCTCGAAGGAGGCCGGCAAGGCGCTCATCGAGGCGGGTTTCCCGGCCGTCTTCCACGTGGACGAGGGCTTCGAGGGCGAGCTGGACGACCAGCACCACCGCAGCACGCTCGGCGGCTGGCGCTACCACGGCCTGCCGTGGGAGCAGTGCTGAGGCTTCGCCCGTGAGGTGTGAAGGGTAAGGAGCGGGATGCCGGAGCAGCGATCCGGCACCATCCGGCTCAGCTGTTGAAGCGGTCGCCGAAGAGATCGCCGAGGCCGCCGATGACCGAGCCCTCGCCCTTGCCGCCGCCGTGCTGGGGGGCGTTGGCGAGCATCCGGCCTGCGAGGCGCGAGAAGGGCAGCGACTGCAGCCACACCCTGCCGGGGCCGCGCAGCACGGCGAAGAAGATGCCCTCGCCGCCGAACAGGGCCGACTTGATCCCCCCCACCTGCTGGATATCGAACGCCACCTGGCCCTCGTAGGCCACCACGCAGCCGGTGTCCACGTGCAGCACCTCGCCCGGACCCAGCTCCCGCTCCACCACCGTGCCGCCGGCATGGACGAACACCAGCCCGTCCCCCTCCAGCTTCTGCATGATGAAGCCCTCGCCGCCGAACAGGCCGGTGAGGATCTTCCGCTGGAACTGGATGCCGATGGAGACCCCGCGGGCGGCGCACAGGAAGCTGTCCTTCTGGCACACCAGCAGCCCGCCCACGTTCGCCAGCGACACCGGGATGATGTTGCCGGGGTAGGGGGCGGCGAAGGCCACGTGGGCCTTGCCCTGGCCGGTGTGGGTGAAGACCGTGGTGAACAGGCTCTCGCCGGTCAGCAGCCGCTTGCCCGCCCCCATGAGCTTGCCCATGAAGGAGCCGTCGCCGGAGCTGGAGCCGTCGCCGAAGACACTCTCCATCTGGATGGAGGGGGCCTTGTACATCATCGCCCCGGCCTCGGCCACGGCGCTCTCGCCCGGATCGAGCTCCACCTCCACGTACTGCATCTCGTGGCCCATGATGCGGAAATCGATTTCGTCGGCGCCGCGCACCGTGGGCGGCGGCGGCGCGACCGCCGGGGCCGCCGCGCCGGAGAGCTCGCCCACCTGGCGGATGGGCAGCCACTCGGCGAACCCCTCCCGCCATACATGACCCTCCGGCCGTGACGCCGCCTGGGCCCGTGCCCGGGCGTCGTCCAGGGGTCCGATCTGGTCGCCGTCATAGCTGAAATACCATTGCGACATGCACTACCTCCTTGTCTGGAAAACCATCAGCCTGCAGCCGCGTCGAACATCTCCATGCTCCCGATCATGACGGCGCGCCGGATTGTACCGGTCGCGCCCGTTCCCGTTGTCGCCCTGTTGTGCAATCCTTGCCGCAGGACCCGGTGCACCGCCCGCCCATCCCGAACCCGACCCGGGTCGCCGAGGCGTCCGCCATGCCGGAGACCACACACAGGAGCGCGGTGGCCATCCTGCCGCCGACGGCCTGCTGGCCGCCCATCGAGGCCATCCGCGCGGTCCACGATCGCCGGTTCCGGCGCTGGATGCCCCATATCAACCTGATCTACCCCTTCGCGCCGGAGCATCTCCTGCCCGGACTGGCCGGGCGTCTCGCGGCGACGGCCGCGGCGATTGCACCGTTCCCCGTGCGGCTGGAGCGGTTCGGCCTGTTCCGCCACCGCCAGGGCCGCTGCACCCTGTGGCTGGCGCCGGAGCCGGCCACCGCCCTGGTGCGCCTGCAGGCCGCCCTCGCCCAGGCCGCTCCCGGCTACGGTGAACGCCGCCCCGGCACGTTCCGCCCGCACCTCAGCGTGGGCCAGGCACCGGCGGGGCGGGCGGAAACGCTGCTCGCGGCGCTGCAGGCGGACTGGCAGCCCCTGGCGTTCACCGTGACGGAGATCAGCATCATCTGCCGGGGTGAACCGCCGGAGGACCGCTTCCGGGTCAGCCGATTGATCCGGCTGGGCGGCCCGGCCTGAGGAACACGGACCGCGGGCGGCGCCTCACCCCCCGGTGGTGGCGGCCGACTGCGCCGGCCCCGGACAGGGAGCCTCCGGCGGCGGCTGGCCCCGGCGCCTGGCCTCCGCCTCCACGAACACCCGGCGCACGCCGGGGAAGGAGGCCTTGATGTCGCGATCGAGCGCGCAAATGGTCGTCTCCAGCGCAGCGGCGGGCAGATCGTCGGCGAAATCGACGCTGATGTTGACCAGGATGAACTCCGGACCCATGTGCAGGGTGAGCACCTCGTTCACGTGCTCCACGCCCGGACGCAGGCGCACCAGGGCGCGGATGCCGTCCACCACCCGGCGGTTCGCACTCTCGCCGATCAGCAGTCCGTGGGTCTCCCATGCCAGCCAGGCGGCCGTGCCGCCGAGAATCAGGCCGATGATCACGGAAGCCGCCCCGTCCCACAGCGGATTGCCGGTCAACTGGGCCAGCAGGATGCCGAAAAAGGCCACCAGCAGGCCGAGCATGGCGGCGGAATCCTCGAACAGCACCACGAACAGGGAGGGGTCCTTGCCCCGCTGCACCGCCTCGATGTAGCCCCACTTGCCCTTGCCGCGCCTGAACTCGCGCAGGGCGAACGCCCAGGCGCCGCCCTCGAACAGCAGCGCCAGGCCCAGCACCACGTAGTTCACCAGCGGATTCTCCACCGCTACCGGGCGAAGCATGTGCTGCACCCCCTCGTAGAGGGAGACGCCGGCGCCCACCGCGAAGATGAGAATGGCCACCACGAAGCTCCAGAAGTAGACCTCCTTGCCGTGACCGAAGGGGAAGCGGGCGTCGGCGGGCCGGCCGGCGCGGCGCAGTCCGTGGAGCAGCAGGACCTGGTTGCCGGTATCCACCACGGAGTGGATCCCCTCCGAGAGCATGGCCGAGCTGCCGGTGATGGCGGCGGCCGCGAACTTCGTCAGGGCAATCAGGCCGTTGCCGGCCAGGGCGGCGAGAATGACCTTCTTCGACGAACCTGCCATGGTCCGGGTCTCCGGCGGAGGGGGGCGGAAAGGCTCCATTGTAACGCGATGCGAAAGGGAGGGAGGCAAGCCTTGATCTCTCGTTCAGGGCAAGTGGTGACCCGCCTGGAACATCCATCGATGGGCACCGGCGGCGCATCACACAACAAACACAAACGAGGCCAGGGAAAAAAGTTGCCTGGTCGGATGAATCCGACCCTACGCATTCACGCACTCACGCATTCACGCATTCACGCACTCACGCACTCACGCACTCACGCACTCACGCACCAACAATACCCATATTTGATTTGTGTCATTGTTTTGTGAACTGGTTCACATAAAACTCACCCGGTCGGCATTGCGCCGACCTTGCGGCACAAGGCATGGAAAGCGCGTTTCCGTGCCGCGCACACCTATCCAAGGGGCGCATGGTGGCCCCGAAACGACTCGAGGGAGGTCGTAGATGAAGCTTGCAAAGAATTCCTGTGTGATGGCCGTGGCCGCTGGCCTGGCCCTGATGAGCTCCAGCGCCCTGGCCGTGGAGGCGGGCAACATCCTGGTCCGTGCGGGTGCGGCCCATGTCTCCCCCAACACCAGCAGCGAAGATTTCAAGGACAGCGACGGCGACCCCACCGGCATCAAGGTGGACGTGGGCAGCAACACCCAGCTCGGTCTCAACTTCACCTACATGGTGACCGACAACATCGGTGTCGAGCTCCTGGCCGCCACCCCCTTCAAGCACTCCATCAAGGGCGCCGGCACCCTGTCGGGCGCCGGTACCATCGGCGAGACCAAGCACCTCCCGCCGACCGTGACCGTGCAGTACCACATCAATCCCCAGGGTGCCGTGCGGCCCTACGTGGGCGCGGGCATCAACTACACCACGTTCTTCGAAACCAAGGGCAAGGGGGCTCTGGCGGGTACCGACATCTCCCTCGACGACTCCTGGGGCCTGGCCGGCGTGGCGGGCGTGGATGTTGATCTCGGCAGCGGCTTCTTCCTGAACGGCGCCGCCTATTACGCCGACATCAACACCGACGCCAACGTCGGCAACGGCACCTACCAGGGTGAGGTGGAGATCGATCCCTGGGTCTTCATGGTGGGCGTCGGCACCAGCTTCTGAGCGGACGTTACCCCGCTCGACCCTGCGCGGGTGGGTGCCGTCATCCCGGCCCCACCCGCACCGTACCGGCAGGGCCGGGAGATCCCCGCCCTGCCCGGTTCCGGTCCCTGCACCGGCCTGATCAGCCCCGGCCGAACGGCCGTTCCCGGCGGCATGGCGCCGAGGGCGCACGCCGCGCGAACCCGCCACAGCTCCCCGCAGAAGACGCAGACCCCGGGCGTCAGCCCCGCCCCGCGGGGGAAACGCCTTCTGCTCCATCCCCCCGGCCTCCGGCCGGGCAATGCACGGCCGCGGCGCCCCGGACAGGTGCTATTGCGCGAATCCACGCGTTAGTATCCGTTCATGACCCAGCTGGAACTCTTCCTCGATCTCGGACTGGCGCTGGCCATCGGCCTGCTCATCGGCGTGGAGCGGGGCTGGAAGACCCGCGAGGCGGAGGAGGGTGGACGCTTCGCCGGCCTGCGCACCTTCGGCCTCATCGGGCTGCTGGGCGGGGTGTGGGGGCTCATCGCCCGCGAGGTGGATCCCCTGCTGCTCGGCTTCGCCCTGCTCGGCTTCACCGGGCTGATGGGACTGGGCTACTACCTCGGCGTCCAGCGCGACCGGGATTACGGCTTCACCACCGAGGCCGCCGCCCTGGTCGCCTTCGCCCTCGGGGCGCTGGTGCAGCTGGGATATCCCGCGGCGGCGGCCGCCATGGCGGTGGTGACGGTCACCCTGCTGAGCTTCAAGGTGGTGGTGCACGGCTGGCTGCGGCGGCTGGAGCCCCAGGAACTCAACGCGACCCTGCAGCTGCTGCTGATCTCGGTGGTGCTGCTGCCCATCCTGCCCGACCGGGGCTACGGCCCCTGGCAGGCGCTCAATCCCTACATCATCTGGTGGATGGTGGTGCTCATCGCCGCCATCTCCCTGTTCGGCTACTTCGCCGTCAAGATCGCCGGTCCGGACCGCGGCATCCTCTTCACCTCCGCCTTCGGCGGGCTGGCCGCCTCCACCGCGGTGACCCTGAGCCTGGCGCGCATGGGGCGGGAGAACGCCGAGCTGCAGCCCCTGCTGGCCGCCGGGGTGCTGCTCGCCTCCAGCACCATGTTCCCGCGCCTGCTGCTGGTGGTGGCCGCCGTCAGCCCGGCGTTGCTGCCCACGCTGCTGGTGCCCGTGGGCGTCATGGCGGTGGTGGGTTACGCGGCGGCGCTGCTGCTGTGGCGCAGCGCCGCGCGGCTGCCGGCCCGGGTGCGCCTGTCCCACCCCTTCGAGCTGGCCACGGCGGTGAAGTTCGGCGCCGTGCTGGCACTGGTGATGCTGCTCTCGGTGGCCCTGCGGGAATGGTACGGCGATCTCGGCGTCTACCTGCTCGCCGCGGCCTCCGGCATCGCCGACGTGGACGCCATCACCCTGTCGCTGGCCGGCATGGTGCCCGGGACCCTGCTGGCGGGCGTGGCGGCCTACGGCATCGTCATCGCCGCCCTGGTGAACACGACGGTGAAGGGCCTCCTGGTGGTGTTCATCGCCGGCGGCAGCATGGCCCGGCGCACCGCCCTGGCCGTGACCGCGGTGGTACTCTCCGGCATGGCCGCCACCCTGGCCACCGCCCCCATGGCGGGGTGAGGGCTCCAACAGCCAGGCGCCTCCGCCGTTCGATCCCGTTCCAGGCCCGGGCACCGGTCCATCCCCTCCCCGGAACACGGAACACGGAACACGGAACACCACGGGACCATCCCACCCTCGCCAATCCTGGACAACCCTTCGGTCCGGGGGGTGAAGCGGCCCGCGGCGGGGCGCTACAATCCACGACACTCACCCCTGATTCACCATCCCCCACAGGCCCCGTCATGAGAGAAGCCACGCCCAGGACCATCCGCCGCGAGGACTACACCCCGCCCCCCTATTTCGTGGAGCATGCCGATCTCGGCTTCGAGCTGGGCGACCCGGTCACCCGGGTGGAGGCGCGCCTGACCCTGCGGCGCAATCCCGCGCTGCCGCCGGGGCCGCTGGTGCTGGACGGCCAGGAGCTGGGGCTGAAGCGGGTGGCGGTGGACGGCCGCGAGCTGGCTCCCCACGAGTACACCCTCACCGAGGATCACCTCGACCTGGGCATCCTGCCGGAGCGCTGCACGGTGGAGACGAGCGTGGAGATCCGACCCGGGGAGAACACCTCGCTGGAGGGGCTCTACCTCTCCAGCGGCAACTTCTGCACCCAGTGCGAGGCGGAGGGGTTCCGCAAGATCACCTTCTACCCCGACCGCCCCGACGTGATGGCCCGCTTCAGCACCACCCTCAGCGCCGATCCCGCCCGCTACCCGGTGCTGCTCTCCAACGGCAACCCGGTGGCCCGCGGCGAGCTGCCGGACGGGCGCCACTTCGTCACCTGGGAGGACCCGTTCCCCAAGCCCTGCTACCTGTTCGCCCTCGTGGCCGGAAACCTGGTCTCCCTGGAGGACACCTTCACCACCGCCGGCGGCCGCGAGGTGAAGCTCGAGATCTGGGTGGAGCCGCGCAACGCCGAGAAGTGCGGCCACGCCATGCATTCGCTGAAGCAGGCCATGGCCTGGGACGAGCGGGTGTTCGGGCGCGAGTACGATCTCGACATCTACATGATCGTGGCGGTGGACGACTTCAACATGGGGGCGATGGAGAACAAGGGCCTCAACGTCTTCAACTCCAAGTACGTGCTGGCCCAGCCGGAGACGGCCACCGACGAGGACTACGAGGGCATCGAGGCGGTCATCGCCCACGAGTACTTCCACAACTGGTCCGGCAACCGGGTCACCTGCCGCGACTGGTTCCAGCTCTCCCTGAAGGAGGGCTTCACCGTCTTCCGCGACCAGCAGTTCACCGCCGACATGACCTCCAGGGCGGTCAAGCGCATCAAGGACGTGAACCTGCTGCGCACCTTCCAGTTCCGCGAGGACGGCGGCCCCCTGGCCCACCCGGTGCGTCCCGACGCCTACCAGGAGATCAACAACTTCTACACCCTCACCGTCTACGAGAAGGGCGCCGAGGTGGTGCGCATGCTCCACACCCTGCTGGGCCCCGAGGGCTTCCGCCGGGGCACCGACCGCTACTTCGAGCGCTTCGACGGCCAGGCGGTCACCTGCGACGACTTCGTGCAGGCCCTGGAGGAGGCCACGGGGCGCGACCTGTCCCGGTTCCGGCGCTGGTACAGCCAGGCCGGCACCCCGGTGCTCGGCGTCTCCGGCCACCACGACCCCCGGGCCCGGACCTATACCCTGACCGTGACCCAGCACACCCCGCCCACCCCCGGCCAGCCCGACAAGCTGCCCCTGCACATTCCCTTCGCCCTCGGCCTGGTGGGTCCCGACGGCGTCGACCTGCCGCTGCGGCTGGCCGGCGAGGCGGAAGCCGTTGCCGGCACCCGGGTCCTGGAGCTCACCGAGGCCGAGCACGCCTTCGTGTTCGAGGCGATCGGCACGACGCCGGTGCCCTCGCTGCTGCGCGGCTACTCCGCCCCGGTGAGGCTCCGCTACGACTACAGCGACGCCGAGCTGGCCTTCCTGATGGCCCACGACACGGACGAGTTCAACCGCTGGGATGCCGGCCAGCGGCTGGCCGAGCGGGTGATCACCCGGCTGATGGCTGACTACCGCGACGGCCGCCCGCTGCGGCTGGACGAAGGGCTCCTGGCCGCCTACCGCAAGCTCCTGGAGGACCCGGGCGCCGACCGGCGGCTGCTGGCCCAGGCCCTGATGCTGCCCTCGGAGGCCTACCTGGCCGAGCAGTCCGACGCCATCGATCCGGAGGCGATCCACAACGCCCGCGAGTTCCTGCGCCACGCCCTGGCCCAGGAGCTGCGGCCGATCCTGCTGGAGAGCTACCACGCCCACCGTGACCCGGACTACCGGGTGAGCCCCGAGGCCATCGGCCGGCGGCGGCTGAAGAACGTCTGCCTCGGCTACCTGATGGCCCTCCACGACGAGACGATCCAGGCCCTGTGCATGACCCAGTACCGGGAGGCGGACAACATGACCGACGCCATGGCGGCCCTGGCGGCGCTGGCCCAGGTCGACATCCCCGGGCGCATCGAGGCGCTGGCCCACTTCCACGGCCGCTGGCGGGACGACCCCCTGGTCATGGACAAGTGGCTCGCCCTGCAGGCCACCTCCAGCCTGCCGGGAACGCTGGAGGAGGTGAAGCGGCTCACCCGCCATCCGGCCTTCAACCTGCGCAACCCCAACAAGGTGCGCGCGCTCATCGGCGCCTTCGCCTCCGGAAACCCGGTGCGCTTCCACGATCCCAGCGGCGCCGGCTACCTGTTCCTGGCCGACCGGGTGCTGGAGCTCGACCCCCTCAACCCGCAGGTGGCCGCCCGGCTGCTCACCCCGCTCACCCAGTGGCGGCGCTACGAGCCCGGCCGGCGCGCCCTGATGGCCGGCGAGCTGAAGCGCGTCCTCGCCACCCCGCAGCTGTCGAAGGACGTCTACGAGATCGCCAGCAAGGCGCTGGGGGAGGGGAGCTGAGGCCCGGGCCGGTGCGGAAGTCTGTGAACTTCTGCGACCGGCCGGCCACCCGCTTGCGGAACGGGAGCGCCGGTTCTAGATTCCATCCGACCGTCGTACGCGACGTGCTCGTGGAAGCCGCCCGCGGTTCCGGGAGTGCGCCTCGCAGGCGCTCCACAGGTCGGCGCACACCGCCGACAGCCGCCCCCGCGGGGCGGCCGCCTCCGAACCTCCGCACCGCAGCGCCCCTTCCGGGCGGCCCCGCCGCGCCCCGGGACGGCTAGGTCCGGGCCGTCGTCCCGCCCGGGAGGCGGCCCGGTGTGGACCCCGGCAAGCGCCGGGGCCCGGCGTTATCCCTGGAGAACCCCCATGACCGGCTTCATCGGCGCCGCCATCCTGCTGTTCACCGTCTGCGCCTTCATTCTGCTGCTGGCCGCCTATCGCTCGCCCCGCTCACCGGCCTGGCTCCATGCCGGCCAGGTGCCCGATTTCGTCATCATCGCCCTGATGGCCGCCCTCCTGGTGGGCCTCACCTACGTGATCCATTTCGCCGTCAACGGCGGCGGCCCGGCGTGGCTGCAGTGGAGCGCCATCGCCCTGGTGCCGGCGGCGGGGGTGGGCCTGTGGCGGAAGCTGGGAATGGGCGAGCAGCTGGCCGCCGCCGAAGCCCGCGCGGCCATCCACGACGG
This sequence comes from Thioalbus denitrificans, assembly GCF_003337735.1. Classification (NCBI taxonomy): domain Bacteria; kingdom Pseudomonadati; phylum Pseudomonadota; class Gammaproteobacteria; order Chromatiales; family Ectothiorhodospiraceae; genus Thioalbus; species Thioalbus denitrificans. The sequence continues at coordinate 188,696 of NZ_QPJY01000001.1, read as the reverse complement.
CACGCCGGTGCGGCCCCTGCCGCCGGCCGCGCCCCCGAAGGGCCCGGCCCCGCGGCTGGATCGCGCCGCCTGAAGGGGGCGTTGGCGGGGCTCAGAGCCCCACCAGCTCCGCGTGCACCCCCTCGCGCTGCACCCGGGCCAGCAACTGGTCGGAGCTGATGGCCTGGGAGTCGAAATCCACCACCATCAGGTGGGTGGCGCGGTCGCTGACGCAGGCGCTGATGACGCCGTTCTCGCCGCTCAGCTTGCGCTCCAGGTCGTGGATCTGGGCGGGATCCAGGCTCTCGTCGAGATGGATAACCACGTTCGCGCGGTAGGTCTTCATGGCAGCCTCCTTCCGGTGTCCCGGATCCCGCCCCCCGGCCGCCCGTGCCTACGGGCCGCTCGCGCGGCGGGCTTAGAAAAGACATAGTCGGCCCGGCCCCCCGGTACAAGCTGCGCTGCAGCAGCCCGGCGCCGGTCCCGGTGCTGCCCCCGGGCGGAGGATGCTGCTAAAGTACAGCCCTTCGACTCCACAACGCCCCATTCAGAGCCCGCCGGAAACCGACCGCAGAGCCATGCAGCGCGCCGAGACCCCTGTCGAGACCGCGGAGCCCGTCCGGCCCACGCTCCCGCCACCGCTCAAGTGGGCCGGCGGCAAGCGCTGGCTGCTGCCGCACCTGCGCCCGCTCTGGCAGCCCCACCGCCACCGGCGGCTGGCGGAGCCCTTCTGCGGCGGCCTGGCGGTGGCCCTGGGGCTGAACCCGGAGCGGGCCCTGCTCAACGACATCAACCCCCACGCCATCAACTTCTACCGCCAGTTGAAAGCGGGGCTGAAAGTCAGCATCCGGATGGTCAACGACAGCGACCACTACTACGACAGTCGCACCGAGTTCAACCGGCTCATCGCCGACAACCGCGCCGCCACCAAGAAGGCCGCCGCGCTGTTCTACTACCTCAACCGCACCGGCTACAACGGCCTGTGCCGCTTCAACAGCCGCGGCGAGTTCAACGTGCCCTTCGGCCGCTACAAGACCATCAACTACACCCGCGACTTCAGCGCCTACCGCGGAATCCTCTCCGAGTGGGCGTTCAGCTGCGGCGATTTCGAGTCCATGGCGCTGTCGCCGGAGGACTTCATCTACGCCGATCCGCCCTACGACGTGCAGTTCACCCAGTACGCCAAGGAGAACTTCCGCTGGGAGGACCAGGTTCGCCTGGCCGAGTGGCTGGCCAGGCACCCGGGGCCGGTGGTGGCCTCCAACCAGGCCACTGAGAAGATCCTGGAGCTCTACAGGGAACTGGGATTCGAAATCGACACCCTCCCGGCGCCACGCATGATCAGCTGCACCGGGGATCGCAGCAAGGCGCTGGAGATGCTCGCCACGAGGAACCTGTGATGAGGACCCGCGACACCCGCACCGGGGCGGTGCACGAGGTGATGGTCACCCACTCGCTGCACAGCGGCGGCTACACCTGGCAGCCCCAGGTGCTGGTGGGCACCCGCCCCAACGGCCGCCGGCACAAGGTGGACCTGGTGGCCGACGACCGGGACCGCAACCGCTACCTCATATCGCTGAAGTGGCAGCAGAGCTCGGGCACCGCGGAGCAGAAGGTGCCGTTCGAGGTGATCTGCCTGAAGGACGCCCTGCAGTTCCATCCCGGGCGGTTCCGCCGGGCCTACCTGGTGCTCGGCGGGGAGGGCTGGACCCTGCGCGACTTCTACGTGGGCGGCGGCCTGCAGCGCTACATGAACTGCACCGGGGTGGAGATCGTCACCCTGGAGCGGTTCGTGGCCCTGGCCAACCGCGGCCAGCTCTGAGGCGACCCGTTCAGTCGTAGCGCCAATGGCGCTGGTCGAAGCGCTCCCAGCGCCCGTCCGGCCGCTCCCGGGCCTCGAAGTTGTAGGGCGTCTCGAACCACAGCACCACCTCCGATCCGGGCCCGTTGAGCACATAGGTGCCCGCATCGGTCTCCACCAGCAGCAGCGCGTGGGTGAACAGGCTGCGGCGGTGCTGGGCGAGCCCCAGGCGCAGCGCCCCGCGGGGAAAGCCGAGCGCCACCAGCCGCGCCCGCTTCTCCAGGGCCAGGTCCTCGCAGTCGCCATAGCCGGAGCGGGGGTAGGCCCAGTACTCCTCCACGCCGTACTGCTGCACGTCCGCCATCAGGACGATCCCGCGGTTCACCCTCCCGTTCACACCCGCGATCAGCGCCATGCGCTCGGGTGTCAGGTGCAGCGACTGCGGGCCGGAGAGATCGCAGGCGCCGGCCTCCCGGGCACAGAACTCGGCATAGGGCGCGAAGGCCGGGCGCACCTCCTCCACCGGCAGGTTGAGCCGGGGCGTGGGGGCCCACAACGGTCCACCCGGATCCGCACGGGCGGCAAGGGCCGCCAGGCCCAGGCAGGCCATCAGCGCCGCGGTCCGGAGCGGCGCGGCGCTCATTCCGGCCATCTCTCCAGCCGGTCGAGGAACGCCGCGGCAAAACACCCCACCGCCTCCCAGTCGGTGTACTCGTAATCGCGGCGGGTGTCCGTGTCGTCGCTGTGGCGGGCGACGACGCGGCGCATGAACCAGCGCTTCAGCGGCCCGTAGCGGGTGTAGGCCAGCGCGCCGGCGAAGCTGGCCGTCACCCGCGGATGCCAGCCGGTCTCCTGCAGAAAATCATCCACGTAGCCCTGCGCCGCGGCCCGCACCTCGGCCCGCGGGCTGGCGGCGCTGAGGCTCACCGAGAAGAAGCCCGCGGGCAGGCGCTCCAGCACGTCGTGGTGCGCGGCCACGAACCGCTCCAGGCTCCGCTCGTGCCGGCCGAGGTGAATGGAGCCGCCCACCAGCACGCCGGCGAAGGGATCCGGTGACGGCGGCACGGAAAAGCGGCGGCAGCGGACGATCTCCACCGCGTGCCCCCGGCCCCGGGCGATGTCCGCCATCCGCTCCACGATCCGGGCGGTCTGGCCCTCGCGGCTGGCATAGAGGATGAGAAGTCTGGCCATCGCCCGCGTGCTCTCCGGTGTCCGTCGACGCTCCAGGGTGCCCGGCAACCCGCCGGCCGGATCCGGCCGGCCGCGCGCTCCCGGCCGTCCGCCCATGCTTCAGGATAGGCCAAGGCCGGCCCGGGGCCCCCATCCGCGCCCCGGTCCGCCCGGTCATGCACTACACTGTCTACCTGCCGCTGCCGACCACCGACAGGGATAGCCGCCATGAATCCGAACCTCAGCGAGCCCTACCGTCCCCGCCCCATCCGCTTCCTCGGTCTCTGGGATACCCCCGGTTTCCAGCTCAAGGCCTACGGCATCGCCCATGACCGGGAACTGCCCCGCTCACCCCTGGTGCGCGCGGCCCGGGACCTGGCGGAAACCCAGCTCGCCGTGGTGGCCGCCGGGCAGAATCACTACGGGGTGGGTTTCGTGGGCATCCACGACGGGCGCGGCGGCAACTTCGTGTTCGTGGACTGGTGGGCGGACGAGAACGAACTGCACCATCACGTCTGGGTCTCCCCCCACGATCGCCCCGCCGAGCTGGAGGAGGTGACCCCCACCGGGCTCAGCGCCTGCGTCTGGGACCTGGCGGTCATCTGCCACGAACGCGGCGCCTGGGTGGAGTGCGTACTCGCCAACCCCGGGGGGCCGAATGTGCAGGCCTACCTGTCGAAACGGCTGGAGACGGATGTGTGACCGACGCCCGCCGGCCGGGATTCAGGGCTTCCCGGCCAACTCGCCCCAGAGGGCCTCGAGGCGCGCGTCGCGGCCGCAGCTGTAGCGGTAGAACTTGTAGCGCAGCGGGTTCTTCTCATAGTAGTCCTGGTGGTACGTCTCCGCCGGGTAGAAGGGTCCGGCGGGCAGGATGGGGGTGACGATGGGCTTGTCGAAGCCGCCCGCCTGCTCCAGGTACTGTTTCGACTCCTCGGCCAGGCGCCGCTGCTCCTCGTCGTGGACGAAGATGGCGGTCCGGTACTGGTCGCCGCGGTCGCAGAACTGGCCGCCCGCGTCGAGAGGATCCACGTTGTGCCAGAACAGCACCAGCAGCTGCTGATAGCTGACCCGGGCCGGGTCGTAGACCACCTGCAGGGCCTCGTAGTGGCCGGTGCCGCCGGCGGAGACCTCACCGTAGGTGGGGTTCTCCTTGTCTCCGCCGGTGTAGCCGGAGGTGGTGGAGATGACCCCCTCCAGCTTGTCGTAGGGGGGCTCCATGCACCAGAAGCAGCCGCCGGCGAAGGTGGCCACGGCCGGCTCCGCGGCCGCGACCGGCCCCGGTACGGCACCCAGCAACAGCAGGCCGGCGGCGGCAAGCCGGCCGATTTTTCTCAGTCCCATGTGTCTCTCCCGGCCGTCGCACCCATGGACGGCTACTGTTCAGTGGACCGGGGCCGGCGGCAAACCCTTTCAGCGCGGGGTCTGCCCGCCGCCCGGCGGCGGCTGATCCGCTTCGGCCGCCGGCTGCCTGTAATGCGCGGGATGCGCGCCGATAAACCAGACTGGAGCAGCCCATGTCCGTACTCATCGAATTCAGCATCTTCCCCATGGACCGCGGCGAGAGCGTCAGCCCCGACGTCGCCGAGGTGATCCGCATGATCCGGGACAGCGGCGCCGAGTACCGCCTCACCCCCATGGGCACCATCATCGAGACCGCGACCATCGGCGAGGCACTGGCGTTCGTGGAGCGCGCCCACGCGCTGCTGGAGGCCCGGGGCTGCGGGCGCATCTACGCCACCGCCAAGATCGACAGCCGGGCGGGGCGCCGGGGCGGCCTGGAGGGCAAGGTGGCCGCGGTGCGGAACCGGCTCGATGCCGGGGCCTGAGGGTCTCCGGGCGGTACCGGGATCGCGCGCACGGCCGCAGCCCGGCGCGGATCGCGCCCGCTCAGTAGTAGCCCAGCAGCCGGCCGCCCAGCCAGGGGCCCAGCAGCGTGGCGATCCAGACCAGCGCCAGCAGCCGGCCCGCAAGGATATTGTAGTCCGCCAGCAGCACCGTCCACGGCACCCCGCGGACGAAGTGGAAGAAGCCGAACTCGAACACCAGCGCCAGCAGCAGCCAGAACAGCCCCACGCCGAGCAGCACGGGGGCCGGACGGGGCCCCGCGTACCAGGCGAACAGGCCGCCCAGGATCAGCACCCCCAGGGCGAGGATGACCGGGCTCAGCAGGCGCGCCGGCCGCTCGCCCAGGCGCGGCTGCAGCAGGAACTCGCGCAGGGCCCCGTTGGCCACCGCCAGGGCGAGCAGGAGCGGCCAGGCCAGCAGCGCCTCGAGGGGCAGGCTCACTCGCCCCCCTGCCCGGACTGCATCCCGTAGAGCATCCGGATCTCCTCGGGCCAGAGGGTCTCGTCGATGGTTTCCAGCACCAGGGGAATCTCCTCGAAGCGCGGATCGCGCATGATGGTGCGGAAGGCCTCCAGGCCGATGAGCCCCTTACCCAGGCTGTGGTGGCGATCCACCCGCGAGCCGAGCGCCGCCTTGGAGTCGTTGAGGTGCATGCCGCGCAGGTAGCGGAAACCCACCACGGCGTCGAACTCGGAGAAGGTCTCCGCGCACGCCGCCGCGGTGCGCAGGTCGTAGCCGGCGCCGAAGGTATGGGCGGTGTCGAGGCAGACCCCCACCCGCGACTTGTCCTCGACCCGGTCGATGATGGCGGCGAGGTGCTCGAAGCGCCAGCCGAGGACGGTGCCCTGGCCGGCGGTGTTCTCGATCACCGCGGTGACCCCCTCGGTCTGCTCCAGGGCCAGGTTCACCGACTCGGCGATGCGGGCCAGGCACGCCTCCTCGTCGATCTTGCCGAGATGGGCGCCGGGGTGGAAGTTGAGCAGCTTCAGCCCCAGCTGCCCGCAGCGCCGCATCTCGTCGAGGAAGGCCGCGCGGGACTTCGCCAGCGCCTCCGGCTCGGGGTGGCCGAGGTTGATGAGATAGCTGTCGTGGGGCAGGACATGCCCGGGCCGGATGCCCGACTGCTCGAGGTTGGCGCGGAAGGCGTCGATGCTCTTCGTGGTCAGGGGCTTGGCCTGCCACTGGCGCTGGTTCTTGGTGAACAGGGCGAAGGCGCGCGCGCCGATGGCCGCGGCGTTGAGCGGCGCGTTCTCCACCCCGCCCGAGGCGGAGACGTGGGCTCCCACGTATTTCATGGTTCGATACTCCTGTCTGGTCCTGTCGCGCAGGCGCAGAATGGTGCGCGGCCGGTCCGGGCGTTGCAACCCGGAAGGGGATGGGGACAGCGTGCGTGCGGCGGGCGCGCCCCATCACCGCGGATCATCAGCCGGCCGGCGCCGCGGTCCCCTCCGCGGCCGCCCGGATCGCCGCCCAGGCCGCCTCCACGTGGCTGGCTTCCGTGTGGGTCTGGCCCACGCACAGGCGCAGGGTGAAGCGGCCGTCGAGGCGGGTGTGGGTGAGGTAGAGGCGCCCGCTCCCGTTGAGCCGCTCCAGCAGCGCCTCGCTGCCGGCATCACCGCCGCGGTGGCGGAAGCAGACCAGGTTGAAGGGCACCGGCGCGGCCAGCTCGAAGTCCGGGTGGACGGCCACCTGGTCGGCGAACCAGCGCGCCAGGCGCACATGCTCGCGCAGGTGGTGGCGCAGCCCCTCCGCGCCGTAGTGGCGCAGCACGAACCAGAGCTTCAGCGCCCGGAACCGCCGCCCCAGGGGCACATGCCAGTCGCGGTAGTCGATCACCGCGCCGCTCTCGCTGGCGCGGTTGCGCAGGTACTCCGGCAGCACCGACAGGGCCCGGATCAGCGCGCCGCGCTCGCGCACGAACAGGCAGCTGCAGTCGAAGTTGGTGAACAGCCACTTGTGGGGATCGAAGCAGTAGCTGTCGGCCTGCTCCACGCCCGCCTGCAGCGCCCGGAACTCGGGGCAGATCATGGCCGAGCCGGCCATGGCGGCGTCCACGTGCAGCCAGGCGCCGAAGCGGCGCGCCACGGCGGCGATGGCGGCCACCGGGTCCACGGCGGTGGAGGAGGTGGTGCCCACGGTGGCGCAGACGAACGCCGGCGTGAACCCGGCGGCCACGTCGGCGGCCATCTGCCGCGCCAGGGCCCCGGCGTCCATGGCGAAGTGGTCGTCCACCGGGATGATGCGCAGCTGCTCCCGCCCCAGGCCGGCGATCTTCACCGCCTTCTCGATGGAGGAGTGGGTCTCGGTGGAGGCGTAGGCGGTCAGCCGCCGGTCGCAGCCCCGCTCGTTGGCGGCGCCGTCCGAGGCCCGCTCCCGCGCCGCCAGCAGGGCGCACAGCGCCGCGCCCGAGGCGGAATCCTGGATCACGCCGCCGCCGCCGCCGTCGGAGCGGAACGCCGCGGGCAGCCCGAGCAGCTCCGCCAGCCAGTCGAGCACCCGGGTCTCCAGCTCGGTGCAGGCGGGGCTGGTGGCCCACAGCATCCCCTGCACGCCGAGCCCCGCGGCAAGCAGCTCGCCCAGCACCGACGGGGCCGAGGTGTTGGCGGGGAAGTAGGCGAAGAAGTTGGGCGACTGCCAGTGGGTGAGGCCGGGCAGGATCACCCGCTCCACGTCCTCCAGCATCGCCGCGAACGGCTCCCCCCGCTCCGGCGCGCTGCCGGGCAGGGCCGCGGCCACCTCGCCCGGCGCCGCGCGGGAGCGCACCGGCAGCGACTCCACCCGCTGCCAGTACGCGGCGATCCAGTCCACCAGCGCATGGCCGTGGCGGCGGAAATCCTCGGGGCTCATGTGGTAGCCGGTCTGCTGCCGATCGGTCATGACCTCTCCTGGCGCACGGTCGGTGTCGGGACCCGCGCAAGGATAGCGCCTCACTCCTCGCCCTCCCAGTAGTCCGTCGCGTCCCGGTGCCGGGCGACGATGGCGAAGGTCCGGTCGGCCTGCGCCCCGCCCGGGGCGCTGCCGGCGAACACCGCGTACTTGCCCGAATCGGGGTACTCCATGATGTCCGGCGCCTCCATGGTGCTGACCGCCAGGTACTTCAGGGCGGCGTTGGAGGTGTTGAGGATCTGGTGCGCGGTCTCCGGGCCCGGCGGCAGGCACACCACGTCGCCGGCGCGCAGCGGGTGGCGCTCCGCCCCGATGCGCAGGGTGCCGTGGCCGTCGAGGATCAGGAACATCTCCTCGTTCACGTGGTGGAAGTGGCAGGGCCACGCGGTCTTGCCCGGCGGCACCACCACCACCCGGTAGCCCAGTTTCCGGGCCCCCAGGCGGGCGGCCAGGGGCCCGAGCCGCGCCGCGAAGCGCTCACCGTGCCCCCACTCCTCGTACTCCACCTCGTCCAGGTTGAGAATCGGCGCCTTGCGCTCCATGTGCACCTCCCTCGTCAGGTTGCGGAACAGCGATTCCACGCGGCGCGCCCGATCCGCCCCCGGCACCGGCATCCGGCGCCCCGCGCCGCTGCGGCAAGTGTAGACAAGCGTGAACATGACCATGGCGGCGGTTTGCATCGGCGCCGGGCTCACCTAGAATGAAACCTCGCCCGACGGACAGAGCCATGCCCAGAGTAGCCGCACTCCGCCAGCCCGCCCGCGCGCCCTGTTCCGGGGTGTTCCGTCCCGCTACCGACCGCGAGGCCGCCGGATCATGAATGCCGGCACGCCGGCCCTCGAGGTCGCCGACATCCACAAGCGCTTCGGCGGGCTGGAGGTGCTCAAGGGCATCTCCCTGACCGCCCATGACGGCGACGTCATCTCCATCATCGGCTCCAGCGGCTCCGGCAAGAGCACCTTCCTGCGCTGCCTCAACCTGCTCGAATACCCGGACCAGGGCCGCATCGCCCTGGCCGGCGAGACCCTGCGCCTGCAGCCCTCCCGCGAGGGCGGCCTGGGGCCGGCCGACCCGGCGCAGCTCAACCGCATGCGCCAGCAGATCGGCTTCGTGTTCCAGAACTTCAACCTCTGGTCCCACATGACGGTGCTGGAGAACCTCGTCGAGGCCCCCATCCACGTGCAGGGGCTGAGCCGCGCCGCGGCGGTGGAGCGGGCCGAGGCGCTGCTGGCCAAGGTGGGCATCGCCGACAAGCGCAGCCACTATCCCGCCCACCTCTCCGGCGGCCAGCAGCAGCGGGCGGCCATCGCCCGGGCGCTGGCCATGGAGCCGCGGCTCATCCTCTTCGACGAGCCCACCTCGGCGCTCGACCCGGAGATGGTGGGCGAGGTGCTGCAGGTGATCCGCCGGCTGGCGGAGGAGGGGCGCACCATGCTCATCGTCACCCACGAGATGGGCTTCGCCCGCGAGGTCTCCAGCCAGATCATGTTCCTGCACGAGGGACGGGTGGAGGAGATGGGGCCGCCGGCGCAGATCTTCGGCCAGGCCCGCTCGGAGCGGGTCCGGCAGTTCATCTCCAGCCACCTGCAGTGACACAGCCCGACAACCGAACGGTCCACGAGAGGCACACCACGATGAAAAAGCTGCTCGCCATCCTGCTCACCACCCTGGCCCTGGCCGGTGTCGCCCAGGCCGAGACCCTGCGCATCGGCACCGAGGGCGCCTATCCCCCCTTCAACCAGATCGGGCCCGACGGCAAGGTGTTCGGCTTCGACATCGACATCGCCAACGCGCTCTGCGACGCCATGCAGGTGGAGTGCGTGTTCGTGACCCAGGACTGGGACGGCATCATCCCCGGCCTGCTGGCGCGCAAGTACGACGCCATCGTCGCCTCCATGTCCATCACCGAGGAGCGCAAGCAGGCGGTGGCCTTCACCGGGCGCTACTACTCCAACAGCCTGCGCTACGCCGCGAAGAAGGGCTCGGGCTTCTCCGTGGACGACCTCAAGGGCAAGGCCATCGGCGCCCAGCGCGCCACCATCAGCGCCCAGTATCTCGAGGACAACCTCTCCGACACGGTCTCCATCAAGCTCTACGACACCCAGGAGAACGCCTACCTGGATCTCTCCAACGGCCGCCTCGACGCCATGCTGGCCGACACCTACGTGAACTACAACTGGCTGCAGAGCGAGGCGGGCCAGGGCTTCGAGTTCGTGGGCGATCCCATCAACATCAACGACGAAATCGGCATCGCCGTGCGCAAGGAGGACGCCGCCCTGGTGGAGCGGCTGAACAAGGCCATCGAGCAGATTCGCGCCGACGGCACCTACGCGAAGATCAACGCCAAGTACTTCCCCTTCGACATCTACTGAGCCGCCTGACGCCCGGCCCCGGCGATGTTCGAGCTGCAAGGATTCGGCGACCAGATCCTCCTGGGCGCCCTGATGACCCTGCAGCTGGCCGCCGGGGCCGTGGCGGTGGGCCTGGTGCTGGGGCTGCTCGGCGCCAGCGCCAAGCTCTCCCGCTCGCGCCTGGCGCGGGCCGCCGCCGGGCTCTACACCACCGTGGTGCGCGGGGTGCCGGAGCTCATCATCGTGCTGCTCATCTACTTCGGCACCGCCGGGATGCTCACCGCGCTAGCCGGGTACTTCGGCCACCAAGGCTACGTGGAGCTGAGCCCCTACGCCGCCGGCGTCACCGCGCTCGGCATCACCTTCGGCTCCTACGCCACCGAGGTGTTCCGCGGCGCCATGCTGGCCATTCCCCGGGGCCAGATCGAGGCGGCGCAGGCCTTCGGCATGGGCCGCTGGCTCACCTTCCACCGCATCGTGCTGCCCCAGGTGTGGCGCATCGCCCTGCCCGGGCTCGGCAACCTGTTCCTGGTGCTGCTCAAGGACACCGCGCTGGTCTCCCTCATCGGGCTCGAGGAGCTGATGCGCAAGAGCTCCATCGCCATCGGCTTCACCAAGGAGCCGTTCACCTTCTACCTACTGGCGGCGATCATCTACCTGGGCATGACCGTGGTGACCATGGTGGGCATCCACTTCGCCGAGCGCTGGGCCAACCGCGGTCTGGAGCGCTCGCGCACATGAACTTCCAGGCCATCATCGACAGCCTGCCGAAGCTGCTCTCCGGCACCGTCCTCACCCTGGAGCTGGTGGGGATCTCGCTCCTCATCGGGCTGCTGCTGGCGCTGCCCATGGCCCTGATGCGGGTGGCGCGCAGCCCGCTGGTGCGGATGCTGCCCTACGGCTTCATCTTCTTCTTCCGCGGCACGCCGCTGCTGGTGCAGATCTTCATGATCTACTACGGCGCCTCCCAGTTCGAGTGGGTGCGGGAGAGCGCGCTGTGGCCCATCCTGCGCGAACCCTACTGGTGCGCCATCATCGCCTTCGCGCTGAACACCGGCGCCTACACCGCGGAGATCCTGCGCGGGGCGATCCAGGCGGTGCCCCCCGGCGAAATCGAGGCCGCCCGCGCCATCGGCATGTCCCTGCCGCTCGCCTACCGACGCATCATCCTGCCCCAGGCGGTGCGCATCGGCCTGCCCGCCTACGGCAACGAGATCATCCTGATGATCAAGGGCAGCGCGCTGGCCAGCACCATCACCCTGCTGGATCTCACCGGCATGGCCCGCACCCTCATCGCCCGCAACTACCTCCCGGTGGAGATGTTCCTCGCCGCCGGGCTCATCTACCTCGCCATGACCCTGGTGCTCACCCAGGTGTTCAAGGTGCTGGAACGGCGCCTCGGCCGCCACCTCCGCCCCCACACCGGCTGACCCGCCGCCACGCCGCTCCTGTTGTTCCTGGCGAGTTCGCGCCTTCGTGTCTTGGCGTTGAACCAACCGGACTCAGACGGGGGCAATCTCCACCCACTCCTCCACCTCGTGGGTCTTGACGAAGCCGGCGCGGCGGTAGAACCCGAGCGCGCCGGGGTGATCCTGGGTGCAGGTGTGGAGCCAGACCCGCTCCGGACCCGCGGCCCAGGCCCGGTCCAGCGCCTGGCCGAGCAGGTAGCGGCCCAGCCCGCCGCCGATGGCGTGGGGCATCAGGCCGCAGTAGACGATCTCCACCTCGCCGGGCACGCGGAAATCGAGCTCGGCGTAGCCGAGCGGCTCCCCGCCGCCGTAGAGCACGTGCACCTCCACCCGCGGATGGCGGATGATGGCCTCCAGCCCGGCGTCATCGATCCGGCGCCGATCGATCCAAAGCCAGGGCTCGCCGATGGTGTCGTAGAGGAAGCGGTAGAAGGGGACGCTGGGCCGCTCGAGCCGGACCAGCGCCAGCCCCGGGCGCGGCGGCGCCGGCGGCCCCTCCACCGGCGGCGCGCGCATCTCCAGGTAGCTCACCACGCTGCGCAGCCGGCCGCCGCCGCCCTCGGGTCCGTTGTTCACCGTCACCTCCCGTCGCCCCGCCTGCTGGATGCGCCACGCCGTCACCGCTAACCTATACTGAATCCCCCCGCGGGGAAGTGCCAGTGTGGAGTGACCCGACATCATGAGCCTGAGAGTCCTATGGCTGCAGTCCGGCGGCTGCGGCGGCTGCACCATGTCGCTGCTCTGCGCCGAGTCCCCCGATCTGCCCGCCACCCTCGAGGGCGCCGGCATCGAGCTGCTCTGGCACCCCTCCCTGAGCGAGGCCAGCGGCGGCGAGGTGCGCGCGCTGCTCGCCGCGGCGGCGGCGGGAGAGGCGCCGGTGGACGCCCTGTGCGTCGAGGGCTCGCTCCTGCGCGGCCCCCACGGCAGCGGCCGCTTCCACCTCTTCGCCGGCACCGGCGTGCCCCTGGTCGAGTGGGTGCGGCGCATCGCCGCCCACGCCCGCTACGTGCTCGGCATCGGCAGCTGCGCGGCCTTCGGCGGAGTCACCGCCGGAGGCGGCAACCCCACCGAGGCCTGCGGCCTGCAGTACGAGGGGGATCGCCCCGGCGGCCTGCTGGGCGCCGGGTTCCGTAGCGCCGCGGGCCTGCCGGTGATCAACGTGGCCGGCTGCCCCACCCACCCCGGCTGGGTCACCGAGACCCTCAGCCTGCTGGCCCTGGGCGAGCTGGGCGCGGCGGACCTCGACCCCTTCGCCCGCCCGCGACTCTATGCCGATCACCTGGTCCACCACGGCTGCGCCCGCAACGAGTTCTACGAGTACAAGGCCAGCGCCGAGAAGGCCTCCGACCAGGGCTGCCTGATGGAAAACCTCGGCTGCCTCGGCACCCAGGCCCACGCCGACTGCAACACCCGCCCCTGGAACGGCGGCGGCTCCTGCACCAGCGGCGGCTATGCCTGCATCAACTGCACGGCACCGGAGTTCGAGGAGCCGGGCCACCCGTTCCAGACCACGCCCAAGATCGCCGGCATTCCCATCGGCCTGCCCACCGACATGCCCAAGGCCTGGTTCGTGGCGCTGGCCTCGCTGTCCAAGGCCGCCACCCCCAGCCGCCTGCGCCGCAACGCCACCGCCGATCACACGGTGGAGGCGCCGCGCATCCGCAGCACCAAGTACCGCTGACCATGGCGCGCATCACCGTCGGCCCGTTCAACCGGGTGGAGGGCGACCTGGAGGTGCACCTGGACGTCGAGGGCGACCGGGTCGCCGGGGCCCGGGTCAACTCGCCCCTCTACCGGGGCTTCGAGCAGATCCTGCAGGACAAGGATCCCCTCGACACCCTGGTCATCGTGCCGCGCATCTGCGGCATCTGCTCGGTCTCCCAGTCGGCCGCGGCCGCCGCGGCGCTGGCCCAGGCCCAGGGGCTGGAGCCGCCCCCGAACGGCGAGCTGGCACTGAACCTGCTGCTGGCCTGCGAGAACCTGGCCGATCACCTCACCCACTTCTACCTCTTCTTCATGCCCGACTTCGCCCGCCCGGTCTATGCCGGCGAGCCCTGGTTCGAGGCGGCCGCCGGGCGGTTCCGGGCGCTCACCGGCAGCGCCGGACGCGAGGCGCTCGCCGCCCGCGCCCAGTTCCTGCACCTCATGGGCATGCTGGCGGGCAAGTGGCCCCATACCCTCAGCCTCCGGCCCGGGGGATCGACCCGCCCGGTGGAGGCCCAGGAACGGGTGCGACTGCTGGCCATCCTCGCCGCCTTCCGCCGCTTCCTGGAGCACACCCTGTTCGGCGACGCCCTGGAGGCGGTGGCGGCGCTGGACAGCGACGCGGCCCTGCGGACATGGACCGCACAGGCGCCCGGGCGCGGCGACTTCCGCCGCTTCCTGGCCATCGCCGACGCCCTCGGGCTGGAGCGGCTGGGGCGCGCCGCCGACCGCTTCATGAGCTACGGCAGCTACCCCGCGGGCGGCGAGCGGCTGTTCCGCGCCGGGGTCTGGGACGGGTCGCCGCGGCCCCTCGATCCGGCCGCCATCGCCGAGGACCTGAGCCACAGCTGGATGGACGGACCCGCCGAGCCCCTGCACCCCGCCGCCGGCCTCACCCGGCCGGACGCCGACCGCGCGGCGGCCTACTCCTGGTGCAAGGCCCCGCGCCTGGGCGGTGCGGTGGTGGAGGTGGGGGCGCTGGCCCGCCAGGTGGTGGACGGCCACCCGCTGGTGCGCGAACTGGTGGCCGCGGGCGGCGGCAACGTGCGCAACCGGGTGGTGGCGCGGCTGCTGGAAATCGCCCGGGTGGTGCCGGAGATGGAGCGCTGGGTGCGGACCCTGCGCCCGGGCGCGCCCTTCTGCCACCACGCGCCCAGGCCGGAAGCGGCGGCGGGCGCCGGCCTGGTGGAGGCCGCCCGCGGCAGCCTCGGCCACTGGCTGGAGGTGCGCGGCGGCCGCATCCACAACTACCAGATCATCGCCCCCACCACCTGGAACTTCTCCCCCCGCGACGCCGGCGGCACGCCCGGGCCGCTGGAGCAGGCGCTGGTGGGCGCCCCGGTGCGGGCGGGCGAGACCGACCCGGTGGCGGTGCAGCACATCGTCCGCTCCTTCGACCCCTGCATGGTCTGCACGGTGCACTGACAGAGGCGCTCCCCGCCCGGAACGGCCCATGACCCGCGACAAGACACCCCCCAACCCCTCCCTGCTGGACCAGGTGGCCATGCCCGGGCTCGCCCCCCACGATCCCGGCGCGGAGACCGCCTGGGTGGAGGTGGTGCAGAAGATGGACGAGATCTACGCCGATCTCGTGCGCTACCAGGTGGCCCTGGAGGAGAAGAACCTGGCCCTGGAGCAGGCCCACGCCTTCATCAACGGGGTGCTGGGAGCCATGTCCGACGTGCTCATCGTGTGCGACACCGAGGGCCGCATCCTGGAGACCAACCGGGCCCTGGAGCGGCTCACCGGCCTGCGCCCGGAGCAGTGCACCGGGCGTCCCTTCGCCGAGCTGTTCAGCGCCGAGTCGCGGTCCCTGGCCGAACGCTTTCCCGAGCACATGCGCTCCACCGCGCCGGTGCAGGACTGCGAGGTCTCCCTGGCGGGCGGCGACGGCCGCCCGGTGCCGCTGTCCATGAACTGCAGCCCCCACCTGGACCACAGGGGGCGGCTCATCGGCATGGTGCTCATCGGCCGCCCGGTGGGCGAGCTGCGGCGCGCCTACGAGGCCCTCAACCGCGCCCACGCCGAGCTCAAGGAGGCCCAGCAGCAGGTGGTGCAGTCGGAGAAGATGGCCTCCCTCGGCCGGCTGGTGGCCGGCGTGGCCCACGAGCTCAACAACCCCATCAGCTTCATCTACGGCAACATGCACGCCCTGGAGCGCTACCGGCGCAAGCTGGAGACCTACCTGCGGGCACTGCACGGGGACAAGACGCCGGACGCCCGCGCGCAGCTGCGCCGGGATCTGCGCATCGACCACCTGCTGGAGGACCTGAAGCCCCTGGTGGAGGGCTCCCTGGAAGGGGCCGAGCGGGTGCGCGACATCGTCGACGATCTCAAGCGCTTCTCCTCCAGCCAGCGCGGCCCGCGCACCCCCTTCAATCTCGCCGAGGTGGTGGAGCGGGGCACCCGCTGGGCCCTGAAGGAGGTGCACGAGACCATCGCCGTGACCTCGGACCTGCCGCCGGACGTGGAAGTGACCGGCTACGCCGGCCAGATCCAGCAGGTGGTCATCAACCTGGTGCAGAACGCCGTGGACGCCCTGCGCGGGACCCCCGCGCCGCGGCTGGAGATCAGCGGCCGGGTGGAGGGGGGGATGGTCGTGATCCGCTTCCACGACAACGGGCCGGGCATCCCCCCGGAGAACCTGCACAAGCTCTTCGACCCCTTCTTCACCACCAAGCCGGTGGGCGAGGGCACAGGCCTCGGGCTCTCCATCAGCTACCGCATGATCCGCGAGCACGGCGGCAGCCTCAGCGCGGAAAACCCGCCCGACGGCGGCGCCCTGTTCACCCTGCGCCTGCCGCTGCAGTCCTGACGCCCGCCCCCGCCCGGACCTGGTCAGCGACCTTCCACCCGCCATCCAACCTGCCGCGCCCGGTATCCGATCCGGCGCCGCGCGTCGACCCGCCGGACTGACACAAGTCACGGTTTTAAAAGATTATTCCACCTGCTGGCACAAACCCTGCTCCACTCCCGCTGCCATCCCACGGCCAACGACAAGAACGCAGGCGCCCGCGACAGCGGACTGCGATGGAGAGAGGGATCAACCATGGCGAAAACCGAAACCTTCTACGAGGTGATGCGACGGCAGGGCATCAGCCGCCGCAGCTTCCTCAAGTACTGCAGCCTCACGGCCACGGCCCTGGGGCTGGGCCCGGCCTACGTGGGCCGCATCGCCCAGGCGATGGAGACCAAGCCCCGCACCCCGGTGCTGTGGCTCCACGGCCTGGAGTGCACCTGCTGCTCGGAGTCCTTCATCCGCTCGGCCCATCCGCTGGTCAAGGACGTAGTGCTGTCCATGATCTCGCTGGACTACGACGACACCATCATGACCGCCGCCGGCCACCAGGCCGAGGCGATACTCGAGGAGGTGCGCAGCAAGTACAAGGGCAACTACATCCTGGCGGTGGAGGGCAACCCGCCGCTGAACCAGGACGGCATGTCCTGCATCATCGGCGGCCGGCCCTTCGTGGAACAGCTGCGCGAGGTGGCCGCCGACTGCAAGGCCATCATCTCCTGGGGCTCCTGCGCCTCCTGGGGCTGCGTCCAGGCGGCCCGGCCCAACCCGACCCGGGCCACGCCGGTGCACAAGGTGATCACCGACAAGCCCATCATCAAGGTGCCGGGCTGCCCGCCCATCGCCGAGGTGATGACCGGGGTCATCACCTACATGCTCACCTTCGAGCGCATCCCCGAGCTGGACCGCCAGGGGCGGCCGAAGATGTTCTACAGCCAGCGCATCCACGACAAGTGCTACCGCCGGCCCCACTTCGACGCCGGCCAGTTCGTGGAGGCGTGGGACGACGAGTCGGCGCGCAAGGGCTACTGCCTCTACAAGATGGGCTGCAAGGGCCCCACCACCTACAACGCCTGCTCCACGGTGCGCTGGAACGGCGGCGTCTCCTTCCCCATCCAGTCCGGCCATGGCTGCATCGGCTGCTCCGAGGACGGTTTCTGGGACAAGGGCAGCTTCTATGACCGCCTCACCGACATCCACCAGTTCGGCGTCGAGGCGAACGCCGACGCCGTGGGCGGCACCGCCGCCGGGGTGGTGGGCGCGGCCGTGGCCGCCCATGCCGCGGCCAGCGCCATCAAGCGCGTGCGCGAGAAAGGAGACGAGTAGATGACCACCACGACACCCAACGGCTACAACCTGGACACCACCGGCCGCCGCCTGGTGGTGGATCCCGTCACCCGCATCGAGGGCCACATGCGCTGCGAGGTGAACGTGGACGCGAACAACGTCATCCGCAACGCGGTCTCCACCGGCACCATGTGGCGCGGGCTGGAGGTGATCCTGAAGAACCGCGACCCGCGCGACGCCTGGGCCTTCACCGAGCGCATATGCGGGGTCTGCACCGGTACCCATGCGCTCACCTCGGTGCGCGCCGTGGAGAACGCCCTGGGCATCCAGATCCCGGAGAACGCCAACTCCATCCGCAACATCATGCAGCTGACCCTGCAGGTGCACGATCACCTGGTGCACTTCTACCATCTCCACGCCCTGGACTGGGTGGACGTGGTGAGCGCGCTCAAGGCGGATCCGAAGGCCACCTCCGAGCTGGCCCAGAGCATCTCCAGCTGGCCCCTCTCCTCGCCCGGCTACTTCCGCGACGTGCAGGGGCGGGTGAAGCGCTTCGTGGAATCGGGGCAGCTGGGACCGTTCATGAACGGCTACTGGGGCAACCCCGCCTACAAGCTGCCGCCCGAGGCCAACCTGATGGCGGTGGCCCACTACCTGGAGGCGCTCGATTTCCAGAAGGAGATCGTGAAGATCCACACCATCTACGGCGGCAAGAACCCGCACCCCAACTGGCTGGTGGGCGGGGTGCCGTGTGCCATCAACGTGAACGGCACCGGGGCGGTGGGCGCGGTCAACATGGAGCGGCTGAACCTGGTCTCCTCCATCATCGACCGCTCCATCGAGTTCGTGAACCAGGTCTACATCCCCGACCTGCTGGCGGTGGCCAGCTTCTACAAGGACTGGCTCCACGGCGGCGGGCTGTCGGCCACCAACGTCCTCTCCTACGGCGACATCCCGGAGCGGGCCAACGACAACTCGGCGGACAACCAGCTGCTGCCGCGGGGCGCCATCATCAACGGCAACTTGGCCGAGGTGCACGACGTGGACCTCACCGACCCGGACCAGGTGCAGGAGTACGTGGCCCACTCCTGGTTCACCTATCCCGACGAGAGCAAGGGCCTGCACCCCTGGGACGGGGTCACCGAGCCCAACTTCGAGCTGGGGCCCGGCACCAAGGGCAGCCGCACCCGCATCGAGCAGATCGACGAGAACGCCAAGTACTCCTGGATCAAGGCCCCGCGCTGGCGCGGCCACGCCATGGAGGTGGGGCCGCTGGCGCGCTACATCATCGGCTACTCCAGGGGCATCCCGGAGTTCAAGGAGCCGGTGGACAAGGTGCTCACCGACCTGGGGCTGCCCGTCACGGCGCTGTTCTCCACCCTCGGGCGCACCGCCGCCCGCGGCCTGGAGTGCGCCTGGGCGGCGGACAAGATGCGCCACTTCCAGGACAAGCTGGTGGCCAACATCAAGGCCGGCGACTCCAGCACCGCCAACGTGGACAAGTGGGACCCCTCCACCTGGCCGAAGGAGGCCAGGGGGGTGGGCACCACCGAGGCACCGCGGGGCGCGCTGGGGCACTGGATCCGCATCCGCGACGGGCGCATCGAGAACTACCAGGCGGTGGTGCCCACCACCTGGAACGGCTCGCCCCGGGATCCGGCCGGCAACATCGGCGCCTTCGAGGCGGCGCTGATGAACACGCCGCTGGCGGATCCGGAGCAGCCGCTGGAGATCCTCCGCACCCTGCACAGCTTCGACCCCTGCCTGGCCTGCTCCACGCATGTCATGAGCCCGGAGGGGGAGGAGCTGACCCGGGTGAAGGTGCGCTGATCGTCACCGCACGCCCGGGCGCACCCGCCCGGGCGTGCCAACCGGAAGGAGAACACCTATGCGGACACAAGCAAACCAGGTGGCCGTCTACGTCTACCAGGCGCCGGTACGGCTGTGGCACTGGATCAACGCGCTCGCCATCACCGTCCTGGTGATCAGCGGCTACTTCATCGGCAGCCCGCCGCCCACCCTGCCCGGCGAGGCCAGCGACCACTTCCTCATGGGCTACATCCGCTTCGCCCACTTCAGCGCCGCCTACCTGTTCGCCATCGGCCTGCTGGCGCGGCTCTACTGGGCGCTGGTGGGCAACCGCCATGCCCGTGAGCTGTTCCTGCTGCCCCTGTGGAGCGGGAAATGGTGGCGGGGGTTCTGGAACGAGCTCTCCTGGTACCTGTTCCTGCGCAAGGAGCCGCAGAAGTACGTGGGCCACAACCCGCTGGGACAGTTCATGATGTTCACCATGCTGGTGCTGGGGGGGCTGTTCATGATCGCCACCGGCTTCGCCCTCTACGGCGAGGGACTGGGGCGGGGCAGCTGGGCCGACACCCTGTTCGGCTGGGTCATCCCCCTGTTCGGCCAGAGCCAGGACGTGCACACCTGGCACCACCTGGGCATGTGGTACCTGGTCATCTTCGTCATCCTCCACGTCTACGCGGCCATCCGCGAGGACATCATGTCCCGCCAGAGCCTCATCAGCGCCATGGTCAGCGGCTGGCGCCGGTTCAAGGACGACCGCCCCGACTGACAGCCGGTCCGTGCGCCTCCCGTACGACCTTCCGCGCGGCGCCTGCCGCGCTTTTTTTTGCCGGCAATCCACCGGTTCGGAATGGAAGCATACCGTACATATTTACAACAAACCGGTTAGTCAAATTACACATGATGGCGGGGACGGTGTGTAGCGGCGGGTCAAAACGAGCCGCCAAACAGAGACATAGGCGCACACGGGAGCATTGGCCCGGTTCCTGCTCATACCTGATAAAAATCATAAATAAATAGCTGGATGGAGGATGTCATGCAGACCACCCCGAGGGTGCTCGTCCTCGGCATCGGCAACCTGTTGTGGGCCGACGAGGGCTTCGGCGTGCGGGCCGTGGAGGCACTGCACCGGCGTTACCGCTTTCCCCCCCATGTGCGCCTGCTGGACGGCGGCACCCAGGGCATCTACCTGGTCCAGGACGTGCGCGAGGCCGACATCCTGGTGGTCTTCGACGCCATCGACTACGGCCTCCCGCCCGGCACCCTGCGCATCGTCGAGGGAACGGCGGTGCCGAAGTTCATGGGCGCCAAGAAGATGAGCCTGCACCAGACGGGATTCCAGGAGGTGCTGGCCCTGGCCGATCTGATGGGCGAGTACCCCGCGCACCTCCTGCTCATCGGTGTCCAGCCGGTGGAGCTGGAAGACTACGGCGGCAGCCTGCGGCCGCAGGTCAAGGCGCAGATCGACCCGGCCCTGGCCATCGCGCTGAAGTACCTGGCCGGCTTCGGCATCGAGGCCAGGCCACGCTGGGACCCGGATATCGGGGCCCTCCACCTGCCCCACGCCGCCCTCGGCCTCGACGCCTACGAGTCCGGCCGGCCCACGTCGGCGGAGGCCTGCCGCAGTGGCGACCCCCGCGTGCTGGCCGGCGCCCGGCGGAGGGATTCCTGATGTGCATCGGCATCCCCATGCAGGTGGTGGATCCCGCCGGACCCTTCCACGCCTGGTGCGAGGGGCGGGGGGAGCGGCGCCTGGTGGATCTCATGCTGGTGGGCGGGCAGCCGCCGGGCGGCTGGGTGCTGGTGTTTCTCGACAGCGCCCGCGAGGCGATCGACCCGGAGCGCGCCCACCGGATCGGGGCCGCCCTCGACGCGCTCGACGCCGCCCTGCGGGGCGACCCCCTGGATCACCTGTTCGCCGACCTCGTCGACCGGGAACCTCAACTGCCACCGCATCTGCGATCGGAGAAGACACCATGAGCTCACCCCTGATCGATCGTCTCGTCACGGAGCTGGGCTACGCCCGCCTGGAAATCGACGACCTCGACCCCTTTCTGCACGCCCATGAGCACGTGGTGCTGTTCTTCGCCGGTGATCCCGGGCGCTATCCGGAGAGCGGCGACGTGGCGGTGATCCTCCCGGAACTGGTCAAGACGCTCGACGGGCGGGTCACGCCGGCCGTGGTGGCGGCCGGGGCCG
Source organism: Thioalbus denitrificans (assembly GCF_003337735.1). NCBI lineage: Bacteria > Pseudomonadati > Pseudomonadota > Gammaproteobacteria > Chromatiales > Ectothiorhodospiraceae > Thioalbus > Thioalbus denitrificans. The sequence goes on along the minus strand of NZ_QPJY01000001.1, from coordinate 167,402 downwards.
AATCCGCCCTGCAGGGTCGCTATGGCTTCAGCGCCTGGCCGGCGCTGGTGTTCCTGCGCCGGGGCGCCTACCTGGGCACCATCACCCGGGTGCAGGACTGGGCCGACTACCTGGCCGGCGCCGAGCGCATCCTCACAGCCGAACCGGTGCGTCCGCCCACCATCGGCATTCCCGTCGCCACCGCAAACTGCCACTGAGGAGACGCCCATGAAGCCCTTTTCCATTCCGGTGGTGACCCTCGGTCCCGGCTCCCAGGCGGGTGCGGACGACGAACCGCTGGACTACCTGCCCCTGCCTCGCGAGATGACCACCTTCCGGCTTCCCGAGCTCCCCGGGGCGGAGGTCCTGAGCGCCCGCCCGCGGGCACGCTCGACGCTGCTGGAGATCCGCGCCACCCTGGCGGCCTGCCGCGCGGGCGACCCGGCCCTGGTGGTGCACCTGGACGATCTGGACGCGGAAGCCCTCCAGCTGGTGGACCAGGTGCTGGGCGAGGGCGAGGTGAGCATCCGCTGCGCCGGCCGCGAACCCCTGCTGGCACAGGAATCGGTGCTCACCGGGGTCTGGCGGCTTCAGCACCTGGACGCGGCGGGACGGGTCCGGTCCCATTCGGTGGAGGTGGGGGACATCCCCCGCGCACTGCGCACCCGGGCCTTCACGGGCGCCGATACCCACCTGGTCCCGGTGCATCGCGGCGAGCTTCCGGAGGGCGTCATCAATGCCCCCCCGGTCCTGGTGGAGCTGGCCGATCACGCCCGGGGCTACCGTGCGGGGGATCCCAACCACGTCATCAATCTCACCCTGCTGCCGCAGACACCTGAGGATCTCGCCTACCTCGAGACGACCCTGGGGACGGGTTCGGTGGATATCCTCTCCCGCGGCTACGGCAACTGCCGCATCACCTCGACCCGCCTGCGCAACGTCTGGTGGGTGCGCCATTTCAATTCCCAGGACCTGCCCATCCTCACCACCCTGGAGGTGGTGGACGTGCCGGCCGTCGCCTGTGCCGCGCGGGAGGACCTGGAGGACAGCCACGAACGCCTGCTGGAAATCCTGGAGGTGCTCGAATGAGAACGTCCGGTTTCGAGGGCTCCTTTCTCGGCAACCCCGAGCGCCTGGCCGACGGCGATCGGCTGGAGTGCAAGATCTGCTGGTTCGTCTATGACCCCGCTCTCGGCGATCCGGTGTCCCAGGTACCGCCCGGCACGCCCTTCAGCGCCCTGCCGATGAGCTGGCGCTGCCCCGAGTGCGACGGCGAACGCGACCAGTTCATGGTGCTGCGGGACTGATCCGATGGATCCGCAGGGCTTCGCCATGCACCGGTTCGAGGAACAGGAGACAGCCGTGCTCACCGCGGAGACGGCGCTCGGGGCGCTGCTGGGCGAACATTGTGAACCCCCCGCGCGTCATCCGGGCATGAACCGCCGGCAGTGGCTGCGCAGTCTTCTGGGAGGCAGACAATGAACGACCGTTCCGTAACGCCGGAAGGGTGCATCCGCCTGCGCCTGGCGATTCGCGCCGGTGCGGTGTGCCGGGTCGACCTGCACGCCGATCGGCCCCGGGCGGCGGAACAGTTGTTCCGGGATCGGCCGATCGAACAGGTGCTGCGAAGCCTGCCGCTGCTGTTCGGCGTGTGCGCCACGGCCCAGGGCAGCGCCGCGGTGCAGGCCTGTGAACAGGCGCTCGGCCTGCGGATCGATCCCGGGCACCGGGACGCGCGTGCCTTGCTGGTCGACTTCGAAAGTGCCCGCGAGCACCTGCTGCGGGTGCTGCTGGACTGGCACGCGGCACTGGGCGACACACCGCACGCCCCGGAACTGGTGTCTGTGGCACGGCTCAACCACGGTATCTCCACGCTGCTCTACCCGGAGGGAGACGGCTTCCATCCCGGCGGCGGCACGCTGCGGGTGCGCACCGCTGCCCTGCAGGAACGCATCGAGGGACTGACGGAAATACTGGAACGCTCGGTATTCGGCCTGCGGATCCCGGAGTGGTGGAAGATCGCCGGGAGCGATGCCCTGGCTGGCTGGGCGGCGGGCGGATCGACCGTGGCGGCCCGCCTGGTTCATCACATTGCCGCTTGGGGATGGTCCCGGCTGGGGCAGTCCGACATCCCTGCCCTGCCGGCAACCCCGGCCTGGGAACTGCACGCCCGCTTCTGCGGGGATGCCGGCTTCACCTCTCGTCCCAGCTGGAATGACACGCCCTGCGAAACCGGCGCCAGCACCCGCCAGCGGCACCTGCCGCTGGTCGCGGCGCTCGCGGCCAGTCACGGCAACGGCCTGCTTACGCGGACGGCGGCGAGACTCTGCGAGCTGGCGGTCATCCACCAGCGCATCGTCTCCATGGCCAGGAACCTGAACGGACGTTCCATCGATGCCGCTCCCCCGGCACCCGCCACGGCAGCCGGGGTCGGACTCGCCCAGGTCGAAGCCGCCCGCGGCCGGCTGGTGCACCGGGTGGAACTGGAAGGACCAAGTGTACGGCGCTATCAGATCCTGGCTCCCACGGAGTGGAACTTCCACCCCAACGGCGCGGTGGCGCGGGGGCTGATGGGCCTCCCGGCCGACGACCGGCTGGAGGAGCGGGTAGGGCTGCTGATCCAGTCGGTGGATCCCTGCGTCGGCTGGCGGCTGGAGGTGGTCGGCCATGCATGAGCTCTCCCTCTGCGAAGGGATCCTGCAGGTGATCGAGGAACAGCACCGGAACGGGGCGTTCACCCGGGTGCGCACCCTGTGGCTCGAGATCGGAGCGCTCGCGGGCGTGGAACCGGATGCCCTGCGCTTCGGTTTCGATGTGGTCACCCGCGGTTCGGTGGCCGAAGGCGCGCGCCTGGAGATCATCGAACAGCCGGGACAGGCCTGGTGCCTGCCGTGCGGCGCACAGGTGGTTGTGGCGGCGCGCCATTCCGCCTGTCCCCGCTGCCATAGCCACCAGCTTCAGGTCACCGGCGGTGAAGAGCTGAGAATCCATTCAATGGAGGTGGAATGATGTGCACGGTATGCGGCTGCGGGGAAGGCGAGACCCGGATCGGGGAGGGGCACCACCATGGACACCATCATGACGGTGATCCCCATGCTCACGGACATCACCATGAACACGCGCACCAGGCGGGCGCCGGGCTGCTCGACTACGGCGCCGGGCCCGCCCGCGCCCATGCCCCCGGGCTCAGCCAGGCACGCATGGTGCGCATCGAGCGGGATATCCTGGCGAAGAACGACGCCTACGCCGGGGCCAACCGCAAGCGCCTGGCCGAATCCGGCATCCTCGCCCTCAACCTGGTCTCCAGCCCCGGCTCGGGGAAGACCACGCTGTTGACCCGGACCATCGAACTGCTGCGCGACCGGCTGCCGGTTGCCGTCATCGAGGGCGACCAGCAGACGGCCAACGACGCCGAGCGCATCCGCGCCGCCGGCGCCCCGGCGCTGCAGATCAATACCGGCAAGGGCTGCCACCTGGACGCCCACATGGTCGGCCACGCCCTCGACACCCTGCAGCCGGAGCCCCACGGGGTGCTGTTCATCGAGAACGTGGGCAATCTCGTCTGCCCCGCCGCGTTCGATCTCGGCGAGGCCCACAAGGTGGCCATCCTGTCGGTCACCGAGGGTGAGGACAAGCCCCTCAAGTACCCGGACCTGTTCCACGCCGCCGACCTCCTGCTCATCAACAAGATCGACCTCCTGCCCTACGTGGAGTTCGACCTGGAGCGCTGCCTCGGCTACGCCCGCCAGGTGAAGCCCGGGCTCGAGGCCATCCCCCTTTCGGCCACCGGCGGCAGCGGTCTGGAGGCCTGGTGCGACTGGATCCTGGCGCGCCGGCACCAGCTCCTCGCCGAGAACATCTCTCATCTGGAACGGAATTTGGCTACATTGAAGCAACAGCTGCGGACGGACTGAACCCATGGGCGAGAAGGCCACCATCCTGGCGCTGGACGACGAGCCGCGCTCCCTGGAGACGCTGGGGCGGATCCTGGAGGACGACTTCAACGTCCTCACCGCCACCACGACCGGGGAAGCGGAGGCCATCCTGGCCCGTGAATGGGTGCAGGTGATCCTCTGCGATCAGCGCATGCCCGGCATGACCGGGGTGGAGTTCCTCAAGCGGGTCCGCGCGCTCTGGCCCGACGTGGTGCGCATCATCCTCTCCGGCTATACCGAGCCCAGCGACATCATCCAGGGCATCAACGAGGCCGGCATCTACCAGTACCTAACCAAGCCCTGGCACCCGGATCAGCTGATCCTCACCATCAACAACGCCGTGCGCCTGTTCCACCTCCAGCGCCAGAGCGATCTGCTGGCGCTGGAGATGAAGGTGGCCACCTCCACCCTGGAGACCCGGACCAGCAAGCGCCGCGAGGCGCTCAAGCGCACCTTCCGCTACGACAGCCTGGTACGCACCGCCGACAGCCCGCTGAACGCCACGGTCGACCAGGTCCAGCGCGTGGCGCCGTTCGACATCTCCGTACTCATCACCGGCGAGTCCGGCTCCGGCAAGGAGCTCATCGCCCGCGCCCTGCACTACAACAGCCTGCGCGCCGACGGCCCGTTCGTGGCCGAGAACTGCGGGGCGCTGCCCGATCAGCTGCTCGAGAGCGAGCTGTTCGGCCACAAGCGCGGCGCCTTCACCGGCGCGGTGGAGGACCGCGTCGGCCTGTTCGAGCAGGCCGACGGCGGCACCGTGTTCCTGGACGAGATCGGCGACATCTCGCCGGCGTTCCAGGTGAAACTGCTGCGCGTGCTGCAGGAGGGCGAGATCCGCCCGCTCGGCAGCAACCAGCGGCGCCGGGTCGACATCCGGGTCATCGCCGCCACCAACCGGGACCTGGAAACGGAGGTCCGCGCCGGTCGCTACCGCGACGATCTCTACTACCGGCTCGCCACCACCTCCATCCGCGTCCCGCCGCTGCGCGAACGGCGCATGGACATCCCGACCCTGGCCCGGGCGCTGCTGGAGCAGGCCATCGAGCAGCACGGCAAGCGGGTGCGGGGCTTCACCGACGAGGCCCTCGAGTGCATGCAGGCCTACCACTGGCCCGGCAACGTGCGCGAGCTGCAGAACGAGGTGCAGTGCATGCTGGTGATGGGCAGCCGCGATCTGCTCGGCGCCGAGCTGCTCTCGCCCCGCATTCTCCAGGCCATACCCGGCGACGAGGGCTGGGACGAGCCGGAGCCGGGCCTGGAACCCGGGGCGGGCACCCTGAAGGAGCGGCTCGACTCCCTGGAGGCGCGCATCCTGCGCGAGGCGCTCATCCGCAACCGCTGGAACAAGAGCAAGACCGCCCGCGAGCTCGGCCTGTCCCGGGTGGGCTTGCGCAGCAAGCTGGAGCGCCACGGACTGGAGAAGATCCAGCCCCTCAAGACCCGCAGGCGGGCCGGCGGCAACGGCGACTGAGCAGCCGTCCCCCGCCGGGCGGTATACTCCCGTCAACCCCGATGCCTTCTGGAGCAGCGCGTGGCGCAACCATCCGATCGGCCGGCCGGCGGCAAGGAGGTGGACCGCATCCCCGGCACCATCGCCTGCCTGGACACAGCCAACCTGCCCGCCACCCTCATCTCCACCGTCGGCAGCCACTGCGAGGTCTGGCAGCAGGCCGGCCGCATCCGGCGCGGCGGCGGCCAGGAGCCGCTCGACCTGGTCATCAAGAAGTTCCGCCAGCCGTGCGGCTTCCGCGAGGCCCGGGTCTACGCCCGCGAGTACCGCACCCTGCGCGAGGCGCTGGGGGAGATCATCCCGGCCACCCGGTTCGTCCACACCGAGGTTGACGGCGAGCCGAGCGTGGTGGTCATCGCCCGCACCCACACGCCCTGGTTCAACCTGGCCAACCCGGGCAACGAGGAGGAGGCGGTGCCCCTGCTGCGCCGCCTCGGCCGCGCCCGCGACCAGCTCCGCCGCTTCATCGCCGCCGCCCGCGGCTGGCACGGGGACCGGGATCCCCGGGTGATCGATCTGTTCGGTGTGGACAACCTGGTGCTCGACCGCGGCTACCAGCTGCGCTACCTCGACAGCTTCGGCGTCTTCTTCCACGAGAGCCTGCTCCACCTGCTGGCGGAGGTGGACGAGGAGCTAAAGTACAAGATCGACCTCTCCCTGCGTCGCCTGGACTACCTCGAGTACCTCCTCTCCGAGTCCGGCGGTTGAAGGCATTCGGCGCGGAAATGGCGGTTGCAAGTTCATCTGCATAACAACGCCGGGTTTACAGGCCCTGCCCGGCCGGATAAATCCGGCCCTACGCATTCCCGGTGATGGGTGACGGGTAATGGGAAGATGATCCGATCCTGAACACGGAACACGGAACACGGAACACGGAACACGGAACACCCTTATCCCTTAGTCCATCAATCCCATGAGAATTGCGCCCGCTCCGGCTATAATGGTCCGCTTTGCGGACGGTTCAGCCACAGGAACATCCACCGTGACCGATTTCAGCCAGCCCGCGGCCACCGGCCGGGGCCATGATGCAACCACTTTCCAGGGCCTGATCCTGGCGCTGCAGGACTACTGGGCGCGGCAGGGCTGCGTCCTGCTCCAGCCGCTGGACATGGAGGTGGGCGCGGGAACCTTCCACCCCGCCACCTTCCTGCGCGCCATCGGTCCGGAGCCCTGGAGCGCCGCCTACGTGCAGCCCTCCCGCCGCCCCACCGACGGGCGCTACGGCGAGAACCCCAACCGGCTGCAGCACTACTACCAGTTCCAGGTGGTCATCAAGCCCTCGCCGCTGGACATCCAGGAGCTCTACCTCGGCTCGCTGCGGGAGCTGGGCATCGACCCGCTGGTGCACGACATCCGCTTCGTGGAGGACAACTGGGAATCGCCCACCCTGGGCGCCTGGGGCCTCGGCTGGGAGGTGTGGCTCAACGGCATGGAGGTGACCCAGTTCACCTACTTCCAGCAGGTGGGCGGCATCGACTGCGACCCGGTCATGGGCGAGATCACCTACGGCCTGGAGCGCATCGCCATGTACCTGCAGGGGGTGGAGAACGTCTTCGACCTGGTCTGGACCGACGGTCCCCTGGGCAAGGTCTACTACCGCGACGTGTTCCACCAGAACGAGGTGGAGCAGTCCACCTACAACTTCGAGCAGGCGAACGTGGAGAGCCTGTTCGGCTGGTTCGACAACTGCGAGCGCGAGAGCCAGCGCCTGATCGAGGCCGGCCTGCCGCTGCCCGCCTACGAGCAGGTGCTCAAGGCCTCCCACACCTTCAACCTCCTGGACGCCCGCCACGCCATCTCGGTGACCGAGCGCCAGCGCTACATCCTGCGCGTGCGCGCCCTGGCCCGGGCCGTGGCCCAGGCCTACTACGACGCCCGCGAGGCGCTGGGCTTCCCCATGCTGGCCCAGGCCAAGGAGGCCGCCCATGGCTGACACCCGCGACCTGCTCATCGAGATAGGGACCGAGGAGCTGCCGCCCAAGGCCCTGCGGCGTCTCTCCCAGGCCTTCGCCGCGGGCATCACCGCCGGGCTGGCCAAGGCGGACCTGGCCCACGGCGAGGTGCTGACCTACGCCAGCCCGCGCCGGCTGGCGGTCCACATCCGCTCGCTGCAGTCCGCCCAGGCGGACCGGGTGCTCGAGCGCCGCGGCCCGGCGCTGCGGGCCGCCTTCGACGACGACGGCCGGCCCACCCGGGCCGCCCAGGGCTTCGCCGGCTCCTGCGGGGTGGCGGTGGAGGCGCTGGAGAAGCTGGAGACGGAGCAGGGCGCCTGGCTCGTGTTCCGCTCCCAGCAGCCCGGCCAGCCCACCGCCGCGCTGGTGCCCGCCATCGTGGAACAGTCCCTGGCCGCGCTGCCCATTCCCAAGCGCATGCGCTGGGGCAGCCTCAAGGTGGAATTCGTGCGCCCGGTGCACTGGGTGGTCCTGCTGTTCGGCGACGAGGTCATCGACGCCGAGGTGCTGGGCATCCGCGCCGGCCGCGAGACCCGCGGCCACCGCTTCCTGCACCCCGGCGCCCTCTACCTGGGCGAGCCGGAGGCCTACGCGCCGCTGCTGGAGACCGAGGGCCACGTGCTGGCCGACTTCGATGCCCGCCGCGAAGCCATCCGCGCCCAGGTGCTGGAGGCGGGCGTCGCCGCCGGCGGCCGGGCGGTGGTGGACGAGGCGCTGCTCGACGAGGTCACCGCCCTGGTGGAATGGCCCCGCGCCCTGGCGGTGCCGTTCGAGGAGCGTTTCCTGGAGGTCCCGGCCGAGGCCCTGGTCTCGGCCATGCACAACCACCAGAAGTGCTTCCACGTGGTGGATGGCGACGGCCGGATGCTGCCCAGCTTCATCACCGTGGCCAACATCGAGAGCCGCGACGAGGCCCAGGTGGTGGCCGGCAATGCGCGGGTCATGCGTGCGCGCCTCTCCGACGCCGATTTCTTCTACCGCACCGATCTCGACACCCCGCTGGCCGATCGCCTCGATTCCCTGCGCAGCGTGGTGTTCCAGCAGCAGCTGGGCAGCCTGTTCGACAAGGCCGAGCGGGTGGGGCGGCTGGCCGCCCACATCGCCGATCGCCTGGGGTTCGATCCCGACAACGCCCGTCGCGCCGGCATGCTCTCCAAGTGCGACCTGATGACCAGCATGGTGGGCGAGTTCCCCGAGCTGCAGGGCATCATGGGCGAGTACTACGCCGCCCACGCCCATGAGCCCGGCGACGTGCCGCGGGCGCTGAACGAGCAGTACATGCCGCGCTTCTCCGGCGACGCCCTGCCGTCCACCGACAGCGGGCGGGCGGTGGCCATCGCCGACAAGCTCGACACCCTGGTGGGCATTTTCGGCATCGGCCAGCCACCGAGCGGCGACAAGGACCCCTTCGCCCTGCGCCGGGCCGCCGTCGGCGTCCTGCGCATCCTCGTCGAGGGCGGGCTCCCCCTGGACCTGACCTGGGCCCTGGCCGAAGCCCGCGGCGGCTACGACGGCCGCATCAGCGCGCCCGACGTGGAGGAGCAGGTCTTCACCTTCATGCTCGAGCGACTGCGCGCCTGGTACCAGGAGGAGGGCGTGCGGCCCGACGTATTCGAGGCGGTGCTCGCCACCCGCCCGGTCCGCCCGCTGGACTTTCACCACCGGATACACGCGGTGGCCGCGTTCCGGGAGCTGCCCGAGGCGGAGAGCCTGGCCGCGGCCAACAAGCGGGTGCACAACATCCTCAAGAAGACCGAGGAGGCGATCCCCGCTGCGGTTGACGCCGGGCGGCTGGTGGAGAGCGCCGAGCGCGAGCTCGCCGACCAGGTCGCCGCCCAGCGCGAGGCGGTCCGGCCGCTGCTGGACAACGGCGACTACACCGAGGCCCTGCGCCGGCTCGCCGGTCTGCGCGCCGCGGTGGATGCCTTCTTCGACCAGGTGCTGGTGATGGCCGAGGACCCGGCCGTGCGCGCCAACCGGCTGGCGCTGCTCAGCGGCCTGCGCGGGCTGTTCCTTGAGGTGGCCGACATCTCACGCCTGCAGTCCTGATTGAATGTGAGCACTTACAAACCTGACAAGCCAGAAGACTGGGCCGCCATGCTGGCGGCGGTCCAGGCCTTTCACGACAAGCACCGGTTCCGGGAGACGGGCGGCGAGGAGCTCACCTACCGCGTGGCGCTGATGGCCGAGGAGCTGGGCGAGATCTCCGCCTGCGTCTCCAAGGGCAAGCCGAAGGCGGAGCTGGCGGAGGAGGTGGCCGACCTGCTCATCCTGGTCATGGGCACGGCCATCGCCGCGGAGTTCGACCTCAACGCCGCCTTCTGGGAGAAGATGGAGAAGCTCATGCAGCGCCGCTCGCGCATGGTCAACGGCCGCATCCGCGTCTCCGAGTTCAAGGACTGAACCCCTGTTATTGTCATCCGCAGATTACGCAGATTACGCGGATTGAATATCTCCGGACGGGAGCACTGCCGCATTCCGGAACGGCCTATGCTCCCCTGAGTGATCGGCCACTCCCTTCAGGCAAGGCAACGCATGTTAGTGTACTGCGAGCCATCCTTGCCCCTGACCATATAGAATCTGCGTAATCTGCGTAATCTGCGTAATCTGCGTAATCTGCGTAATCTGCGGTTAAAACCAATCACATGAAGCTCATCATTCTCGATCGCGACGGGGTCATCAACGAGGACTCGGACGCCTACATCAAGTCGCCGGAGGAGTGGGTGCCGATACCCGGCAGCCTCGAGGCCATCGCCCGGCTCAACCGCGCCGGCTGGACCGTGGCCGTGGCCACCAACCAGTCGGGGGTGGGCCGGGGACTCTACGACCGCGCCACCCTGGACCGGATTCACGCCCGGATGAACGCCGCGCTGGCCGCCGCCGGCGGTCGTGTCGACGCCCTCTACTACTGCCCCCACACTCCCGAGGATCACTGCACCTGCCGCAAGCCGCTGCCCGGCCTGCTGGAGTCCATCGCCCGCCATTACGGCGTCAGCCTGGCCGGGGTGCCCGCCATCGGCGACTCGTTGCGGGACCTGCAGGCGGCGGTGGCGGTGGACGCCCGGCCCATCCTGGTGCGCACCGGAAAGGGTGAGCAAACGCTTACCAACCCCGATCTCCCCCCGGGCACCCCGGTCTACCCGGATCTGGCCGCCGCCGTCACCGGGCTGCTGAACTCCGAACCCGCTGCCGAAGACCACAGGGAGAACACGGCATGCTGATCCTGCGTTCCACCCTCTATGCGCTGGGAATGTGGCTGGCCACCCTGGTCTACCTGCCCCTGATCCCGGTGGCCCTGGTGCTGCCCGAACGGCCCCGGGTCTGGCTGATCGCACGCTGGGCCCACGCCATGACCGCGTGGCTGGAGCTGACCTGCGGCCTGCGCTGCGAGGTGGAAGGGGAGGAGAACATCCCCCCGTCGAACTGCATCGTCATGTGCAACCACCAGTCCGCCTGGGAGACCCTCTACCTGCAGCTGGTGTTCCATGACCCGGCCTGGGTGCTGAAGCGCGAGCTGCTCTGGGTTCCCGTGTTCGGCTGGGGGCTGGCCCTCACCCGGCCCATCGCCATCGACCGCAAGGCCGGGCGCAAGGCCATGCAGCAGGTCCTCACCCAGGGCCGGGCCCGGCTGGACGCCGGGCGCTGGGTGGTCATCTTCCCGGAAGGGACGCGGGTGGCGCCGGGCGTGCGCAAGCCCTTCAACATCGGCGGCGCCATGCTCGCCGCCAAGAGCGGCTACCCGGTCATCCCGGTGGCCCACAACGCCGGCGAATACTGGCCGCGGCGGGGGTTCCTCAAGAAGCCCGGGACCATCCGCCTGGTCATCGGCCCCGTCATCGAGACCGCGGGCCGCGGCACGGCCGACATCAATCGCGACGCCGAGTCCTGGATCCGCTCCACCATGGCCCGGATATCCACGCTTCCCGCGGATGCCGCGGAAACAAAGGCCGGAACCGCAGATTCGCGTTGATTGTCGTTGATTTGAACAACCGCTCACCAGCAGATAGTGAGTACTAACTTACAGCCAACGCCTTATAGCGCAAAGACTCGCTCCACGGCTCCAACGCTCACGACCAACCCAGAGCCGCTGCGCGGTTTCTCTTTACCAGGGCACGCCAATTCGGGGACAGTATACTTATTTCCCGGCGGCAGATTCTCCCTCTCCCCTAGCAGGCCCGGGTTTCGCCGGGAAATAAGTATACTGTCCCCGAATCCGTTAATCTGCGGTCACATCCAACAAAGCATCAAACATCGAGGTTGGCCACCGCCAGGGCGTTCTGCTCGATGAAGTCGCGGCGCGGCTCCACGTGGTCGCCCATCAGGGTGGTGAAGATCTCGTCGGCCGCCACCGCGTCCTCGACCCGCACCTGCAGCAGGCGCCGGGTGTCGGGATTCATGGTGGTCTCCGCCAGCTGCTCGGGATTCATCTCGCCCAGACCCTTGTAGCGCTGGATGTGCAGCCCTCGCCGCGCTTCGCTCTGCAGCCAGGCCAGCGCCTCGCGGAAGCTGGTGACGGGCTGGGTCTTCTCCCCGCGCTGGACATAGGAGCCGGCCTCCAGCAGGTCGACGATGTTCTCACCCAGGGCCGCCAGGCTCCGGTATTCGGCCGAGGCGAAGAACTCCGGGGTGATGCTCAGGCGGTGCTCCAGGCCGTGGGTCATGATATTCACCCACAGCACCGGCACATTCTTCTCCGGATCGCTCTCAACCGACAGCTGGTAGCGGGGCTGGCCATTGTTGGCGTCGCTGGAAATGAGGCGGCCCTGCAACTCCTGCACCCACTCCGCGGACCGGGCCGGATCCATCCACTGCTCGGTGGTCATGGTGGGCATGTAGATCAGCCGATCCAGGATCACCTCCGGATAGCGCCGCGACAGCCGGCGGATCATCGCCATCACGGTGCGATACTGGGTGGCCAGACTCTCCAGCCCGCTGCCCTGGATCGGCGGCGCCTCCGGATTCACGTACAGCGCCGAGTTGTCCAGCGCCAGGCTGGTAAGGTAGGCCTCGAGCGCCTCGTCATCCTTTACGTAGGTCTCCTGCTTGCCCTTCTTCACCTTGTAGAGCGGCGGCTGGGCGATATAGACGTAGCCACGCTCGATCAGCTCCGGCATCTGCCGGTAGAAGAAGGTCAGCAGCAGGGTGCGGATGTGGGAGCCGTCCACGTCCGCGTCGGTCATGATGATGATGTGGTGGTAGCGGGCCTTGTCCGGATTGTAGTCCTCGCGCCCGATTCCGCAGCCGAGGGCGGTGATGAGGGTTCCCACCTCGGCCGAGGAGAGCATCTTGTCGAACCGGGCCTTCTCCACGTTGAGGATCTTTCCCTTCAGCGGGAGAATCGCCTGGGACCGGCGATCACGCCCCTGCTTGGCGGACCCGCCGGCGGAATCACCCTCGACGATGAACAGTTCGGACTTGGCGGGATCCTTCTCCTGGCAGTCAGCCAGCTTGCCCGGCAGGCCGGCCACGTCCAGCGCCCCCTTGCGGCGCGTCATCTCACGGGCCTTGCGCGCGGCCTCGCGGGCCCGTGCCGCCTCCACGATCTTGTTGACGATGCTGCGGGCATCGGCGGGGTTCTCCAGCAGGAAATCGTCCAGCTTTTCACTCATGGTCGATTCCACGGCCGGCTTCACCTCCGAGGAGACCAGCTTGTCCTTCGTCTGGGAGGAGAACTTCGGGTCGTGCACCTTCACCGAGAGGACCGCGGTCAGGCCCTCGCGGGCATCGTCACCGGTGGTCGAGACCTTCAGTTTCTTGGCCAGCCCTTCCTTGTCGATGTAGCTGTTCAGCGTACGGGTCAGCGCACTGCGGAATCCCGCCAGGTGAGTGCCGCCATCACGCTGGGGAATGTTGTTGGTGTAACAGAAGATATTTTCCTGGAAACCGTCATTCCACTGCATCGCCACCTCGACGGTCATGCCATCTTCCCGCTCATGGCGGAAATGGAAAACCGTTGGATGAATCAAGGTCTTGTTGCGGTTCAGGTGCTCGACGAAGGAGCGGATTCCACCCTGGTACTCGAACACATCGGACTTGCCGGTCCGTTCGTCGGCCAGGGATATCCGCACCCCGGGATTCAGGAAGGAGAGCTCCCGCAGCCGCTTGGCCAGGATGTCATAGTGGAACTCGATATTGGTGAAGATGGTCGGGCTCGGATGGAAGCGAATCTCCGTCCCGGTCCGGTCGCTCTCCCCCGTCACAGCCAGCGGCTCCGCCGGGTTGCCCATGGAATATTCCTGCTCGTAGACCTTTCCGCCACGCCGGATAAGCAGGCTGAGCTTGTCGGAGAGGGCGTTCACCACAGAAACACCCACGCCATGCAGGCCGCCGGAGACCTTGTAGGAGTTGGCGTCGAACTTCCCGCCGGCGTGCAGGATGGTCATGATCACTTCCGCCGCGGATCGGCCTTCCTCGGGATGGATATCCACCGGTATCCCGCGTCCGTCGTCGCGCACCGTCACCGACTCATCGGCATGGATCACCACATCGATATTCGTGCTGTAGCCCGCCAGCGCCTCGTCGATGGAGTTGTCCACCACCTCGAACACCATGTGGTGCAGGCCGGTGCCGTCATCCGTGTCGCCGATATACATGCCGGGACGCTTGCGAACGGCATCGAGACCCCTGAGCACCTTGATGCTGGATGAATCGTACGTGGCGTTCTGCTGATCTGTCATAGGGATGCTCCGTGGACGAGTGCGTCCATTATATCACTGCTTCAAACCGGCCATGTTCCACGTGGAACAATCGCCTATCCACATCACGGGGGACATGATCCATGATGGATTCGTCCAGGGAGGTGACGAACAGCTGGGTCTGGAGTTGGAGGAGGTCCTGGAGCAGGGAAGCGGTATGCGCCTGATCGAGCTCCGCGGTGATGTCATCAAGAAGCACTATACAGTGTTTGCCCGTGGTGACGCGCAGATGATGCACCTGTGCCAGCTTGAGGGCGCTATTGAGATGCTTTTGCTGTCCCCGTGAAAGTATCTCCACGGCGGGCTTCGAGTCGGATTTTATGACCAGGTCCGAACGGTGGGGACCATAGTGGGTGTAGCCATGCTCCCGGTCCCAGTTGAGCGATTGTGTTAGCGCTTCCTCGAGTTCCTGACCACGGGGGTGTCCAGGCCGAAATTCTATCTCTATCGGACCGAAATCGTGTGCCTCAGTGGCCAGGTACGGCTCGGCAAAGGGAAGCAGTGACTGGATGTAGTCGCTTTTCATCTGGATGAGTTGCTTGCCATAGCGAAGCAACTCGTCGTCCCAGGCGGTGATCAACTGTTCGGAAAGTCCCTCCCTGAGGGCGCGATTGCGTTGTTGGAGTGCCTTTCTGTAGTGTCTCCAGGTCTCCATGAAGCGATGTTCCACGTGGAACACGCCCCAATCATTGAAGCGGCGGCGTTCGTTGGGCCCCCCCTCGAGCAGGGCTGGGACACCTGCCGCGATGATCTGTATGGGCAACCACTCGATGATTTCCGCCCGGCTCCTGGCATCCTGCCCACCGACCCTGAGAGTGAGGTCACCGGAACGCTGTCGTTCGATGCCGATATGAGTGGTCGTGTCGGTGGTTTCGCGATGGACCGTTGCTACCACCTGCAGACTCGTTGCGCCGTATCTGATGATGCTGGAAGGCTTGTTGGTGCGAAAGGAACGGGCCATGGCCAGGTAGTGTATTGCTTCCAGCAGGCTGGTTTTTCCGCTGGCGTTTGCACCCGTGACGAGATTGAGGTGCAGCGCGGGTTCCAGCCGGACATGCTCCAGGTTACGGAAATTGTCGATGACGAGTTTCTGCAGGCTCATTCCACGTCGTGTTCCTGCCGAGGCTCCATGGTGGTGTTGAGCCGCTGGAATGGGGGATGGTGGCGTGTCGGTGATTGCGTCCCTCGCTGCCGCGAACGCGTAACGGAAGGCCGCGTAGCCTGAATCCCGGCGCCCGGTGAGAAGGAGCGGTCTGAGTCACCGCGGAAGCACTGACTGCGAATATACCGACCTGGTGGTCGCGTCGGGACGATTGACGGGGGCATTCAGCATGCCTCTGCACGCGGCTTCCGTTGCTGGTAGTTCTCTCGTGCGGGATGCATCCCCCTTCACTAAATAGTAAGGGGCGCGTTCATCCCGCTTCGCCTATCCCCCATCAGGAGACTGTCTCATATATATAGCCGTCGGCCCCAACGGCAGGCGGCATCTTGCCGCTGGTTGCTTGAAAGACCGGACCAGAGGCGAACCCGGATGAAGAGCCGGGCGATTGACACCCGGCCATCACGGGTCCGGGGCACCCACCGCCACGACAGGCGGTCACCATCAGAGGCGCATGGGCATGACGACGTAACGGCAGCTGTCGTCACCGTCGGCCCGGAGATCGGCGCTGCTGTCCGCATCCTTCAGGGTGATCTTGATCGCGTCCGTTCCCAGGGCATTGAGCACATCCAGCAGGTAGCCCACGTTGAAGCCGATCTCGAGCTCATCCCCGCCGTAGTTGACCTCGATCTCCTCCTCGGCCTCTTCCTGCTCAGGGTTGTTGGCCATGACCTTGAGGGTCCCGGCGGAGAGCTGGAGCCGGATACCGCGGTACTTCTCGTTGGAGAGGATGGCCGCGCGCTGAAGCGCCTGGCGCATATCTTCCCGGCCGGCGACCAGGATCTTGTCTCCATTCTTCGGCAACACGGCGCCATAGTCGGGGAAGCGGCCGTCCACGAGTTTCGAGGTGAAGCTGAAGAGGGGACCGATGACCCGGATATGGTTGCTGCCGAGAATCACCTCCACCGGCTCGTCACTGGTTTCCAGAAGCCGGTGAAGTTCCAGTACCCCCTTGCGCGGCACGATGACCTGGGTGGCGGCGACATTGGAAAGCTCCATCTCCTTGTCGCAGACGGCCAACCGGTGGCCGTCGGTCGCCACGGTGCGCAGGAGGTCAGGCTGCGTCTCGAACAGCATTCCGTTCAGGTAGTAGCGCACATCCTGCTGCGCCATGGCGAACTGGGTGTGTTCGATCAGGAACTTGAGATCACGCTGGGGAGCCTGGAACCGGCTCGTGGCCTGGACCTCCTCCACGTTCGGGAACTCGCTGGCCGGCAACGTCGCCAGGGTGAACCGGCTTCTTCCCGTCTTGATCACGGCCCGCTGGTCCTGGACACGAACCTCGACCATGGAGTCCTCGGGCAGGTTGCGCATGATGTCCACGAGCTTGCGTGCCGGCAGGGTGATTTCCCCGTTTTCATCGGCACTATCAACGGTCGTGCGTGCAACCAGCTCCACCTCGAGATCCGTCCCGGTGAGGGAAAGCTGTCCATTTTCCAATGTAATCAATACGTTGGAGAGTATAGGCAAGGTCTGCCTCTTCTCCACAACACCAGCGACCAGTTGCAGAGGCTTGAGTAGGGCTTCCCGTTGGATCGCGAATTTCATGCGGCCTGTCCTGTGTTGTGTGATCTCACTGATTAATTGTTGATTAAAGATACTTATAAACCTGTTGTTGTTACTAGTCAGCCGTCCATCTGTGGATAAATTGTTTTATGTATTAATTATCATATGGTTGCAAGTTTTTTTCAGCTGCACTGACCCGGGTGTGGAACCTGCGTTTGCTGCTCACATCCTGTGGATAAATCGGAGCCTTGCGGCGGGTTCCGTCTTATCCACAGGATGGGAACATCATGTGCTGAGGGTTCTCAACAGGTTTGCATAGTCTTCCTGCACCGAGTGGTCCGTCTCCCTCAGCTCCTTGATCTTGCGGCAGGCGTGGATCACCGTGGTATGGTCGCGCCCCCCGAAGGCGTCGCCGATCTCGGGCAGGCTGTGGTTGGTCAGCTCCTTCGCCAGGGCCATGGCCAGTTGGCGCGGGCGGGCCACCGATCGGCTGCGGCGCTTGGAGAGCAGGTCGGCCACCCGGATCTTGTAGTACTCCGCCACCGTGCGCTGGATGTTGTCCACCGTGATGAGGCGATCATGGAGGGCGATGAGATCCTTCAGCGCCTCCTTGGCGAACTCCAGGGTGATGGGTCTCCCGGTGAAGTGGGAGCTGGCGATGACCCGCCGCAGGGTGCCCTCGAGCTCACGCACGTTGGAGCGGATGCGCTTGGCGACGAAGAACGCCACCTCGTCGGGGAGCTTCACCTTGGCCTGCTCGGCCTTGCTCATCAGGATTGCCACCCGGGTCTCCAGCTCCGGGGGTTCGATGGCCACCGTCAGTCCCCACCCGAAGCGCGACTTGAGCCGCTCTTCCAGGCCGTCGATCTCCTTGGGATAGCGGTCACAGGTGAGAATGACCTGGTGCTGGCCCTCGAGCAGGGCGTTGAAGGTGTGGAAAAACTCCTCCTGGGAACGCTCCTTGCGGGCGAAGAACTGGATGTCGTCGATGAGCAGCGCGTCCACCGAGCGGTAGAAGCGCTTGAACTCGTTGATGGCGTTGCGCTGCAGCGCCTTGACCATGTCGGCCACGAACCCCTCGGAGTGGAGGTAGACGACCCGGCCGCGGGGCTTGGACTTGAGAATCAGGTTCCCGGTGGCGTGCATCAGGTGGGTCTTGCCGAGACCGACGCCGCCGTAGATGAACAGCGGGTTGTAGGCCAGGCCGGGGTTCTCCGCCACCTGGGTGGCCGCGGCGCGGGCCAGCTGGTTGGACTTGCCCTCCACGAAGTTGTCGAAGGTGAAGGCGGGGTTCAGGGTGTTGCGCCAGCGGGCGGGCATGCGCTCCTCACCGCCTGTGGCGGGCGCTGAGGGCTGTATTTCCGTGGCCGTGGCCGGGGCGCGACTGTTCCCCGGCGGACCGGCAGGACGGGCCTGGGGCTGTCTGCGGCTACCCACCTCCAGCAGCAGGGGAGGCGGCTCCCCGCCATGGATCTCGGCCAGCAGGTGGCTGATGCGTTCCAGGTAGTGATCGCTCACCCAGTCGAGGACGAAACGGTTGGGGGCGAGGAGGTAGAGGGTGGCGCCGTTTTCCTCCACCTGCAGGGGACGGATCCAGGTGTTGAACTGCTGGCTGGGCAACTCTTCCTGCAGGCGCTGCAGACACTGGTTCCAAAGTGCGATGGCCACTGGAAGAATCACCCCCCCTTTTGAAGTCGACTGACCCGCCAGTGTAGCCGCCGGGAATGGAGTTATCCACATCCTGTGAACAGGCCGCCGACGGCCCCCGGACCGGTTCCCGATTTGACAGGCCGCGTGGACGCGAAGTATCCTTCGGCGCTTCTATTCCGTGGAGCGGCGGCTGTGCCGTGCGCGGTGAGCGTCAGGTGTTCCGACACCCCGGCTTGATATAGATAAACGAAGTCCAATATCCACGTACCCGCAGGGCGGCAGTCATGAAAAGAACTTTCCAACCCAGTGTCCTGAAGCGCAAGCGCAACCACGGTTTCCGTGCCCGCATGGCCACCAAGAACGGCCGCCAGATCATCGCCCGCCGGCGTGCCAAGGGCCGCAAGCGCCTGAGCGCCTGAGGCGAGAGGCTCCTTGTCCGGGAGGGGAGGCCGGTTCCCGCGCTCGCTGAGGCTGACGCATCCCAGGGAGTTCTCCCGGGTCTTTGCCCAGGGCCGGCGCCTGGCGCGGAACGCTCTCCTCCTGGTGATCTGCCCCAACGGGCTGGGTCATCCCCGACTGGGCCTGACGGTGGCGAAGCGGCACGTGAAGAGCGCCGTGGCCCGCAACCGCATCAAGCGGCTGGTGCGCGAGAGCTTCCGCCTGCACCAGGAAGAGCTGCCGGCAATGGACATGATAGTGATGGTCCGCGGCAGGCTCGACGAGCTGGACAACCGGGCCATCCGGGCGGCGCTGCACAGGCACTGGAGCGAAGTGGTGAAACGATGCGCTGGCTCCTGATTCTGCCCATCCGCGCCTACCGCTACCTCATCAGTCCCCTGCTGGGCAATAATTGCCGTTTCCATCCCTCCTGCTCCTGCTATGCCGAAACCGCGGTGCAACGGTTCGGAGTGCTGCGCGGCGGCTGGATGGCCCTGAGGCGGATTCTGCGTTGCCATCCCTGGCACGAGGGCGGTTTCGACCCCGTGCCGGATGAACCCCACAAACACTGACGGCCGACTATGGACTTCCAGAGACTGTTTCTCTACCTGGCCCTGTTCCTGATTTCCTTCCTGCTCTGGGAGGCCTGGCAGCGCGAGAACGCCCCGCCGCCCGAGCCGCAGGCGGTGGCGACCCCGTCGGCGGGCGCGCCCTCGGCCGAAGTCCCCGCCGATGTGCCCGACACCGCGGCCGCGGCCCCGTCCGTCCCGACCCCCGGCGCACCCGCGCCCGCCGCATCCGGCGCCGGCCAGGTGGAGGTGCGCACCGACGTGCTCGACGTGGTCATCGACCTCGCCGGGGGCAACGTGCGCGAGTCCCACCTGCTGCAGTTCCCGGTGAGCCTGGAGCGCAAGGATACGCCCTTCACCCTGCTGGAAACCTCCGAGCGCGGGGTCTACCTGGCCCAGAGCGGGCTGCTCGGCAACGGCCTGCCCGACCACCATGCCCGCTTCACCGCGGCGGCGGACGAGTTCCGCCTGGAGCCGGGGCAGGACACCCTGGTGGTGCCCCTGACCTGGGTCGACAACGACGGCGTCAAGGTCACCAAGAGCTACACCTTCAGCCGCGGCAACTACCTGGTGAAGGTGGACTACCGGATCGAGAACGGCGACGCCGACCCGGTGGCGGCGCGCATCTACGGCCAGCTGCAGCGCAGCGCCGGCATCGATCTCGGCGGTTCCAGGTTCGCCGGCTACACCTACACCGGTGCCGCCGTCTCGAGCCCGGACAAGCGCTACGAGAAGATCAAGTTCGAGGACATGGCCAAGCAGGCGCTCTCCCGCGATGTCCCCGGCGGCTGGGCGGCCATGATCCAGCACTACTTCATCAGCGCCTGGATTCCGCCCCAGGACACCACCAACCACTTCTACACCAAGGCGCTGCCGGGCGAGCGCTACCTGGTCGGCCTGGCCGGACCCACCCGTGAGGTGGCGCCGGGGAGCGATGCGGATCTCTCTCTCGAGCTCTACATGGGGCCGAAGAACCAGGACCGGCTGGCCCAGATCGCCGACGGCCTGGACCTGACCGTGGACTACGGCTGGCTGTGGTTCATCGCCCAGCCGCTGTTCTGGCTGCTGAAGTGGCTGCACAAGCTGGTGGGCAACTGGGGCTGGTCCATCGTCCTGGTGACCGTGATCATCAAGCTGGCCTTCTACCACCTCTCCGCCACCAGCTATCGCTCCATGGCCAACATGCGCCGCATGGCGCCCCGCCTGCAGTCGCTCAAGGAGCGCTACGGGGACGACAAGCAGCGCCTCAACCAGGCCATGATGGAGCTGTACAAGAAGGAGAAGATCAATCCGCTGGGCGGCTGCCTGCCGATCCTGGTGCAGATCCCGGTCTTCATCTCCCTCTACTGGGTGCTGCTCGAGAGCGTGGAGTTGCGCCAGGCGCCCTTCATCCTCTGGATCCACGATCTCTCCATCAAGGATCCCTACTACGTGCTGCCGGTGCTGATGGGCATCTCCATGTTCATCCAGCAGAGGCTCAACCCGACGCCGCCGGACCCGATCCAGGCCAAGGTGATGATGGCGCTGCCGTTCGTGTTCACCGTCTTCTTCGCCTTCTTCCCGGCCGGCCTGGTGGTCTACTGGGTGGTGAACAACACGCTCTCCATCGCCCAGCAGTGGTACATCACCCGCGGCATCGAGAAGGCGGCGGGCGCCCACCACGCCTAGGAGCGTGGCGGGCCTGGGGCGGATTGACCACGCGGGCGGCGCGCCCATGAGTGAACCGGCCGACACCATCGCGGCGCAGGCCACCCCCCCCGGCCGGGGCGGGGTGGGCATCATCCGCGTCTCCGGCCCCCGGGCCGGCGCCGTGGCCCGCGCGGTCCTGGGGCGGCTCCCGCCGCCCCGCCTGGCCGAGTACCTGCCGTTCCGCGACCGCGACGGCGGCGTCCTGGACATGGGCCTGGCCCTCTACTTCCCCGCTCCCCACTCCTTCACCGGCGAGGATGTCCTCGAGCTCCAGGGCCACGGCGGGCCCGTGGTGATGGACCTGCTGCTGCGGCGGGTGCTGGCCGAAGGGGTGCGCCCGGCCCGCCCCGGCGAATTCAGCGAACGGGCCTTCCTCAACGACAAGATCGACCTGGCCCAGGCCGAGGCCATCGCCGACCTCATCGACAGCGCCTCGGAGCAGGCCGCCCGCTCCGCCCTGCGCTCCCTGCAGGGGGAGTTCTCCCAGCGCGTGCACGCCCTGGTGGAGTCCCTGGTGCAGCTGCGCATGTACGTGGAGGCGGCCATCGACTTTCCCGAGGAGGAGATCGACTTCCTCGCCGACGGCCACGTGCTGGGGGAGCTGGACGGCCTCGCCGCCCGGCTGGACGGGGTGCTGGACGCCGCCCGCCAGGGCAGCCTGCTGCGCGAGGGGATGACGGTGGTGATCGCCGGCCAGCCCAACGCCGGCAAGTCGAGCCTGCTCAACGCCCTGGCGGGGCGCGAATCGGCCATCGTGACCGAGATTCCGGGCACCACCCGGGACATTCTGCGCGAGCACATCCTGCTCGACGGTATGCCCCTGCACGTCATCGACACCGCCGGCCTGCGCGAGAGCGAGGACCGGGTGGAGCGGGAGGGCATCCGCCGGGCCTGGGAGGCCATCGGCCAGGCGGACCGGGTGCTGCTGGTGGTGGACGACCGCACCGGGGTGACGGCGGCCGACGAGGCGATCCTCGCCCGCCTGCCCCGGGGCCCCGCGCTGACCGTGGTGCGCAACAAGATCGATCTCAGCGGCGGCGCGGCCGGGGCGGGGGAGGAGCGGGGCGCGCCGGTGGTGCGCCTGAGCGCCAGCAGCGGCGAGGGCATCGAGGCGCTGCGCCGGCACCTGGAGCAGGCGATGGGCTTCAGCGCCAGCGCCGGGGAGGGCGGGTTCATGGCCCGGCGCCGGCACCTGGAGGCGCTGGCGGCGGCGCGCGCGGCGCTCGCCCGGGGCCGGGTCCAGCTGGCCGAGGCGCGCGCCGGCGAGCTGCTGGCCGAGGAACTGCGCCTGGCCCAGGATACCCTGGCGGAGATTACCGGCGCCTTCGGCTCCGAGGATCTGCTGGGCCGGATCTTCGCCAGCTTCTGCATCGGCAAGTAGGCCCTGCCGGGACGACGGCGCAGGTCGCCGTTGCCCTAAACCCGGGCGTTAAAGTGTAAGTAAGCGCTTACATCTCGCCGGCCATCCGGGCCAGCTGGCGGCAGTCGCAGCTCAGCCCGCTGCGGCCCCGGCGGCGCAGGCCGCCGCCGCGCTGGAACTCGGCCATCACCCGGCTCACCGTCTCCGCGGTCAGCCCCAGGATCGCCCCCATCTCCTCGCGGGTGAAGTCGATCTCCAGCCGGCCGTGGCCGCGCTCGGCGAACCACAGCAGCATCCGCGCCACCCGCTGGCGGGCGGTGCCGGTGGCGAAGCGGGTCAGCCAGGTGTCCGCCGCCTCCAGCGCCCGCTGCCAGTGGCCCAGCAGGTTCCACTTCAGCGCCGGATCGGCATCGGCGGCGCGGCGCACCGCCGCCGCCGGCAGCCGGCAGAGCAGGGCGCCGCGGACCACCCAGGCGTGGTGCCGATAGCCGGTGTCCAGCAGGACCTCCAGCCCGAACAGGTCCCCGGGCCCGAGCAGGCGCACGATGCGCTGCTGCCCGTCGGGGAGGTAGCAGACCAGCTTCAGCTGGCCCCGGACCAGGTGGTAGAAGTGCTCGCCCGGCTCCCCGGCCCGGTAGAGGCGCAAGCCCTCGGGCACGTAGCGGCTCTCCACCTCCAGGCCGCCGGCATGGAGGGGACCGAGGGGACACGCCCCGCAGGGGAGCCCGCCGCAGGCGCGGCGGACGGGAAAGGTGGGCAGGCAATCCATGGCAGCGCTTCCCTGTGCAGTGTGCGGACGGGAAACCGGTCTGCAATGTCGATGCCAGGCAACGGCGGACGGCAAATCAGGGACTTGCGGCCGGCCCCGGCGCCGGCACTGGGTCAAATCCCCCGCCGCCTGCGTCAGGGCACGGGTTGAAAAGCGAAAGAGAGGATATCCGCAGATTACGCAGATTGCGCAGATTAAAAGAGATAGGGTCTTCCACGTTGTTGCGCCTGGCACCGGGTGGTCTGGTGTGCTGCGCCACTCTTGGAGGCCCATGCAGCGAGTCGCCGCCCGGTCAGATGCAAGGCGCGCCGGTGCAGGAAGGGCAGGCACCCTTTCAAGCGAGCGCAACGCCGCAGCAGTCCGCGACACCCGACTGATCGAACCGGAAAACCATCTGTGTAATCTGCGTAATCTGTGGATAACACGTCTTTACGGTCTTTCTCCGTGTCCCCGTGGTGAATAGAAGAAACTGCGGCGGGGTTGGCCGCCACCCCGGTTACAATCCGGCCCCGAGACTCTATAATGGCCGATCCCGATTTTTAACTTGCTGATTCGGCATGGACTTCACTGAGCGTTTCGATGTGATCGTGGTGGGCGGCGGGCACGCCGGCACGGAGGCCGCGCTGGCCGCCGCGCGGCTCGGCGCGCGCACGCTGCTGCTCACCCACAACATCGAGACCCTCGGCCAGATGTCCTGCAACCCGGCCATCGGCGGCATCGGCAAGGGTCACCTGGTGCGGGAGATCGACGCCCTCGGCGGGCTGATGGCCCGGGCCATCGACCGGGCCGGGATCCAGTTCCGGGTGCTCAACGCCCGCAAGGGACCGGCAGTGCGCGCCACCCGCGCCCAGGCCGACCGCGCGCTCTACAAGCGGGCGGTGCGCGCGGCGCTGGAGAACCAGCCCAACCTCACCCTGTTCCAGCAGGCCGTGGACGACCTGATCCTCGACGGCGGGCGGGTGGCGGGGGTGGTCACCCAGATGGGGCTGCGCTTCCACGCCCCGGCCGTGGTGCTCACCGTGGGCACCTTCCTCGGCGGGCGGATCCACGTGGGGCTGGCCAACCACCCCGGCGGGCGCGCCGGCGACCCGCCCTCGGTGACCCTGGCCGCGCGCCTGCGCGAGCTGCCGTTCCGGGTGGAGCGGCTGAAGACCGGCACGCCGCCGCGGCTGGACGGGCGCAGCATCGACTGGGACGCCCTCGAGGTGCAGCCCGGCGACACCCCGGTGCCGGTATTCTCGTTCCTGGGCGACGCCGCCGAGCATCCGCGCCAAGTGCCCTGCCACATCACCCGCACCAACGCCGCCACCCACGACATCATCCGCGGCGGCATGGACCGCTCGCCCCTCTACACCGGGGTCATCGAGGGGGTGGGGCCGCGCTACTGCCCCTCCATCGAGGACAAGATCGTGCGCTTCGCCGATCGCGACTCGCACCAGATCTTCCTCGAGCCCGAGGGGCTCGACACCCACGAGATCTACCCCAACGGCATCTCCACCTCGCTGCCCTTCGACATCCAGCTGGCGCTGGTGCGCTCCATCCGCGGCCTGGAGCGGGCCCACATCACCCGCCCGGGCTACGCCATCGAGTACGACTTCTTCGATCCCCGCGATCTCGAGCCCACCCTGCAGACAAAGTTCGTCCCCGGGCTCTGGTTCGCCGGCCAGATCAACGGCACCACCGGCTACGAGGAGGCCGCCGCCCAGGGGCTGCTGGCGGGGCTCAACGCGGCGCTGGCGGTGCAGGGGCGGGAGCCCTGGTGGCCGCGCCGCGACCAGGCCTACCTGGGCGTGCTGGTGGATGACCTCATCACCCGCGGCACCTCCGAGCCCTACCGCATGTTCACCAGCCGCGCCGAGTACCGCCTGCTGCTGCGGGAGGACAACGCCGATCTCCGCCTGACCGGGATCGGCCACGACCTGGGGCTGGTGGACGCGGCGCGCTGGGACGCCTTCCGCGCCAAGCGCGAGGCCATCGGGCGCGAGCAGCGGCGCCTGCACGAGACCTGGGTGCGGCCCGGCAGCGACGCGGCCCGGGCCCTGGAGCCGCTGCTGGGCCAGCCGCTCACGCGGGAGTACCGGCTCGAGGAGCTGCTGCGCCGGCCCGGCATCGAGCTGGCCCGGCTGCACGAGCTGCCGGGGCTGATCCCGGAGCCGCTTCACCCGGCGGTGGCGGAGCAGGTGGAGGTGCAGGTGAAGTACGCCGGCTACATCGAGCGCCAGGGCGCGGAGATCGCCCGCCAGCTGCGCTACGAGTCCCAGCCGCTGCCGGCCGACCTGGACTATGATAGCGTCCACGGCCTCTCCAACGAGGTGCGCCAGAAGCTGGCCGCCGCGCGCCCGGCCACCCTGGGCCAGGCGGCGCGGGTGCCCGGGGTGACCCCGGCGGCGGTCTCCCTGCTGCTGGTCCATCTGAAGAAACGGCGCAGCCTCGATGAGCGCAAGAGCGCCTGAGGCGGGGGCGGCCGCGTGGGCCGCGGCGGAGGCGACGCTGGTGCGCGGCCTGGAGCGGCTGGCGCTGGCGCCGGGGCTGGCCGCGCCGCTGCTGGACTACCTGCGCCTGCTCGCGCGCTGGAACCGCGCCTACAACCTCACCGCCGTCACCGCGCCGGGGGAGATGGTGGTGCGCCACCTGCTCGACAGCCTGGCGGTGCTGCCCCACCTGCGGGGGCCGCGGGTGCTGGACGTGGGCACCGGCGCGGGGCTGCCGGGCATCCCCCTGGCGCTGGCCCGCCCGGACTGGACCTTCGAGCTGCTGGACAGCAACGGCAAGAAGACCCGCTTCGTCGCCCAGGCGGCGACCGAGCTCGGCCTGGGCAACGTGCACGTGGTATGGTCCCGGGTTGAGGCGTACCGGCCCGCGGCGTGTTTCAATACGGTGGTTTCACGGGCTTATGCGGCGCTTGGCGACTGGCTGCGCCAGACCCGCGCGCTGGCCTGTCCGGACGGCGTGTGGCTGGCCATGAAGGGCACCCTGCCGGAAGCGGAGCTGGGCGGGCTGCCGCCGGGCTTCACAGTGGCCGCGGTGGAGCGGCTGCAGGTGCCGGGGCTGGCGGCGGAGCGCCACCTGGTGGTTTTGAATTACGGCCCGGAGACGGGGGGGGAGACTGGCTGATGGGCAGGATCATCGCGGTAACCAACCAGAAGGGCGGGGTGGGCAAGACCACCACCTGCGTCAACCTGGCCGCCTCGCTGGCCGAGGCCGGGCGGACGGTCCTGCTGGTGGACATGGATCCCCAGGGCAACGCCACCCAGGGCTGCGGCGTGCCGCGGGAGTCGCTGGAGCTGACCAGCTACGACGTGCTGCTGGGCGAGGCGGCCATGGACCAGGCCCTGCTCAAGCTCGACTCGGCCCCCTTCCACCTGCTGCCCGCCAACGGCGATCTCACCGGCGCCGAGGTGCAGCTGCTGGATCTCGAGGGCCGCGAACGGCGCCTGCGCCATGCCCTGGGCACGGTGCGCGCGCGCTACGACTACATCATCATCGACTGCCCGCCGGCGCTGAACATGCTGACCGTCAACGCGCTGGTGGCGGCCGACGCGGTGCTGATCCCGATGCAGTGCGAGTACTACGCGCTGGAAGGGCTGACGGCGCTCATGAACACCATCGAGAAGATCCGCGCCGCGGTCAATCCCGGGCTCGAGATCGAGGGGCTGCTGCGCACCATGTACGATCCGCGCAACCGGCTGGCCATCGACGTCTCGCGCCAGCTCATCGGCCACTTCGGCGATCGCGTCTACCGCACCGTCGTGCCGCGCAACGTGCGCCTGGCCGAGGCGCCGAGCCACGGCCTGCCGGCGCTGGTCTATGATCGCCTCTCCCGCGGGTCGGTGGCCTACATGGCCCTGGCCGGGGAGATGCTGCGCCGCCACGAGGCGGCGGCCGAGCCGGCCGGGACCGGCACCGGTTGAGGTTTCCTGAATTGATCAGCACGGCGGGGTACGCGAGCCGGCGCCAGGAGAGGACAAGACAGCCATGAGTGTGAAGAAACGGGGACTGGGCCGGGGGCTGGACGCCCTGCTGGGCAGCGCCGCGCCGGCGCCGCGCGGCGACAGCGCCGCGGCCGCGCCCGAGAACGAGCTGCGCCACCTGGGGCTGGACCTGGTCCAGCGCGGCAAGTACCAGCCCCGCAAGGACATGCACCCCGAGGCGCTGGAGGAGCTGGCCGCCTCCATCCGCGCCCAGGGCGTGGTGCAGCCCATCGTGGTGCGCCCCATCGGCGGCGGGCGGTTCGAGATCATCGCCGGCGAGCGGCGCTGGCGCGCCTCCCAGCTGGCCGGCAAGGACACCATCCCCGCGGTGGTGCGCGACGTGTCCGACGAGATCGCCGTGGCGATGGCGCTGATCGAGAACATCCAGCGCGAGAACCTCAACCCCATGGAGGAGGCCACCGCCCTGCAGCGGCTCATCGACGAGTTCGGCATGACCCACCAGCAGGTGGCCGAGGCGGTGGGGCGCTCCCGCGCCGCGGTCACCAACCTGCTGCGCCTGCTCACCCTCAACCCCGACGTGGCGCTGCTGCTGGAGCACGGCGATCTCGAAATGGGCCATGCCCGCGCCCTGCTCGGCCTCGCCGGCGAGAAGCAGAGCGAGGCGGCGCGCACGGTGGCGGCGCGGGGGCTGTCGGTGCGCGAGACCGAGCACCTGGTGCGGCGGCTGCAGAGCGAGAAGCCGAAGGCCGCCCCGCGGGCGCCCGATCCGGACATCCGCCGCCTGCAGGAGCGCCTCTCCGAGCGGCTCGGCGCCGCGGTGCGCATCGATCACGGCAACAAGGGCAAGGGCAAGCTGGTCATCGCCTACAACAGCCTGGACGAACTGGACGGCATTCTCGGGCACATCAAGTAGCCCGGGAAAGCTGTCATATGGCAATGGTATGTTTGATTTAACTAATACGCTTATATAAAAGATTTTTAGTGGCACATTGACCCCATAAGTGCATGGGGCTATACTTCGGCGCCGCTGACAGACCCGGGTTTGGGACTCTTGTCACGCTGGAAAAGACAGGCAGACAAGCGCCGCGAGGCTCGCGCAGGCAATCACGCATGAGTTACTACGTGACCCGCCTGCAGGCACAGCTTCGCAGGCGATTTTTTGTGCAGATGATTCTGCTGGTTGCGGTCGCCGCGGTGGCCGGGATCGGCTGGGGGCCGAGGGCGGCGCTGGGCGCGGCCTTCGGCGGCGGCATCGCCGTGGTCAACCTGCTCCTGCTGCGCTGGCATGCCGGGCGCGCGGACCGGGTGGCCGGAACCGACGTCGGGCGCAACATGCGCGTGCTCTACCGCGCGGCGCTGGAGCGGTTCCTGGCGACCGTGATCTTATTTGCCCTGGGGCTCGGTGCGTGGACGCTCCCGCCGCTGCCCCTGCTGATCGGCTTCTTCGTCAACCAGGCCGTGCAGCTGGGCGCCGGATATCAAAATCGGAATCGAGGCTTGAGAAATGTCGACTAGCGGAGAGCTGACCTCCTCGGGGTACATCAAGCACCACCTGACCAACCTGACCTTCGGTCAGCACCCGGACGGCACCTGGGGCATCGCCCACTCGGTGCAGGAAGCCGGCGAGATGGGCTTCTGGGCGATCAACCTCGACACCATGTTCTTCTCCATCGGCCTCGGCGTGCTGTTCCTGTGGCTGTTCCGCAAGGCGGCCCTGCAGGCCTCCGCCGGCGTGCCGGGCGGCTGGCTGAACTTCGTCGAGTGGATCGTCGAGTTCATCGACGACAGCGTCCGCGGCAGCTTCTCCGGCAAGAACGACGTGGTGGCCCCGCTGGCGCTCACCATCTTCGTCTGGATCTTCCTGCAGAACCTGATGGACCTCGTGGCCGTCGACTTCATTCCCGGCCTGGCCACGCTCATCGGCATCCCCTACCTCAAGATCGTGCCGAGCACCGATCCCAACATCACCTTCGGCATGTCCCTGTCGGTGTTCTGGCTGATTCTCTACTACAGCATCAAGATCAAGGGCGTCGGCGGCTTCCTCGGCGAGCTGACCCTGCAGCCCTTCGGCAAGTGGGCGCTGCCGGTCAACCTGTTCCTGGAAGGCGTGACCCTGATCTCCAAGCCGATCTCACTGGCCCTGCGACTGTTCGGCAACATGTACGCCGGCGAGATGATCTTCATCCTCATCGCGCTGATGTACGGCGCCGGCTGGGCCATGGGCGCCTTCGGCGGACTGCTTCAGTTGGGCTGGGCCATCTTCCACATCCTGATCATCACGCTGCAGGCGTTCATCTTCATGACCCTGACCATCGTGTACCTGGACATGGCTCACCAGGAGCACCACTGATTTCTCTTTCGTATCCAACCTGTCTCTAGGAGAGAACAATGGAAAGTGCACTGCTTTACATCGCTGGCGCAATCATGATGGGTCTCGGCGCACTCGGTGCCGCCGTGGGCATCGGCGTGCTGGGCGGCCGCTTCCTCGAAGGTGCCGCGCGCCAGCCGGAGCTGATCCCCATGCTCCGTACCCAGTTCTTCATCGTGATGGGTCTGGTCGACGCCGTGCCGATGATCGCCGTCGGTCTGGCCATGTACGTGCTGTTCGCTGTTGCGGGATAAGAGCGGTCTCCGACCCGACGCTGTAGCGACACACACGACCGTCCATCTTCGATATAGGGAACGGACATGAACTTCAACGCAACCCTGATTGGCCAGTCGATTGCGTTCTTTGTGTTTGTCTGGTTCTGCATGAAGTTTGTTTGGCCTCCCATCATGCAGGCCCTGAACGACCGCAAGACCAAGATTGCCGACGGGCTGGCTGCCGCCGAGCGTGGGCTGAAGGAGCGCGAACTGGCGGAGAACCACGCCAAGGAAGTGCTCGTGGAGGCCAAGCGCCAGGCCGCCGAGATCATCTCCCAGGCCCAGAAGCGCGGCAACGAGATCGTGGAAGAGGCCAAGGGCCAGGCCCGCGACGAGGGGCAGCGGCTCCTGGAAGCGGCGCGTTCCGAGATCGGCCAGGAGATGAGCCGGGCGCGCGACGAACTGCGCGGCCAGGTCGTCCAGCTGGCGGTCGTGGGTGCCCGCAAGGTGCTCGAGAAGGAAGTCAACGCCGCTGACCACGAACGCCTCCTCAAGGACGTGGCGGCCCAGCTCTAGGGCATGAACGATGGCTGAAAAAAATACCGTAGCCAGACCCTACGCGGTTGCCGCCTTCCGCTTCGCGCAGAAGGCCGGCCGCCTCGCCGAGTGGTCGGAAATGCTGGCCTTCGCCGCCGTGGTGGTGCAGGACCCCGGCATGCTGGCGCTGGAACGCAACCCCAAGGGGGGTCCCGAGCGTGCCAGCGCGCTGCTGCTCGAGCTCTGCGGAGAGCGGCTGGACGCCAACGGCATGAATTTCCTCCGCACCCTGGTGGAGAACAAGCGCCAGGGCCTGCTGCCGGAGATCGCCGCGCAGTTCGAGGAGCTGAAGAAGGAGGCCGAGTCCCGCGTGGACGTGGAGGTGATTTCCGCCTTCCCGCTCCAGGAGGCGGAACAGGCGCAGCTCGCCGAGGCGCTCGCGAAGCGGTTCGGCAAGGCGGTGAACCTCTCCAGCCGGGTGGACGAAGACCTCATCGGTGGTGTCTTGGTGCGCGTCGGCGACAAGGTCATCGACGGCTCCCTGCGGGGACGCATCGAGCAGCTGGCGAGCCAACTGGGTATCTAGGCAAAAGACTACATGGGTGAGGGCAGCGGGCCGCGCACCAGCGCCCCGGCTCCCGGGAAGCTCCGCCCCACACGCCCGTCACGCACAAAGGAAGACCGCTATGCAACTGAATCCTTCGGAAATCAGTGAGCTGATTCAGAAGAAGATCGAGGGCTTCGAGGCCACCAGCGAGGCCCGCACCGAGGGCACCATCGTCGGCCTCACGGATGGCATCGTCCGCATCCACGGCCTGGCCGACGTCATGTCCTACGAGATGCTGGAGTTCCCCGGCAACACCTTCGGCCTCGCCCTGAACCTGGAGCGGGATTCCGTGGGCGCCGTGGTCCTCGGCGACTACAAGCACCTCACCGAGGGCGACTGGGTGCGCACCACCGGCCGCGTGCTCGAGGTGCCCACCGGCGACGCGCTGCTCGGCCGCGTGGTGAACTCCCTGGGCGAGCCGGTGGACGGCAAGGGCCCGCTGGTGGGCGAGGTGACCTCCTCCCCCATCGAGAAGGTGGCCCCGGGCGTCATCACCCGCAAGTCGGTGGACCAGCCGATGCAGACCGGCTACAAGGCGCTCGACGCCATGGTGCCCGTCGGCCGCGGCCAGCGCGAGCTGATCATCGGCGACCGCCAGACCGGCAAGACCGCCATCGCCATCGACGCCATCATCAACCAGAAGGGCTCGGGCGTTAAGTGCATCTACGTGGCGGTGGGCCAGAAGGCCAGCTCCATCGCCAACGTGGTGCGCAAGCTCGAGGAGCACGGCGCCATGGAGTACACCACCGTGGTGGCCGCCAGCGCCGCGGAGTCCGCCGCGCTGCAGTTCATCGCCCCCTACTCCGGCTGCACCATGGGCGAGTACTACCGCGACCGCGGCCAGGACGCGCTCATCGTCTACGACGATCTGACCAAGCAGGCCTGGGCCTACCGCCAGGTCTCCCTGCTGCTGCGCCGTCCCCCGGGCCGCGAGGCGTACCCCGGCGACGTGTTCTACCTCCACTCCCGCCTGCTGGAGCGCGCCGCGCGCGTCAACGCCGAGTACGTGGAGGAGTTCACCAAGGGCGAGGTGAAGGGCCAGACCGGTTCGCTGACCGCGCTGCCGATCATCGAGACCCAGGCGGGCGACGTGTCGGCCTTCGTGCCCACCAACGTCATCTCCATCACCGACGGCCAGATCTTCCTCGAGACCGATCTCTTCAACGCCAACATCCGCCCGGCCATCAACGCCGGCCTGTCGGTGTCGCGCGTGGGCGGTTCGGCCCAGACCAAGATCATCAAGAAGCTCGGCGGCGGCGTGCGCCTGGCGCTGGCCCAGTACCGCGAGCTGGCGGCCTTCGCCCAGTTCGCCTCCGACCTCGACGAGGCCACCCGCAAGCAGCTCGAGCGCGGCCAGCGGGTCACCGAGCTGATGAAGCAGAAGCAGTACAGCCCGCTGAGCGTGGCCGAGCAGGCGGTGTCCCTGTTCGCCGTCAACGAGGGCTACATCGACGACGTCGAGATCAAGAAGGTGGTGGACTTCGAGGCCGCGCTGCTGAGCTTCATGCGCTCCAGCAACGCCGATCTCCTCAAGCAGATCAACGACAACCCGGTCTACGACGACGCGGTGGAGTCGGGCCTGCGCAAGGCGGTCGAGGACTTCAAGGCTACCCACACCTGGTAACGGCCGCCGGGGCCGTCCCGTGCGGGACGGCCCCGACCCGCCCAGGTCCAGAAGCGAGAGCGGAAGCATGGCAAGCGGCAAAGAGATTCGCACCAAAATCCGGAGCATTCAGAGCACGCAGAAGATCACGCGTGCGATGGAGATGGTGGCCGCCAGCAAGATGCGCAAGGCGCAGGATCGCATGGCCGCGAGCCGTCCCTACGCTGAGAAGATGCGCAAGGTGATCGGCCACCTGGCCATGGCCCACCCCGAGTACAAGCACCCGTTCATGATCGAGCGGGAGGCCAGGCGCGTGGGCTTCATCGTGGTGTCCACCGATCGCGGACTGTGCGGCGGACTGAACGCCAACATGTTCAAGACCATGGTGGCGGCCATGAAGGAGTGGCAGGCCAAGGGTGTCGAGATCGACCTCTGCACCATCGGCTCCAAGGCGGGCGGCTTCTTCCGCCGCCTCGGCGGCAACGTGGTGGCCCAGGCCAGCCATCTCGGCGACGCCCCCGGCATCATCGAGCTCATCGGCACGGTCAAGGTGATGCTCGACGCCTACCACAAGGGCAGCATCGATCGCCTCTACCTGGTCTCCAACGAGTTCGTGAACACCATGACCCAGGCGCCCGGTCTGGAGCAGCTGCTGCCCATCGTCCCCGACGAGGACGACCGGCTGAAGCACCACTGGGACTACATCTACGAGCCGGAGTCCCAGGATGTCCTGGACGACCTGCTCATGCGCTACATCGAGTCGCAGGTCTACCAGGGCGTGGTGGAGAACATCGCCTGCGAGCAGGCCGCCCGCATGGTGGCCATGAAGAGCGCATCGGATAACGCCGGCAACCTGATCGACGAGCTGCAGCTCGCCTACAACAAGGCGCGCCAGGCAGCCATCACCCAGGAGCTGTCGGAGATCGTGGCCGGCGCGGCCGCGGTCTGATCGCGCTTCCCGGGTGGTTCGGGACGGCAAGAATTCAACAGCAAACCTTGAGGGGAACGAACAGATGAGTTCGGGCAAGATTGTTCAGATCATTGGCGCAGTGGTGGACGTGGAGTTCCCCCGCGACGCTCTGCCGAAGGTGTACGATGCGCTCGTGGTTGATGACGCGGGCCTGACCCTGGAGGTGCAGCAGCAGCTGGGTGACGGCGTTGTGCGCACCATCGCCATGGGTTCCACCGACGGCCTGCGCCGCAGCATGGGCGTCTCCGGCACCGGCGCCCCCATCAACGTGCCCGTGGGTCAGAAGACCCTGGGCCGCATCATGGACGTGCTCGGCAACCCGGTGGACGGCAAGGGCGAGATCGGCAACGAGGCCACCGCCTCCATCCATCGCGAGGCCCCCGGCTTCGACGAGCAGTCCTCGGCGGTCGAGATTCTCGAGACCGGCATCAAGGTCATCGACCTCATCTGCCCGTTCGCCAAGGGCGGCAAGGTGGGCCTGTTCGGCGGCGCCGGCGTGGGCAAGACCGTGACCCTGATGGAGCTCATCCGCAACATCGCCGTGGAGCACTCGGGCTACTCCGTGTTCGCCGGCGTGGGCGAGCGCACCCGCGAGGGCAACGACTTCTACCACGAGATGACCGAGGGCGGCGTCATCGACAAGGTGGCGCTGGTCTACGGCCAGATGAACGAGCCCCCGGGCAACCGCCTGCGCGTCGCGCTGACCGGCCTGACCATGGCCGAGAACTTCCGCGACGAAGGCCGCGACGTGCTGTTCTTCGTGGACAACATCTACCGCTACACGCTGGCGGGCACCGAGGTCTCGGCGCTGCTGGGCCGCATGCCCTCCGCGGTGGGCTACCAGCCGACCCTGGCCGCGGAGATGGGCGCCCTGCAGGAGCGCATCACCTCCACCAAGACCGGCTCCATCACCTCCATCCAGGCGGTGTACGTGCCCGCGGACGATCTCACCGACCCGTCCCCGGCCACCACCTTCGCCCACCTGGACGCGACCCTGGTGCTGTCCCGCCAGATCGCCGAGCTGGGCATCTACCCGGCGGTGGACCCGCTCGACTCCACCTCCCGCCAGCTCGACCCGCTGGTGGTGGGCCAGGATCACTACGAGACCGCCCGCTCCGTGCAGGGGACCCTGCAGCGCTACAAGGAGCTGAAGGACATCATCGCCATTCTCGGCATGGACGAGCTGTCCGAGGAGGACAAGCTGGTGGTGGGCCGCGCGCGCAAGATCCAGCGCTTCCTGTCCCAGCCCTTCTTCGTGGCCGAGCAGTTCACCGGCTCGCCGGGCAAGTACGTGTCCCTGAAGGACTCCATTGCCGGGTTCAAGGCCATCGTCGCGGGCGAGTACGACCACCTGCCCGAGCAGGCGTTCTACATGGTGGGCGGCATCGAGGAAGCGGCCGAGAAGGCCAAGAACCTCTGAGGCTGAGCCACTGAACGGAGGCTATACATGGCCATGACCATTCACGTCGACATCGTGAGCGCAGAACGGGGGATCTTCTCCGGCACCGCCACCATGGTGTTCGCCCCCGCCGAGATGGGCGAGGTGGGCATCGCGCCCCGCCACGCGCCCCTGCTCAGCCGCCTCAAGCCGGGGCAGGTGCGGGTGCGGGACGAGCACGGCGAGGAGGAGATGTTCTACATCTCCGGGGGGATGCTGGAAGTGCAGCCCCACGCCGTGACGGTGCTGGCGGATACCGCCGAGCGGGCCCACGACCTGGACGAGGCCCAGGCGCTGGAGGCCAAGAAGCGGGCCGAGCAGATGCTGGCGGACAAGAGGTCCGACTTCGACTTCGCCAAGGCCCAGGCCGAGCTGGCCGAGGCGGTGGCGCAGCTGCAGACCATCCAGAAGCTCCGCAAGAAGCTGGGCCGGTAGACGGTTCCGCTCCGGGCGGATTTGCAGGACAATGGGACGGGCGACCTTTGGTCGCCCGTTTCGTCTATCAGGGGTTTTGAATCATGAAGGTTGCGAAGAACAAGGCGGTGTACGTCACCTACTCCATCCTGAGCGAGGAGGGGGAGATACTCGAGCGCTCGGACCTGCCCATCGGCTACGTCCACGGCGTCGGCTCCCAGCTCATCGAGCAGGTGGAGAAGCGCCTCGACGGCTGCGAGGTGGGTGACACCGTGGAGGTCATCCTCAGCCCCGAGCAGGGCTTCGGCCTCCACGACCCGGACCTCACCTTCACCGACGACATCGACAATGTCCCGCCCGAGGTGCGCTACGTGGGCGCCCAGGTGGAGATGCAGAACGACCGCGGCGAGACCCGCACCTTCATCGTCTCCCGGATCGAGAACGATCGGCTCACCGTGGACGGCAACCACCCCTTCGCCGGCAAGACCCTGCGCTTCGTGGTGGAGGTGACCGACGTGCGCGACGCCACCCCCGAGGAGATCGCCGCCGGCGTGCCGGACCAGCCCGCCGGGGTCTGCACGACCCACTGAGGTGGGGATTGGATAAGGGATAAGGGATAAGGGATAAAGGGCGTAGGTGCGGATTCATCCGCACAATCCCGTCGCCCGCAGGGTGCGCCGCGCGCACCGTATGCACCGGAGCGGGTAACGGAGAACGGCCACGGGACAAACGGCTGCGTAGGTGCGGATTCATCCGCACGATTCCGCCGCCCGGAAGGTGCGCCGCGCACCGAACGTGCCATGGAACCGGCCGCTGAGCCGGCGACGCAGAGCACCCATTACCACTCAGCACGGAGAACGCCGCGAATGAACCGGGACACGGACCGCCCCCTGAGCGTGGTGATCCTCGCCGCCGGCGAGGGCAGCCGCATGCGTTCGCGCCTGCCCAAGGTGCTCCATCCCCTGGCGGGCCGGCCGCTGCTGGGCCACGTCATCGACGCCGCCCGGGCGCTGGCGGCCCGGCGCATCGTGGTGGTGCACGGTCACGGCGGCGACCGGGTCCAGGCCGCCTTCCCCGACGCCGACCTTGGCTGGGCCGAGCAGGCCGAGCAGCTCGGCACCGGCCACGCCGTGGCCCAGGCCCTGCCCCTGCTCGGGGTCGACGAGACGGTGCTGATTCTCTACGGCGACGTGCCCCTCATCGCCCCGGAGACCCTGGAGCGGCTGCTCGCCGCCTGCGCCGGCAACCACCTGGCGCTGCTCACCGTCGAGCTGGACGACCCCGCCGGCTACGGCCGCATCCTGCGCGACACCGGCGGCAACGTCACCGGCATCGTGGAGGAGAAGGACGCCACTCCCGAACAGCGCGCCATCCGCGAGGTGAACACCGGCATCATGGCCCTGCCCGCGGGGCTGCTCGGCCTCTGGCTGCCGCGGCTCGGCAACGACAACGCCCAGGGCGAGTACTACCTCACCGACCTCATCGCCCTGGCGGTGGAGGAGGGCGTCGCGGTGCAGGTGGGCGGCCCGGCGGCGGTGGAGGAGGTGCTCGGGGTCAACACCCGGGCCCAGCTCGCCCGGCTCGAGCGCGCCTTCCAGCGCCGCCAGGCCGAGGCGCTGATGGCGGCGGGCGTGACCCTGCTCGACCCGGATCGCTTCGATGTCCGGGGCAAGCTCACCGCCGGGCGCGACGTGGTCATCGACGTGAACGTGGTCATCGAGGGCGAGGTGACGCTGGGCGAGGGCGTATATGTCGGCCCGGGCTGCGTGCTGTGCGACTGCCGCATCGGCGCGGGCGCCGAGATCCGCGCCCACTCGGTGATCGAGTCGGCGGCGGTGGGCGCCGGCAGCCGCATCGGCCCCTTCGCCCGGCTTCGGCCCGGGGCCGAGCTCGCCGCCGGGGTGCACGTGGGCAACTTCGTGGAGATCAAGCAGTCGCTGGTGGGCGAGGGCAGCAAGATCAACCACCTCGCCTACGTGGGCGACAGCGACATCGGCCGCGGGGTGAACATCGGCGCCGGCACCATCACCTGCAACTACGACGGCGCCCACAAGCACAAGACCGTCATCGGCGACCGCGTGTTCGTCGGCTCCGACACCCAGCTGGTGGCTCCCGTGAGCGTGGGCGATGACGCCACCATCGGCGCCGGCTCCACCATCACCCGGGACGTCCCCCCGGGCGGCCTCACCCTGAGCCGTGCCCCCCAGCGCACCGTCAGCGGCTGGAAGCGGCCGGCCAAGAAGAAGACTTGAAATAGACAGGATTGACAGGATTTACAGGATGGGGATTTGGGGCTGACAGATAACCGGTGGCGCCGATGCCGGGACTCGGTGAATACCGGGAGAGTCCATCAACCCGGTACTTTCCGTCTGGCCAGGCTTTGTCTGCAGGCGGCTGATTGTTCACAGTCTTGCGGGTCGCCCCGGGACCCCATCCTGTTCCGGGCTCAAAACTAAATCCTGTGAATCCTGTAAATCCTGTCTATTAATATTCTTTCCAGGCGTAACCGGGACCAGGCGAAGAGGAAGCGATCATGTGTGGAATCGTGGGTGCGGTGGCGCAGCGGGACGTGGCGCCGATCCTGCTCGAGGGGCTGCGGCGGCTGGAGTACCGCGGCTACGACTCGGCGGGAATGGCTGTGCTGGGCCCCGACGGCGCGCTGCAGCGCCTGCGCGCGGTGGGCAAGGTGCGGAGCCTGGCCGACCGGCTCGCCCGGGAGCCCATCGCCGGCACCACCGGCGTGGCCCACACCCGCTGGGCCACCCACGGCGCGCCCACGGAGAACAACGCCCACCCCCATGTCTCCGGCGAGCGGGTGGTGGTGGTCCACAACGGCATCATCGAGAACCACGCCGAGCTGCGCGCCGAGCTGGAGGCGGCGGGCTACGCCTTCACCTCCGACACCGACACCGAGGTGATCGCCCACCTCGTCCACCGCGAGCTCTCCGGCGGCAGCGGCCTGCTGGCCGCCGTGACCGCCGCGGTGGCGGTGCTGCGCGGCGCCTACGCCCTGGGCGTGGTGAGCGTGGACGAGCCGGGCCGGCTGGTGGCCGCCCGCAGCGGCAGCCCGCTGGTGGTGGGCGCGGGCATCGGCGAGCACTTCATCGCCTCCGACGTGGGGGCGCTGCTGCCGGTGACCCAGCGCTTCGCCTTCCTGGAGGAGGGCGACGTGGTGGATCTGGGCCGCGACGGCTTCCGGGTCTACAACGACGGTGCGGCGGTGGAGCGGCCCGTGCGCACCACCGAGCTCACCGCCGACGCGGTGGAGCGGGGCGAGTACCGCCACTACATGCTCAAGGAGATCTTCGAGCAGCCCGCCGCCGTGGCCGAGACCCTGGAGGGGCGGCTGGTGGACGACCGGCTGCTGGAGGAGAGCTTCGGCACCACAGCCCCGGATATCTTCGACGGCGTGCGCTCGGTGCACATCATCGCCTGCGGCACCAGCTTCCACGCCGGCCAGGTGGCCCGCTACTGGCTGGAGGGGCTGGCCGGCGTCCCCTGCCACGTGGAGGTGGCGAGCGAGTTCCGCTACCGCCGCCCGGTGGTGCCCGCCGACGCCCTGTTCGTGGCCATCTCCCAGTCCGGCGAGACCGCCGACACCCTGGCCGCCCTGCGCGAGGCGCGCACGCTGGGCTACCGCGCCACCCTCGCCATCTGCAACGTCCCCGAGAGCTCGCTCGTGCGGGAGGCCGACCTGGTGCTGATGACCCGCGCCGGCCCCGAGATCGGGGTGGCCTCCACCAAGGCCTTCACCACCCAGCTGGTGGCGCTGATGCTGCTCACCCTGGCGCTGGGCCGCCGCCACGCCCTGGACGCCACCAGCGCCGCCCACCTGGTGCGGGAGCTCCGGGAGCTGCCCGGGCGCATCGAGGAGGTGTTGGGCCTCAACGACGAGATCCGCGCCATCGCCGAGCGCTTCACCGACAAGCACCACGCGCTGTTCCTCGGCCGCGGCGCCCACTACCCGGTGGCCATGGAAGGCGCGCTCAAGCTCAAGGAGATCTCCTACATCCACGCCGAGGCCTACCCCGCCGGCGAGCTCAAGCACGGCCCCCTGGCCCTGGTGGACGCCGACATGCCCGTGGTGGCCGTGGCCCCCAACAACGAGCTGCTGGAGAAACTGCGCTCCAACCTCCAGGAAGTCCGCGCCCGCGGCGGCGAGCTCATCGTCTTCGCCGACGAGCACACCGGCATCCAGTCCGGCCCCGGCGTCGAAGTCCTCCCCGTCGCCCCCGTCCACGACGCCATCTCCCCCATCGTCTTCACCGTCCCCCTCCAGCTCCTGGCCTACCACGCCGCCGTGTTCAAGGGCACCGACGTGGACCAGCCGCGGAACCTGGCGAAGGCGGTGACGGTGGAGTAGGGCAGGCGAACCGGATAGCCCGGATCTCTCACCGTGGAGTGAAGCGCGGGCGCCGAGGTGCCCGCGTGACCGTGGCACGGACCGAATCCCGCGCCGGCGTAGCCGACACGACGTAGGGCCAGATTTATCTGGCCGGGGTATGGCGCCCCTTCACGGCGAGAAAGGGGCCGCCGCCGCAGTGGAATGGAGAGAAATACGGGTTAAGGTCTCTTCATCCGTCATCGCCCCCTACCCGAGTGTGAAATATCCCACACGATTCAGGGAGATCGGCGATATTCACCCCGCATCTCTGCTAAAGTCCTGTGGGAAAAAGTCCCACACCAGGGAGGGCAGCCCACCAATGGCTGAGCTGGAGCGCAGCGCCAGGGAGACCATCGACAAGCTTCTGCAGGCGGCCGGTTGGCAGGTGCAGGATGCCGGTGCGGCCAACATCCAGGCTGCCCGGGGTGTCGCTATCCGGGAGTTTTCCCTGAAGAGCGGCTACGGCTTCGCCGACTACCTGCTCTACTTGGACGGTCAGGCGGCCGGTGTCATCGAGGCCAAGAAGGCGGGTGTCACCCTCACCGGCGTCGAGACCCAGTCGGACAAGTACACTCATGGCCTGCCCGACGGCCTGCCGCGCTGGGGCAATCCCCTGCCCTTCGCCTACCAGTCCACTGGCGTGGAGACGCGCTTCACCAACGGCCTCGACCCCCAGCCCCGCTCCCGCCCGGTCTTCGCCTTCCACCGACCCGAGATGCTGGCAACCTGGCTTGCCGACGCCTTCGTAGTCACCTCTTCCCCCTCCCAAGGGGAAGGCCCGGATGGGGGTGAGGTGCCCAAGGCGGCAGAGGATCATCCGGTCTACAGCGCCCAGACCCTCCTTGCCCGCATTGCCCATCTGCCGCCGCTCGTCACAGAAGGGCTCTGGCCGGCGCAGGTGACGGCCATCGAGAACCTGGAAAAGTCGTTGCGGGAAAACCGCCCCCGCGCCCTCATTCAGATGGCCACCGGCTCGGGCAAAACCTTCACCGCCATCTCCTTCATCTACCGGCTCATCAAGTTTACCGGCGCCCGGCGCGTGCTGTTCCTGGTGGACCGCGGCAACCTCGGCGACCAGACGCTGAAGGAGTTCCAGCAGTACGCCTCGCCCTACAACAACTTCAAGTTCACCGAGGAGTACATCGTCCAGCGCCTAACGAGCAACACCCTCGATACCACCGCACGGGTCTGCATCAGCACCATCCAGCGCATGTACTCCATGCTCAAAGGCAAGGAGCTGCCGGATGAGCTGGAAGAAGAATCGGTGGACCAGCTCGGCGGCCTGTTCAAACAGCCCGAGCCCATCGAGTACAACCCGGCCATCCCCATCGAGAGCTTCGATGTCATCGTCACCGACGAGTGCCACCGCTCCATCTACAACCTCTGGGCGCAGGTGCTGGAATACTTCGACGCCTACCTCATCGGCCTCACTGCCACGCCCAGCAAGCAGACGTTCGGTTTCTTCCACCAGAACCTGGTGATGGAATACAACCACGAGATGGCCGTGGCCGACGGGGTCAACGTCAACTACGACGTCTACCGCATCCGCACCGCCATCACCGAACAGGGCTCCGAGGTTGAGGCGGGCTACTCGGTGCAGATTCAGGAGCGCGACACCCGCAGGAAGCGCTGGGAACAGCTCGACGACGATTTCAGCTACGATCCCAACCAGCTCGACCGCGACGTGGTCGCTCCGGACCAGATCCGCAAGATCATCCAGACCTACCGCGACAAGCTCTTCACTGAAATCTTCCCCGGCCGCGAGTGGGTGCCCAAGACCCTCATCTTCGCCAAGGACGACGCCCACGCCGAGAACATCGTCGAGATCGTGCGCGAGGAGTTCGGCAAGGGGAACGACTTCGCCCAGAAGATCACCTACCGCACCACCGGCGCGAAGCCGAAGGACCTCATCAACGAGTTCCGCACCAGTCCCATGCCGCGCATCGCGGTGACCGTGGACATGATTGCCACCGGCACTGACATCAAGGCGGTGGAAGTGGTCCTGTTCATGCGCGCGGTCAAATCCCGCGCCTTCTTCGAGCAGATGAAGGGCCGCGGCGTGCGCGTGATCAAGCCCGATGATCTGCAGAGCGTCACTCCCGACGCCAAGGTCAAGGACCACTTCGTCATCGTCGACGCCGTCGGTGTCTGCGAGCGCGACAAAACCGACTCGCGCCCCATGGAGCAGAAGCCCACCGTCAGCTTCGAAAAACTGATGCAGGCGGTCGCCTTCGGCAACACCGAGGACGATGTGCTCACCTCGCTCGCCGGCCGCCTCGCCCGCATGGAGCACCGCATGAGTGCGGAGGACGACGATCGAATCCGCGCGCTTTCCGGCGGCCTGAGTGTAAAGGAACTCAGCCACCGCATCGTCGCCGCCCTGAACCCGGACCGCCACCTCGAACAAGCCAGGGCGGATCTGGGCATCGCTCCCGACGACGACAAGCCGATTACCGACCAGGCTATCAACACCGCGCGCCGGGAGATCATCCTCGACGCCATCAAACCGTTGAACGATCCTGAGTTGCGAGAGCTCATCATTGCGACCAAGAAGAAAAACGAAGTCGTCATCGATATCGTCAGTGCCGATGAAGTGCTCGAAGCCACCTTCTCCCCCGAAGCCCTCGACCGCGCCAAAGGCATGGTCCAGTCCTTCGAGCAGTTCATCCAGGAGCACAAGGATGAAATCACCGCCCTGCAAGTGCTCTACAGCAAACCCTACAAGCACCGCCTCACCCTGGAGGCCGTCCAGGAACTGGCCGACGCCATCCAGAAGCCGCCACACCTCTGGGACAAGTCGCAGCTCTGGGGTGCCTATGCTGCACTGGAAAGATCGAAGGTGCGCGGAGTAGGCGGCAATCGCATCCTCACCGACCTCGTCTCGTTGGTGAGATTTGCCATCCACCAGGACAACGAACTCATCCCGTTCCCCGAACGCGTCAACGCCAACTTCAGGGCATGGCTGGCTTCCCAACCCCCTCTCCCTCAGGGAGAGGGCAGGGGAGAGGGCAAGGGTGAGGGTGGGGTTGCAGCAACTCGCTTCTCCCCAGAGCAAATCAGATGGCTCGAAATGATCCGCGACCAC
Organism: Thioalbus denitrificans; assembly: GCF_003337735.1. Classification (NCBI taxonomy): domain Bacteria; kingdom Pseudomonadati; phylum Pseudomonadota; class Gammaproteobacteria; order Chromatiales; family Ectothiorhodospiraceae; genus Thioalbus; species Thioalbus denitrificans. Next base: position 124,635 of record NZ_QPJY01000001.1, on the reverse strand, counting down.
ATCGCTGCCAATCTTGGCATCGAACCGGAGGATTTCGAGTACGCTCCGTTCGCTCAGGAGGGCGGATTGGGCAAGGTCTATCAACTGTTCGGCGACAAGCTGAACGCGATCATTGAAGAGCTGAATGAGATGTTAGCAGCATGAGTTGCAACGATAGCGCAGTCCCACTAGCAAATGGCCTCCCCGCTGGGTGGGAGTGGTCAACGCTTGGTGCTGTTTCAGAAAAGCCGCAATACGGTTGGACAACAAAGGCTAACCACGAAACTGGTGAGCTGAAGCTCCTCCGAACGACCGATATAACTTCAGGCTCTGTTGATTGGTCGTCAGTGCCTTATTGCACAGAGGTACCTGAAGATGTTGAGAAGTATCTGGTTGAGACGGACGATATTCTGATTTCCCGTGCCGGTTCGATCGGGGTGAGTTTCCTCATCAACAAACCTGAGCGAGCTGTTTTCGCTTCATACTTGATTCGGTTTCGTCCAAAAACTGGAATCGACATAAAGTATTTTTATTACTATCTCAAGAGTCCATCGTATTGGGAGGCAATCGGAGCGAGCAAAGCAGGAATCGCTGTTCCTAATGTGAACGCTTCAAAGCTTGCTCAGGTGCCGATACCTGTTGCACCCCTCGACCAACAAAGACGCATCGTCGCGGAAATAGAAAAACAGTTCTCCCGCCTCGATGAAGCCGTCGCCAACCTCAAGCGTGTCAAGGCCAATCTCAAGCGCTACAAGGCCGCAGTCCTCAAAGCCGCCGTTGAAGGCCGCCTCGTCGAAACCGAAGCCGAACTCGCCCGCCGCGAAGGCCGCAGCTACGAAAACGGCGCCGAACTCCTGCAACGCATCCTCGAAACCCGCCGCAGCCAGTGGAAAGGGAAGGGCAAATACAAAGAACCCGCCGCGCCCGACACCACCGACCTGCCCGAATTGCCGGAGGGGTGGGTGTGGGCAACAGTGGAACAACTCAATCTAGCTAACCGACCTTGCGCATACGGTGTGTTGCAGCCCGGAGATGACTTGGCAGACGGAATCCCTTTTATTCGCGTTGGTGATATTGATGATGGTCAAGTCGACCTTGATGCACTTAAGAGAATATCGCCAGCGATCGCTGCCAAGTATCCTCGTACAAGACTCGTGGGTGGCGAATTCCTGATCACGCTTGTTGGCGCTATCGGAAGGACAGCATTGGTGCAGGATGCTCTCAAGGGGGCCAACGTTGCGCGTGCGGTGGGTGTTGTCCCGCTTGCAGTGGAAGTTGATGCTAACTGGTTTGAAATATGGTTTCGGAATCCGGCCAAGGTCGTTGAGATGACTTCAAAGTCCCATGAAGTGGCGCGCAAGACCTTGAATCTGGAAGACGTGCGTGCTGCCTCTGTAGCCGTTCCTCCCATCGCCGAACAACAGCGCATCGTCGCCGAAGTCGACCGTCGCCTATCCCTCCTGCGCGTGACCGAGGCCCAAGTGGACGCCAACCTCCAGCGCGCAGAGCGCTTGCGACAAGCAATTCTAAGCCGATCATTTGTGGGTAGAGTCTGCCATGGATGAAGTACAGCTTAACGGGCAGCCCTTCTCGATCTTGACACTTGATGGAGGTGGCTCGCGAGGGGCATTTACTCTTGGTGCCCTCGCGGAGATTGAAGCGCAATTGGGGAAAAAGCTCTCCGTGCATTTTGAATTGATGTACGGAACAAGTACGGGGGCAATTATCGCCACTTATCTTGCGACAGGTTACACAGCCAAGCAAACCTTTGAGAGGTACATGGAGTTCATTCCACGTGTCATGTCATGCCGTACTACGAATGGGCGGACAGCTGCGTTAGAAGATGTCGCCAAAGAGGAATTCGGAGAATGTGAATTCTCTGACGCGCGCTGCATGCTGGCGATAGTGGCAACCCGCACTGATCATAGACGGCCTCTAATTTTTAAGAGTAATGCCGAACTGGCTCAGGGGCGTAAAGCAACATTTGTCCCCGGCTTTGGGGTTCCACTCCATGAGTGTCTGCTGGCTTCCTCAGCAGCTGCGCCGTTTTTCGAAAAACGAAAACTGACAATCGATGACGTCGAAGTGGAAGTAATAGACGGTGGTTTTGTCGCAAACAACCCTAGCATGTTTGCCCTGATTGATGCGGAACGAGCACTGTCAATTAAACGCCAAGACATACGGCTTTGTGCAATAGGTACAGGGGACTTCCCCGTGAAAAAGCATTGGTGGGACTTTGCGAAGTCTGTGTGGCCAATACAACTTCTTGAAGCGACGCTAGAGAGTAATTCGAACACAGTTGAGATACTGAGGAAGTTAACTTTCGAGGACGTTTCCACTGTGAGGGTGAATGGGGTCTATAGGGATACATCACTGGCTACCGACCTCTTGGAATCTGATCCGAAGATGCTTAGAAAGTTGTTCGAACTTGGGCGGGAGGCGTTCGGAACTCAAGAGCAGGCGCTCGCTAAATTATTTGGAGTTAATCATGGCTAGAGTAGACAAATTACGAGCGAGGCGTATCGATCCCCAGATGCATTTGGCGAAAGCGGTCAATGAGGTATATGAGCGCTTGGATGAAGATGATGCGGTGCGGTACGCAGTTGGTGCGATGCTGCCTATTGACCCCGAGTACACGAACAACACCTTTGCAGAAAGTGATCGTATTCAAGGCCAACTTGTAACAGGATATGACGCCGTCAGCCGGAAGGTGGAGTTCGAACATCAGGGGTCAGTGACCTCTGACACGCACATCAAAGCACACAGTGATATTGATCTTCTTGTAATCGAGACTCGATTCGTATCGCTTGAGCATCCGCTTCAACCATCTAGCCCATATAAGGGCGATCCGCTTCAGGATCTATTAGATCTAAGGGGATTTGCTGAAGATGCCCTCATCAGGGCGTATCCGAAGGCCACTGTGGACTGTAGCGGTTCAAAGGCCGTGGCCATCTCCGGCGGCTCCTTACGTCGAAAAATAGATGTGGTTTTTTCGAGTTGGCTGGAAACCCCGGAGTACAAGGCAGGCCACGGCGCGCATTATCGCGGCGTCTCGGTGCTTGATAAAGACGCAAGAAAGAGAATTAGTAATAAACCTTTTTTGCACAATGCTCGCATACATGAGCGTGATCAGGAAGAGATAGGAAATCTGCGCAAGGTAATACGTCTACTCAAGTCCTTAAAATACGATGCCGATGAACCGGTTAGATTTTCTAGCTATGACATAGCATCCGTTGCCTGGGCAGCCCCGCAGTACCATTGGATGGTTCCATCGGGTCAAGAGCTTTTGCTCGTGGAAAAAGCTGCGAATTGGCTTGATTACCTTTCGCAGGATCAAGCTTATGCGATGTCCTTATCCGTCCCAAACGGAACTAGAAAGATATTTTGTGAAGACGGGGCATCGTTTAGAGGTCTCGATGAGCTTCGGCGGGAAGTACATGGGCTCTTGCGAGACATCAGACAGGGGTTGGCGCGCAGCTTCCGCAAACTCGAAGAAGCACGAATTTTGTACTAGACAGTAACGTCTGATGAATACTTCAAACATCGTCCAAAAACTCTGGAACTACTGCAATGTCCTGCGCGACGACGGCATGTCCTACGGCGACTACGTCGAACAGCTCACCTATCTGCTGTTCCTCAAGATGGCCGACGAGCGCACCAGGGCACCGTACAACCAGAAGAGCCCGGTGCCGGAGCAGTACGGTTGGCCAAGCCTCATCAAGAAAGACGGCGACGAGCTGTTCGATCACTATCGCCACACCCTAGAGGCGCTGGGTAACAAGAAGGGCCTGCTCGGGCTGATCTTCAACAAGTCGCAGAACAAATTCCAGGACCCGGCCAAGCTGCGGCGGCTGGTGGTCGATCTCATCGACAAGGAACAGTGGGTGTCGATGAGCGCCGATGTGAAGGGCGACGCCTATGAAGGGCTGCTGGAGAAGAACGCCCAGGACACCAAGTCCGGCGCCGGCCAGTACTTCACCCCGCGCCCGCTGATCCAGGCGATTGTGGATGTCATGGCCCCGAAACCCGGGGAGACCGTTAGCGACCCGGCCTGCGGCACTGGTGGCTTTCTTCTCGCGGCCCACGACTATGTGGTGAAGCACAACCTCAACCTGACCAAGCCACAGAAGACCAAGCTCAAAGAGGAAACTTTCAAGGGCTGGGAACTGGTGCAGGCCACTGCGCGGCTGTGCGCCATGAACATGCTGCTGCACGGCATCGGTAGCCAGGACTTCGAGCCCATCGTGGTGGGCGACTCGCTAGCTGCCGACCCCGGCGATCGCTTTGACTTGGTGCTCACCAATCCGCCCTTCGGCAAGAAGAGCAGCACTACCATCGTGGGTGAGGAGGGTAAGGTCACCAGGGAGCGCGACACCATCGAGCGCGATGACTTCTGGACCACCACCTCCAACAAGCAGCTCAACTTCGTCCAACATGTGAAGACGCTGCTCAAGCAGAACGGCCGCGCCGCCGTGGTGGTGCCCGACAATGTGCTGTTCGAGGGCGGCGCCGGCGAAACCATCCGCCGCAAGCTGCTCCACGAGTGCGATGTCCATACCCTGCTGCGCCTGCCCACCGGCCTGTTCTACGCCCAGGGTGTGAAGGCGAACGTGCTCTTCTTCGACAAGAAGCCCGCCTCGGAGAAGCCGTGGACGCGGAAACTCTGGATCTACGACCTGCGCACCAATATCCACTTCACCCTGAAGACTAATCCCCTCAGGCGTGAGGATCTGGAGGAGTTCGTCCGCTGCTTCAACCCGGACAACCGCCACGACCGCAAGGCCACCTGGAGCGAGAAGCGGAAACCGGACGGTCGCTGGCGCGCCTATGACTACAAGGAGCTTGTCGCCCGCGACAAGGCGAGCCTGGATATCTTCTGGCTCCGGGACGAATCCCTCTCCGATACCGAGAATCTGCCGGCCCCCGAGGTCATTGCACAGGAGATCGTCGAGGATCTGGAGGCGGCCCTGGCGCAGTTCCGGGAGATTGCCAACGATCTGGGCAATGGCGTGGCGGAGGAAGTTGCGTGATAGGCGCCGGCCGGCACGATGCGCTGGTCCGCCGGGAGGCCTTCAGCTGGTTGGAGAGGCAGGTGGATAGGCACGGAGATGTTCTGCCACGAACCCTCCTTGCGCAGGGTTTTGAATTCGAAGGACACCGCGTCCCGCTCCTCGGACCCCAGGGCATCTTCAAACCGGCGGTTCTCGATATCCCCATCTCCATAACCACGATTCCCAATGGTCCCTATGACGACGGCTATCTCACGGAATCACTCATTCAATACCGCTACCGGGGGACCGATCCCGGGCATCGGGATAACCGTGGCCTCCGGGAGGCAATGCGCCTGCGCATGCCGCTGGTCTACTTCTACCAGGTGGTGAAGGGGAAGTACCTGGCGCTCTGGCCCGTCTTTATCGTCGGTGATAATCCCGAACGCCTGACCTTCACCGTGCAGGCGGACGATGCGAACACCTCGCTCTACTCGCCAGGTGAAGCGTTTATTCCTGATGGGGTGAGAGAGGATTCGGGCGAACTGCGCAGGGCCTACATCACGGCAACCGTCCGCCAGCGGGTGCACCAGCGCGCCTTCCGGGAGCGGGTGTTGGAGGCCTACCATGAGCAGTGTGCCATGTGCCGGCTGAAGCACGCCGAACTGCTTGATGCGGCGCACATTATTCCCGATGGAGAGCCGGGGGGCGATCCCATCGTCACCAACGGCCTGTCCTTGTGCAAGCTGCACCACGCGGCCTTTGACCGGAGTTTCGTCGGGGTGAGGCCGGATTATGTGGTGGAAGTCCGACGAGACATCCTGGAAGAGAGCGACGGACCCATGCTGTTGCACGGTCTGAAGGAAATGCATGGCAGGCAACTGATCGTGCCGAGAAATGCCGCCAAGCGACCCAGCCCGGTGCTGCTTGAGCGGCGCTATGAGCGGTTCATGGCCCAATAATAGGTTGGCCATTGGCCGGTCATCTTGGCCGTGATTGCAGCGGCGGAACCAGTTCTTCATGACCAGCAGTCGCGGTGTTGATCTCTGATGGGTGTCGGGAGGGAATCGTGGAAAACAAGGAAACGACGATCTGGGGAATACACGCGGGCAAGACCGGTGATGCCGACACGCTCTTTCTGAAGAAGAATCGGATAGCCATCGGCTGGAGCAAACTGGGCGACTTGTCCGGGATTGCCCCTGATCGGGAGGCATTCAAGGCGCGTGTTGCGGAAGTGTTCCCAGACAAGAAGCCTGGCGCCATTCCGAGCATCGCTGGCCAGACATTTCGCTTTGCCCACGAGATGAAGCCGGGTGATCTGGTGGTTTACCCATCGAAGCAGGATCGAAAGGTACATATCGGTCGTATCGAAGGTGGATACCATTTCGACTCCAAGCTGGAGCCAAGCTATCCCCATATGCGGCCGGCCAAGTGGCTGCGTGCCGTGCCACGCTCCAAGTTCACCCAGGGGGCACTTTACGAAATTGGTTCGGCCATGAGTCTTTTCCTGGTAAAGAATTACGCGGACGAATTTCGGTTGGCGCTCGAAGGACGGCTTGATGCACCTCAAGTCAGCAAGGACGAGTCCGTCGCCGCGGTCGCCAAGGATATCGAGGAGACAACCAGGGACTTCGTACTCAAACGCCTTGCGCAGGAGGTAAAGGGCCATCCGTTTGCGGACTTTGTCGCGCAGCTCCTCAACACCATGGGCTACCGGACCCGCATTTCTTCCGCAGGTCCGGATGGCGGAATCGACATCGTTGCCCACAAGGACGAGCTTGGGTTCGAACCACCCATTGTGAAAGTGCAGGTGAAGAGCTCCGAGGGAAGCATCGGCGATCCGGTTGTCTCCGCTCTCTATGGCAAGGTGGGCGAGAAGGAGTTCGGATTGCTCGTAACGCTCGGAACATTTACCGCACAGGCCCGGAACTTTGCCAAGTCGAAAAGCAATCTGCGGTTGATTGATGGAGAGGAGCTGGTGTCACTCATCTTCCAGCACTATGAGCAGTTCGACTCACCCTACAAGGGGCTCTTGCCGCTCCGTCGCGTCTATGTGCCGGAGGTTCTGGACGAAGGGGAAGAGTGATTATGTTGTTCTCAAACGGGCTACTTTTGTTGCCCGGTTGAGAACAGCAGTCAGGGTCTGTAAGGCCTCTCGTAACGTGTGAGTACCGCCAAGCGGCACATGGCTCAATACATCCCCAACAACCCAACAACAGGCCCAATCCGCCCGTTCCGCGCCAACACGATCTCCGCGCAGGTGGCGTAGCCGCACTCTGCGCACACCTCCGGGTTGCCGATGGCGCGGCAGCAGGGGTACTCGCCGGTGGTGTCGATGACCTTCCACAGGTTGGTGGGGTGGAAGTAGTTGCCGCTCGCCAGGGCCCGGAGGCCGGCTTTCGAGTTCATCACCGGCAGGCCCGCGCGCTTGTGGGCGATGAGGGTCTCGATGGTTTCGCGCCGCTGCGCCCGGGAGAGGAGCAGCTCGTCCTTCCCGTAGTAGGGGGTGTGGAGGTAGAACATCACCCGCCGGCCCGGGAATTCCCGCTGCATGAATTCGAGGAACTCGCCCGTGTGTCCCCGGTTGAGGGTGTTGACGGTGTAGACGATGCCGCCGCGGCCTTTGAAACGGCGCAGGTGGTCGAGCACGTGGTCCACGGGGATGCCGCGGATGGTCCGGAAGGTCTCGCCGAGGCCGTCGATGCTGACCCAGGTGAAGTCGGGGCTCTCGTCGAGCGGCACGGTGCCGTTGGTGTAGACGTGGACGCGGTAGTAGCCGATTCGCCGGGCGAGGCGGACGATGTCGGGCAGGCGGCGGTCGCCGTCCCGCCACAGGTAGGGCTCGCCGCCCTCCAGGTAGAGGTAGCGGACGCCCCGGTCGTACTGCCGCTGCAGGTGCCCGCGCACCTCCTCTAAGGTCATCGAGGCGTTGTGGACGTTCGCCACCCGGCAGTGGCGGCAGGCGAGGTTGCAGATGTCCGTGATCACCAGCCCCAGGATGAAGGGCCGGTTGCGCCGGGCGACGAGGAACGCCCAGGCGGTGCTGCTATAGTCGAGGAGGCGGGACAGCTTTCCGTTCCCGGAACCGGCTGCCGGGTTTGCCATGGGCCAATCTCCCGATGCGAGCAGCGGACCTTACCGACAAGTATTCCACAGGGGCGGGAATGTTCAATCCGCCCCTGCCGGCCGCCGCCGCCGGGGCGGTGATGGCCTCCTTCACCAGCCGGCCGGGGCTCTATCTGCACGTCCCCTTCTGCGAGACCCTCTGCCCCTTCTGCCCCTACAACAAGGTGCTCCTCGACCGGGCGCTCGCGGGGCGCTACGTCGAGGCCCTGGGGCGGGAGATCGACGGCTACCTGGCCCACGCGGCGGGGCCCTTCACCTCCCTCTACATCGGCGGCGGGACGCCGACCCTCTGCCTCGCTGAACTGGCCCCCCTCCTGGCGCGGATTCCCGTCGCCGGGGAGCGGGCCATCGAGGTGCTGCCGGGCCACGCCACCCCGGAGAACGTCGCCCGGCTGCGGGCGATGGGCGTCAACTACCTGAGTCTCGGCGTCCAGTCCTTCGACGCCGCGGTGCTGGCGCACCTGAAGCGGCCCAACACGGTGGCGGAGAACTTCCGCGCCCTGGAAGCGACCGCCGGGCAGTTCGACTGCGTGGACGTGGACCTCATCTTCGACGCCGCCTTCGGCGAGGCGTCGGTCTTCCTGCGGGACCTGGAGCACTGCTTCCGGGCGGGGGTGGAGCAGGTTTCCACCTACCCGCTGATGCGCTTCGGCTACACCCCCTTCGGCAAGGTGCGCCACCAGCCCGGCAGGGAGCATCGGGTCCTGCGCCAGGCGGAGGCCCTGGCCCGGCGCCACGGCTACGAGCGGCGCTCGGTGTGGACCTTCAACCGGCGGGACGCCGCCAACTACACCTCCATCACCCGCGAGTTCTACCTTGGCTGCGGGGCCGGTGCGGGCTCCTTCACCGGCGGGCTGTTCTTCCTCAACCACTTCTCGGTCCCCGCCTACATCGAACGGATCGCCGACGGCGAGCTGCCCATCGCCCGCCTGGCGTCCCTGTCGCGGCTGAAGTCGGCCGCCTACTACCTGTTCTGGCAGGCCTACACGGGGCGCGTCGACCCCCGCCGCTTCGGGGTGCTCTACCCCCGCCAGCGGCTGCTGCGGGGGCTGCTGGGGTTGCTGCGCGGGGCCGGCATCCTGCGCCGGGAGGCCGGGGCGCTGGTGCTGACGCCCCGGGGCTACGACCGCTATCACGACCTGGAGCGCTGGATCACCTACCACTTCATCGAGCCGCTGTGGGCCGACATGATGCGCGAGCACGCCCATCTGCGGCTGCCGCCCCGGGGCCTGCGCGAGCGCTTCTGGCTGCACCTGGCCGGGATGGGCGGGGGCGCCCCCGCGCCGGGCCGGAATCCCTGACCTTTCCCTCCGGCCCGGTTACACTGGCCGCCCCACAGCCAACCCGGTTCTCGCCCATGGCCCTCACCGCCACCATCTTCAAGGCCGAGCTGCAGATTGCGGACATGGACCGCAACCACTACGCCGACCACGCCCTGACCCTGGCGCGCCACCCCTCGGAGACCGACGAGCGGATGATGGTGCGGCTGCTGGCCTTCGCGCTCCACGCCGGCGAGGCGCTGCAGTTCACCAAGGGGCTGTGCGCCGACGACGAGCCGGCGCTCTGGGAGCGCAGCCTGGACGAGGAGATCCGGCTCTGGATCGACGTGGGCCTACCCGACGCGCGACGCCTGCGCCGGGCCTGCGGCCGGGCGCGGCAGGTGGTGCTTTACACCTACGGCGGCCGCACCGCCGGGCAGTGGTGGGAGCGCAACGCCCGGGAGCTGGAGCGGCTCGACAACCTGCGGGTGTTCGACCTGCCCCAGGAGGCGACCCGCGCCCTGGCCGGGCTGGTGAGCCGCACGATGCGCCTGCAGTGCACGGTGCAGGAGGGGCAGGTGTGGCTGGGCAACGCCGAGGCGACGGTGCTGATCGAGCCGCGTAGCCTGCTGGGGGAGCGGTAGGGCGGGCCGGCACGTCAATGGACGGGTTGATGGGCACGCTGCGCTTTGCCCATCCTACAATTGTTCCGAGGGATGCCCTATATGGGAGGGGTAAGGGTTTTGATGGATGCCCCTCCTGCAATTGCCACGGGAGACATCCCGTAGGATGGGCAAAGCGCAGCGTGCCCATCAGAAATGCTCACACAGGGAGAACACCGGTAATGGACTACCGACGTCACCGCCAACCGGGCGGCACCTGCTTTTTCACCGTGGTCACCCAGCACCGCCGGCCGCTCCTGGTGGACCACATCGAGGCCCTGCGGGCCGCCTTCCGCCTCGTGCGCAGCCGCTATCCCTTCGTCATCGAGGCCATCGTCGTGCTTCCCGATCATCTCCACACGCTGTGGCGCCTGCCCGACGGCGACAGCGACTACTCGCGGCGCTGGATGGTGCTCAAGCGCGCCTTCTCCAGCGCCCTCCCGGCCGCGCCCGCCTCCCCCTCCCAGGCACGGAAACGGGAGAAGGGAATCTGGCAGCGCCGCTTCTGGGAGCACACCATCCGGGACGAGGCGGATTGGGCGCGGCACATGGATTACATCCATTACAACCCGGTGAAGCACGGTTACGTGGACAGCCCCGCGGGGTGGCCCTACAGTTCGTTCTCGCGCTGGGTCGAGCGCGGGGTTTACGCGCCCGGCTGGGGGGCCGGCGAGCCGCCGGGTTTGCAGGTCGTGGCGGGGGAGTAGGGCGACGCGGGGCGGGCGATTGCGGTCGGGTTGATGGGCACGCTGCGCTTTGCCCATCCTACAATTGCATCGAGACACCCCGTAGGATGGGCAAAGCGCAGCGTGCCCATCACACGGGCTGACGCCGGGCGCTAGCGAATCCGCTCTTCCAGGTCGTCCGGTGCGATGAACTCCAGGGTTTTCTTGCCGATTCGTCGTTGAATCATCAGGCCGGCTTCCGCCAGCTGGATCAGGTCGGCCCGGGCGGTGGCGTAGGCGACGCCGTGGCTGTTCTGGTGGGACTTCACCGTGTACGCGTGCCCGGGGTGGCGGATGGCATGGGAGAGCAGGGCGATCTGGCGGTGGTTCAGGTCGGAGCGCCGCAGCCGCTGCTCCAGTCGATTCAGTTGCGATGCCTTGCGGGCGAGATAGGTTTCCAGGTCGTCGAGTGCCTGTTCGATGACCCCCAGCTGGTGGATGATGAAGTAGGTCAGGTCGTTGTCGTCGCTCTCCGTCTCCAGGAACGCGCGGGCATACCTGGCGGGGGCCCGCTTCAGGATGCGCGAGATGGAGATGAACTCGAACAGCCAGTAGCCGTGCTGCAGCATGGTCCGGTAGAAGAGGGCGCGTGCGGTGCGGCCGTTGCCGTCCACGAACGGGTGCTCGTAGGCCAGCCAGAAGTGGAGGGTGATGGCGCGTATCACGGGGTGCATGAATTCCGCCTCATCGCCTTCGCTGTTGGCGAAGGCGATGAGGGTTCCCATGCGCTTCTGTAGTGTCTCGGCCAGCGGGGGGGTGTGAAGCACGTGCCGGGAGCGGTGATCCACCACCTCGACCCGTTTGTCGCCCGGCTGCTGGATACGGCCGGCGGCGGAAGGATCCTCGAGCGTCTCGGCGGTCAGCGTCCGATGCAGTGACATCAGTCCGGCGAAGTCCAGTGGCCGGTTCTTCACTTCGCGCACCGACTGCATGGCGAGATAGTTGTTGAGGATCATCCGCTCGCTCTTGTCGCGCGGGCGGCGTTCGTAGCGGATCATGTCGGCCGCCACCTGGCGCGTGGTGCTGGCCCCCTCGAGCTGGCTGGAGGTGATGGCCTCCTCCACCAGGGAGTTGAATATGAAGCGGTCCCGGTTTTCCTCCGTGGCCACCTGCCCGCTCAACGCGAGACGGCCGCTCGCCAGGCTGTCGATGTGATGCAGCTTCTTCAGGACACAGTCGGGCAGCGTATAGCGAAACGGCTCTCCCTTGAGATCGCGCAGGGGAATGGTACGGAATTGCTGGTGACGGGCCAGCTTGATCCCCAGCCACCACTCCTCGGCTGACAATTCCTCCGGCGGGGTCAGATGACGGAGCTTGTCCCAGTGGAGGTAGCGCCCCTGGTGAGTTGTGCCCACCTCCCGGAACAGGCGCAACAAGATATCGTGGGGGCACGATGCCAGCAGCTTCTCCGGTGGGGGGGGTGGGACGAGCGGCTTCATGGTGATGGATTTGGCTCAGTTTCTATCAATTCTTCCCATATCGATAAATATGCTAGTCCCCCGGTGTTTATTTATCAATCTCTCATGAATTGATAAATCCTGATAGGTATGTATCAACGGGCGGAATGGGCCAAGCGCAGCGGGTGTGGCTATGGAGTCATTGCATGGCGGTCGAGTTTGCGCGGCGGCGGTGAGCTGAACTGTCAGACCGATCCACCCCGCGGTCAAGGGAATGCAACAATCCCGCGCTAGCCTGTCCTCTCCGGCGTTTGGGGCCCGGGTCGGAACCCGTGGCCGATTTATGTTAAGATTCCGCTACTTCGCCGCGGAGCCGCAGGAACTCTGCGCGGGCGCATCGCCCGCCGCCTCGCCCCGGCAATCGTCAGGCCCGCCGCCGGCAGCACGGACCGGCCCGGGCGTTACCCGATAGTCGTGCACCCCTTCCCCTGGCGCCCCGCGGGGCGCTGCTGACGAACTATTTAGCGGTCGTGAGCCAGGCAGCCGCCGGCAGGTCCAGGGGACCCGCCGGGCGCGGCTCCCGTCACGCCGCCACGCAACGCATTGCAAGACAGGAGGATCGCCTATGACCATGGTCGCCGGACTCGACCGACGCGCGCCCGCCGTTCCCGGCGCGGTGGACGCCGCCCGCTACCGGGTGTTCACCGAGCGCCACTGGGACCAGATCCCGCAGCTCAGGGCGCTGCCGGAGGAGCAGCGCGAGGCCATGCGGGCGGTGGCCAAGGTGCTGCCGTTCCGGGTCAACCAGTTCGTGCTCGACGAGCTCATCGACTGGGACAACGTGCCCGACGATCCCCTGTTCCGGCTGGTCTTCCCGCAGCCCGAGATGCTGCTGCCCCACCAGATGGAGGCGATGCTGAAGCTGTTGCGCGCCGGGGCCGACAACGCCGCGCTGGTGGCGCAGGCCCGCATGCTGCGCGAGGAGCTCAATCCCCACCCGGCGGGCCAGCAGGCGCTGAACGTCCCCAGGGTGGGCGAGCAGATGCTGGAGGGGATGCAGCACAAGTACAACGAGACGGTGCTGTTCTTCCCCAGTCAGGGCCAGACCTGCCACGCCTACTGCAGCTTCTGCTTCCGCTGGGCCCAGTTCGTGGGCGACAAGGAGCTGCGCTTCGCCGCCAACGAGGCGGGCCACCTGCACGAGTACCTGGCCGGGAACCCGCGGGTGAGCGACCTGCTGCTCACCGGCGGCGACCCGATGGTGATGAAGACCCGCAACCTGGCCCAGTACCTGGAGCCGCTGCTGGCGCCGGGCTTCGAGCACGTGCAGAACATCCGCATCGGCACCAAGGCGCTGACCTTCTGGCCCCAGCGCTTCGTCAGCGATGCCGACGCCGATGACCTGCTGCGCCTGCTGGAGCGCATGGTCGACGCCGGCAAGCACGTGGCGGTGATGGCCCACTACAACCACTGGCGCGAGCTGGAGCCGGCGGTGTCGCGGGAGGCGATCCGCCGCATCCGCGACACTGGCGCGGTGATCCGCGCCCAGGGCCCGCTGCTCTCCCACATCAACGACGACGCCGGGGTGTGGGCGCGCATGTGGCGCACCCAGGTGCATCTCGGCATCGTGCCCTACTACCTGTTCGTGGAGCGCGACACCGGCGCGCGCCACTACTTCGAGGTGCCGCTGGCGCGCACCTGGGAGATCTACCGCGACGCCATGCAGCAGGTCTCCGGCCTGGCCCGCACCGCCCGCGGCCCCTCCATGAGCGCCGGCCCGGGCAAGGTGGAGGTGCAGGGGGTCACCGAGGTGGCGGGCGAGAAGGTGTTCGTGCTGCGCTTCATCCAGGCCCGCAACGCCGACTGGGTGCAGCGTCCCTTCTTCGCCCACTACGACGAGAAGGCGGCCTGGCTGGACCAGCTGCGACCCGCCTTCGGCGAGGAGAAGTTCTTCTTCCAGGACGAGTACCAGGCCATGTGCCGTGCCGCCGGCGTGGAGCGGGCCTGAGGGCGCGGACCCGGCGGCAATGACCCTGCGGCCGGACGGTACAACCGCCGGCGGACGGCTGTTATGCTGAGTCCGGACACGGCAGAGAGAATCCGGAAGACGAAAGGGCCGGTGAAGGGTCACCGGCCGCGCGGGATGGAGGCACACCAGCGATGACGACGGCCAGCGCACCCGGCGGTGCTCCGTCGGGCCGCCCCCTCATCTTCGGCGAGGTCCTGTTCGATCGCTTCGAGGATGGCAGCGCCGTGCTCGGCGGCGCACCCTTCAACGTGGCCTGGCACCTGCAGGGGTTCGGCCTCGCGCCCCTGTTCCTGAGCCGCATCGGCACCGACGCCCTGGGCGAGCGGGTGCTGGCGGCCATGGAGGCGTGGGGCATGGACCGCGGCGGCCTGCAGCGCGACGCCGCCCACCCCACCGGCACGGTGGAGGTGCGCATCGAGGGCGGCCAGCCCAGCTTCGACATCTGCCCCGACCAGGCCTACGATCATATCGACCCCGCCGCGCTCGGCGCGGCGCTGGAAGGCGCCGACGGGGGGCTGCTCTACCACGGCACCCTGGCCGCCCGGGCCGGCTCCGCCCGCGCCCTGGACGCGCTGCGCGCCCCCGGCCGCGGGCTGCCCGCGTTCGTGGACGTGAACCTGCGCGCGCCCTGGTGGGACCGCGAGGGGGCGCGGGCGCGGCTGCGCGGCGCGCGCTGGGTGAAGCTCAACGACGACGAGCTGGCGCTGCTGGCCGGCGTGCCGCGCGGGACGCTCGACAATGCCGGGGCGGTGGCCGCGGCGGGCGAGCCCGAGCGGGAGGCGCTGGGGGTGGAGGTGCTGGTGATCACCCGCGGCGACGCCGGCGCCGTGGTGCTGGCCCCGGGGGTGGAGCACAGCGCCCCGGCCGCGCCGGTCACCGGCCTGGTGGACACGGTGGGGGCGGGCGACGCCTTCAGCGCCGTGACCCTGCTCGGCCTCGTCCGCGGCTGGCCCCTGCCCGCCATTCTCGAGCGGGCCCTGCAGTTCGCCTCGGCCATCTGCGCCCAGCGCGGCGCCACCGCGCCCGATCGCGAACTCTACCGCCGCCACCTGGAGAACTGGAACGGATGAGCGAACCCGAGCGCGGCCTCTATATCGTCCTGGTCAGCCTGCACGGCCTCATCCGCGGCCACGACATGGAGCTCGGCCGCGACGCCGACACCGGCGGCCAGGTGCTCTACGTGGTGGAGCTGGCCCGGGCGCTGGCCCGCCATCCCCAGGTGGAGCGGGTGGACCTCCTCACCCGGCGGGTCATCGACCAGAAGGTCTCCCCCGACTACGCCGAGCCGGTGGAGGATCTGGGCGAGGGCGCGCGCATCGTGCGCATCCCCTTCGGGCCGCGCCGCTACCTGCGCAAGGAGGTGCTCTGGCCCCACCTCGACAGCTTCGTGGACAACGCCCTGCAGCACCTGCGCGGCGTGGGCCGCACCCCCGACCTGGTGCACAGCCACTACGCCGACGCGGGCCTGGCGGGAGCGCGCCTGGCCCAGCTGCTGGGGGTGCCGCTGGTGCACACCGGCCACTCGCTCGGGCGCGAGAAGCGCCGGCGGCTGCTGGAGAAGGGGCTCAGCGAGGAGAGCGTCGAGTCCCAGTACAACATGAGCCGGCGCATCGAGGCCGAGGAGATCGCGCTGGGCAACGCCAGCCTGGTGGTGGTGAGCACCCAGCAGGAGGTGGAGACCCAGTACAGCGCCTACGAGAACTACCATCCCAAGCGCAAGCGGGTGATTCCGCCCGGGGTGGACCTCTCCCGCTTCCACCCGCCGCGCCGGGGCGAGCCCGACCCGCCCATCGCCGCGGAGCTGGCGCGCTTCCTGCGCCACCCGGCCCGGCCGATGATCCTGGCCCTCTCGAGGCCCGACGAGCGCAAGAACATCGCCACCCTGGTGCGCGCCTACGGCGAGAACGCCGAGCTGCGGCAGGCGGCCAACCTGGTGGTGGTGGCGGGCAACCGCGACGACATCACCCAGATGGACACAGGCGCGCGGCGGGTGCTGCGCCAGCTTCTGCTGGACATCGACCGCTACGATCTCTACGGGCGGGTGGCCTACCCCAAGCACCACAAGGCCGCCGACGTGCCCGATCTCTACCGGCTGGCGGCGCGGCGCAAGGGGGTGTTCGTCAACCCGGCCCTCACCGAGCCCTTCGGCCTCACCCTCATCGAGGCGGCGGGCTGCGGGCTGCCGCTGGTGGCCACCGAGGACGGCGGCCCGCGGGACATCATCGCCAACTGCCGCAACGGAACGCTGGTGAATCCGCTCGACGCCGACGCCATCGCCACGGCGCTGCTCAAGGGGCTCACCGATCCCCGGCGCTGGCGCCAGTGGTCGGACAACGGCATCCGCGGCGCCCACCGCCACTACACCTGGGAGAGCCACGTCGCCAGCTACCTCAAGTCGGTGCGGCGCGTCCTGCGCGAGGGCAAGCCGCGGCGGCGGGAGCCGGGCCGGGTCAAGAGCCGGCTGCCCAGCATCGACCGGCTGCTGGTGTGCGGCCTGGACAACACCCTGGTGGGCGGGGACGAGGGGGCGCTGCGCACCCTGGTGGAGCGGCTGCGCGCGAGCGGCGGCCGGGTGGGCTTCGGGGTGGCCACCGGGCGCAGCACCGATGCGGCGCTGAAGCTGCTGCGCCAGCACGACATCCCCGTCCCGGACGTGCTCATCAGCGGCGTCGGCAGCGAGATCCACTACAGCGGCCGCCAGTCCCAGGACCCGGGCTGGTACCGCCACATCGACTACCGCTGGGACCCGGAAGCCCTGCGCGCGGCGATGAAGAAGATTCCGGGGCTGCGCCCGCAGCCCGCCCGCGAGCAGTCCATCCACAAGATCAGCTACCTGGTGGATCCCGCCGCCTGGCCGGGGCTGACGAAGGTGCGGGCCCACCTGCGCCGGCTCGACCTGCACGCCAAGCTGATCTACTCCTTCGACGCCTTTCTCGACATCCTCCCGGTGCGGGCCTCCAAGGGCCTGGCGCTGCGCTACCTGGCCAACAAGTGGGGCTTGCCGCTGGAACGGATGCTGGTGGCCGGCGACTCCGGCAACGACGAGGAGATGCTGGGCGGCTCGGTGCTGGGCGTGGTGGTGGCGAACTACAGCGGGGAGCTGGAGCATCTCCGGGACGATCCGCGGGTCTACTTCGCCGCGGGCGACCATGCCGCGGGTATCCTGGAGGCCATCGACCACTACGATTTCCTGGGAGACGTCCGCCTGCCGGACGAGGAGGCTGAAGCGTCGTGATCTGGACCCTCGAACAACTGCTGGAGGACTACCAGGATCCCCTCTACCAGCTCCTGCGCAGCTACCAGGGGATCGGCCGCACCTTCCTGTTGCGCTCCGATCTCTGGGACGGCTTCGAACACTTCTGCGCCGGGCAGGGCGAGTCGGGCGAGGAGATGCGCCGCTCCGAGCTCGGGCGCATCGTGGGGGCGGCCCAGGAGGCGGTGCTCGACCCGCCCTGGCTCTACACCGCCATCCGCCCGCGGGTGGCGCGCTGGTACTTCCACCGCTTCAACGTGGAGCAGAAGCTGCACGAGGAGATCAGCGCCGCGGAGTTCCTGGCCTTCAAGGAACGGCTGGTGCAGGGCAAGCCCGACGGCGACGCGCCCTGGGTGGTGGAGGTGGATCTCGCCCCCTTCAACCGCGAGTTCTTCAAGCTGCAGGAGTCCCGCTCCATCGGCCGCGGGGTGGAGTTCCTCAACCGCCGCCTCTCCAGCCAGCTGTTCCAGGGGCTGGGCATGGGGGACCAGCGGCTGCTCGACTTCCTGCGCGTCCACCAGGTCCAGGGCCGGCAGCTCATGCTCAACGACCGGGTGAAGGACGTCGGCGGGCTGCGCCGGGTGCTGCGCCGGGCCGAGGACTACCTCGCCGCGCAGCCGCAGGAGGCGGGCTGGGAGCGGGTGGGCCATACCCTGCAGGAGCTCGGCTTCGAGCCCGGCTGGGGCGATACCGTGGAGCGCATGCGCGACACCCTGGGGCTGCTCACCGACATCCTCGAGGCCCCGGCCCCGGAGGTGCTGGAGCGCTTCCTCGGCCGCATCCCCATGATCTTCAAGCTGGCGATCCTCTCCCCCCACGGCTACTTCGGCCAGGCCAACGTGCTGGGGCTGCCCGACACCGGCGGCCAGGTGGTCTACATCCTCGACCAGGTCCGGGCCCTGGAGCAGGAGATGCGCAAGCGCATCGCCCAGCAGGGGCTGGATATCGAGCCCCAGATCCTGGTGATCACCCGGCTCATTCCCGAGGCCGGCGACACCACCTGCGACCAGCGCCTGGAGCCCATCGTGGGCACCCGCAGCGCCCGCATCCTGCGGGTGCCGTTCCGCACCGACAGCGGCGAGGTGCTGCCCCAGTGGGTCTCCCGCTTCGACATCTGGCCCTACCTGGAGCGCTTCGCCCATGACGTGGAGAAGGAGATCTGCGCCGAGCTGCACGGGCGGCCCGATCTCATCATCGGCAACTACTCCGACGGCAACCTGGTGGCCACCCTGCTCTCCCAGCGGCTCAAGGTGACCCAGTGCAACATCGCCCACGCCCTGGAGAAGTCGAAGTACCTCTACTCCGATCTCTACTGGCACGACAACGAGGAGCAGTATCACTTCGCCTGCCAGTTCACCGCCGACCTCATTGCCATGAACGCGGCGGACTTCATCATCACCAGCAGCTACCAGGAGATCGCGGGCAAGTCCGACAGCATCGGCCAGTACGAGAGCTACTCCACCTTCACCATGCCGGGGCTCTACCGGGTGGTGAACGGCATCGACGTGTTCGATCCCAAGTTCAACATCGTCTCCCCGGGCGCCGACGCGGCGATCTACTTCCCCTACAACGAGCAGGAGCGGCGGCTGACCGACCTGCACCCGGAGATCGAGGCGCTGGTGGCGGGCGAGCGCGACGACGCCCGCGGCCGCTTCGAGGACCCGGACCGGCCGCTGATCTTCACCATGGCGCGCCTGGACCGGATCAAGAACATCACCGGGCTGGTGCAGTGGTACGCCGAGAGCGAGCGGCTGCGCGGCGCGGCCAACCTGCTGGTGGTGGCCGGCCACGTGGATCCCTCCCGCTCCGGCGATCGCGAGGAGCAGGAGCAGATCGGGCGCATGCACCAGCTGATGGACGAGCACGGCCTCGATGGCCAGGTGCGCTGGCTCGGCACCCACCTGGACAAGAGCCTCTCCGGCGAGCTCTACCGCTGGGTGGCCGATCGCCGCGGGGTGTTCGTGCAGCCGGCCCTGTTCGAGGCCTTCGGCCTGACCGTCATCGAGGCCATGACCTCGGGCCTGCCCACCTTCGCCACCCGCTACGGCGGTCCGCTGGAGATCATCGAGCACGGCGTCTCCGGCTTCCACATCGATCCCAACCACGGTGAGAACGCCGCCGAGCTGCTGGCCGATTTCATGGAGCACTGCGACCGCGACCCCGGCCGCTGGGAGGCGCTCTCCCGCGGCGCCGTGCAGCGGGTCATGAGCCGCTACACCTGGTCGCTCTACGCCGAGCGGATGATGACCCTGTCGCGCATCTACGGCTTCTGGAAGTACGTCACCAACCTCGACCGCGACGAGACCCGCCGCTACCTGGAGATGTTCTACGGCCTGCAGTTCCGGCCCCTGGCGGAGTCGGTGCCCCATTGAGGGACCCTGCGGGACGGAGGACGGATAACGAATGAACGGAGTACAGGAACGGATAAGGCAGGAAGGTGTTGAGGCGCCCCCGCCGCCCAGGGGATCCCCCGCCCATTGACCTGTCGCCCCGATAGGTTTGTGCTCCGACCGCCCAACTGTCCTATGATTGGGGCTGTCATCGTCGGGGGGCCACGGGGACATTGGTTCGCCGGCCCCCGTTATCTGCCACCCGTTGCCCGACGCCTTCATGCCCAGACCCGAGGACCGGTTCATTCCCGAGAGCGGCCGCCGCCGGCGCCGTGCACGTCCCGGGCCCCTGTGGCGCTTCTTCCGCTTCCTGCTCCTGCTGCTGGCCCTGGCCGCCATCGGCTACGCGCTCCTCCCGCTGGCGCTGCCCAAGGCGCTGCGCTACGGGCTGGAGCGCTTCACCGGCCAGCCCGTGGCGGTGGACGAGGTGGCGCTCGATCCCGTCAGCGGCACTTTCACCGTCAGCGGCCTGCGGGTGGGGCCGGCATCGGCGCCGCTGCTGCAGCTGGCCACCGGCAGCCTGCAGCTGGACTGGGATCGGCTGCTGGCCGGTGAGCCCGCCCTCAGCCGCCTGGCGCTCGGAACCGGGCAGGTGCGGCTGGAGCGGCGCGACGGGGAGTGGCTGGTGGGCGGTGAACCCCTGTCCCGCTGGCGCGCCCTGCCCTGGCCGGTGCTGACCAATCTCACCGCGACGGCCATCGATATCCACCTGCCCGGGGCCGGATCCGGGCAGGTCCTGCACCTGGAGAACGGCTACCTGGAGCACCTCGATCCGGCGGCGTTCGCACTGCCCCGCTACTCCCTCAACCTGCGCCTGGGCGAGGGGCGGCTGCAGTCGGAGGGCCGGGCCGATCCCCTGAACCGGCGCCCCGGGCTCAAGGGCGGCATCCGCGTGGTCGGGCTGCCGCTGGCCGCCGTGCCGGGGCTGGAGGCGGCCGGGGCCGGCGGGTCGCCGCCCCGGGGCGCGCTGGCCCTGGACGGGAGCCTGGAGGCCCGCTTCGATCGCAACGCCGGCGAGTGGGAGCTGTCGCTGGACGGCGCCCTCGACCTGGACGGCGCGGAGGCGGAGACCGCGGCCTGGAGCGCGGCCGGCGGCGGCCGCTGGGAGGGGACCCTGCGGCTGCGGCTGGACGGTGAGGGTGCGTGGTGGGCGCTGGCCCGGGGCCAGGTCCGCCTGGCGCCGCTGCGCCTGCGCGACGCCGGGACCGGCGTGGGCCTCGAGGCCGGGTCCCTCGCCTGGGAGGGCGAGCTGGACGCGGTCTCGGCGGAGGCGGACTGGTCGGTGCGCGGCGACGGCCGCCTCGAACACCCGGTGCTGAGCTGGGACGGCGGCCGGGTGGAAGCCGCAGCGCTCGGCTTCTGGGGCCTGTCCGGAACCGCCGGCGCCGGCCTGCGCATCGGCCGCATGCGCCTGCCGGAGGCCATCGCCACGGAGCCGGGACAGGCCACTCCGGCACGGCTCGGGAACGTGGAGCTGGAGGGGCTGTTCCTGCCCAGCGGCGCAGCGCCCGCCCTGGCGCGGGTCCGCCTGGCGGACGCCGATCTGACCCTGGGAACCGGCGCCGGGGGCTGGCGCCTGCAGGGCCTGGGCGCCGCCCTCCCGCCACCGGTCCGGGTGGAGGTGGTGGAGGTGGGGGACGGCAGCCGCCTGCGCCTGGCCGTCGGCGGTCTCGAGACCGGCTTGACCGACCTGGGGCTGCTGTTGACCGGGCTGGATCCCGCCGCCGGCACGGCCCGCCTGGAGCTGCGCGGCCGCGTGGATGACGCCGGCATGCTCTACCTCGGCGGCACCCTGGCACCCTTCGCGGAACCAGGTGAGTGGGCGCTCACACTCCGGCTCGACAGTGTCGGGGCGGCGCACCTCGATCCCCTCCTGGTGCCCGATCTCGGCTACGGGGGCGGCGGCGGGCGGCTCGGCGGCGCCTTCTCGCTGGCGCCGGCGGAGGGGGGGGTGGCGATCCGGGGCGAGGCGTGGCTGGAGGGGCCGGGACCGGAGCGGGCGTCTGCTGGGGCGGCGCCCTTCACGGAAGCGGCCGGCCGCGACCTGCCCGCGGTTCTGGACCTGGTGCGGAATCGCGGCGGCCGGGCGGCGCTGCCGCTGGACCTGGTGCTCGGTCCGGGCGCTGCGGGACTGGCCGAGGGCGTGACCGGCGGCCTGCGGGCGGCGCTGGAGGCGGCCTTCGGGCCGCTGCAGCCGGCCGACGGTCCGCCGCTGGCGCGGCTGCGCCTGGCGCCGCTGGCCTTCGAGGCGGAAGCGGAGACGCCCGCCGATGAGGGCTTCCTGCGCCTGGCGGAGCTGGCCGGGCGGCTCGGCGAGCATCCCCGCGCCGGGTTGCTGCTGTGCGGCGAGGCCCGTGTGCCGGCGCCGCCGACGGCCGTCCCGCCGGCGGGTGGTGACGGCGTCCCACCGGCGGCGGATGCGGCAGATCCGGCGGCGGCGTTGCCCGCCGCGCCCGACCCCGCGGCGCTCGCGGCCCGCCGGGCCGCGCTCGTGCGCGATGCCCTGGTGGCGCGGGGGCTGGACGCCGGGCGCATCGCGCTGTGCGGGGAGACGGGCGGGCACCCGGGGACGGCGGACCGGGTGGAGCTGGAGTTGCGCTGATGGGCTGGTGGGCCGACTGGCGCCTGCGGCGGCGCCTCACCCTGGAGCGGCGCGAGCCGCGCACCCTCTACGAGCGGGAGTGGCGCATTCCCGAACCGCCGGAGGAGGTGCTGCTGGGGCGCACCTACAAGCCGGCGCTGCGCCACGCCCTGCGCCACGTGCGCGAGTACCTGATCGGCGCGCCGCTGGCGTGCGACTACTGCCACGCGCCGGTGCCCGACCCCCGTGGGCGTGAAGACATCACCGTGCGCATCGGCGCGGTGACCCTGCTGCGCGACCCGCCGCCCGGCGGCCGCGACCTGCACATCGTGATCGCCCACGGCTGGGCCGCCGACATCGAGCACGCCCCCGCCGAGGCCACCTGCCCCCGCTGTGGCAAGCGCATCAAACTGCCCGGCGGCCGCTGGGGCGTGGCCAGCCCCGCCCACGGCCTCGCCCGCAACCGCCGCTGGATCTGAGTCCTTTCCCCGCCGCCGCCGGAAAGTCGGTTCAACCGCAGATTTACGTTGATTTGCGTTGATTGTTATCGGCCTGGAGGGAGTCGCGGGTATACCGGCTTTTCAGGCTTGTTCAACGCCTGGTTTCTGGCCTGGCGCCCGGTTCGCAGTAGGAAAAATTCACGCAAATAATGCAAATCTGCGGTTAATGAAATGCATCTTCACAACGCCCGATTTGGGCACCCCGCTCTGATATGATCCGCGGATGGACGTGACCCATATCATCGATTCCCTCAACCCGGCCCAGCGCGAGGCGGTGTGCGCACCGGAGGGGCACGTGCTGGTGCTGGCCGGCGCCGGCAGCGGCAAGACCCGGGTGCTCACCCAGCGCATCGCCTGGCTCATCGGCGTGGAACATGTCTCGCCCTGGGGCATCCTGGCGGTGACCTTCACCAACAAGGCCGCCGCGGAGATGCGCGGGCGGGTGGAGGCGCAGCTGGAGATGCCCGGCAGCGGCATGTGGATCGGCACCTTCCACGGGCTGGCCCACCGGCTGCTGCGGCTGCACTGGCAGGAGGCGGGACTGCCCCAGGGGTTCCAGATCCTCGACGCCGACGACCAGTACCGGCTCATCCGCCGCACCCTGCGCGAGCTGGCGCTCGACGAGGGCCGCTGGCCGCCGCGCCAGGTGCAGAGCTTCATCAACGCCCGCAAGGACGAGGGTCTGCGCCCGGATCACCTGCAGAGCCTGGGCGATCCCTGGCAGGAGCAGATGGGCCGGGTCTACGCCGCCTACGAGGCCGCCTGCGCCCGCGGCGGGCTGGTGGATTTCGCCGAGCTGCTGCTGCGCGCCCACGAGCTGTGGCTCAACAACCCCGCCCTGCTGCGCCACTACCAGGAGCGTTTCCGCCATATCCTGGTGGACGAGTTCCAGGACACCAACGCCATCCAGTACGCCTGGCTGCGGCTGCTGGCCGGGGACAGCGGCCGGATGTTCGCGGTGGGCGACGACGACCAGTCCATCTACAGCTGGCGCGGGGCGCGCATTGAGAACATGCAGCACTTCGAGCGCGACTTCCCCGGCACCCGGGTGGTGCGCCTGGAGCAGAACTACCGCTCCACCGGCACCATCCTCGACGCCGCCAACGCCCTCATCGCCCACAACTTCGGCCGCCTGGGCAAGAACCTCTGGACCGAGGGGCGCGAGGGCGAGCGCATCCGCCTCTACGCCGCCTTCAAC
The DNA here is from genome assembly GCF_003337735.1 of Thioalbus denitrificans. NCBI lineage: Bacteria > Pseudomonadati > Pseudomonadota > Gammaproteobacteria > Chromatiales > Ectothiorhodospiraceae > Thioalbus > Thioalbus denitrificans. The sequence continues at coordinate 100,548 of NZ_QPJY01000001.1, read as the reverse complement.
GAGCTGGAGGAGGCGCGCTTCGTGGTGGAGACCATCGCCGGCTGGGTGGCCGAGGGCCGCGCCCGCTCCGAGGTGGCCATCCTCTACCGCTCCAACGCCCAGTCCCGCGTGCTGGAGGAGGCGCTGCTGCGCGAGCGCATACCCTACCGGGTCTACGGCGGGCTGCGCTTCTTCGAGCGCGCCGAGATCAAGGACGCCCTGGCCTACCTGCGCCTGGCGGCCAACCGGGACGACGACGCGGCCTTCGAGCGGGTGGTGAACCTGCCCACCCGCGGCATCGGCGAGCGCACCGTGCAGCAGCTGCGCCAGCTCGCCCGGGAGCGCGGCGTCTCCCTGTGGCAGGCCGCCCGCGCGGTCGGTGCCGAGCGGCTTCTGCCCGGTCGCGCCCTCAACGCCCTGGACGGCTTTCTCGACCTGGTGGAGGGCATGGCCGCCAACGGGCCCGGGCTGCCCCTGCACGAGCGGGTGGAGGCGGTGATCGAGTCCAGCGGCCTGCGCCCCCACTATGAGAAGGAGGGCAACAAGGCCGAGGCGCGGCTGGAGAACCTGGACGAGCTGGTGAGCGCGGCGCGGGAGTACTGGGACGCCGAGGGCGGCGAGAGCGCCGAGGGCGACATCCTCAGCCTGTTCCTCGCCCACGCCGCACTGGAGGCGGGCGAGCGCCAGGCCGACGCCCACGAGGACAGCGTCCAGCTCATGACCCTGCACGCGGCCAAGGGGCTGGAGTTTCCGCTGGTGTTCCTGGCGGGGCTGGAGGAGGGGCTGTTTCCCCACCAGATGTCGGTCAACGAGCCGGGGCGGCTGGAGGAGGAGCGGCGCCTGTGCTACGTGGGCATGACCCGCGCCATGGAGCGGCTCTGCCTCACCTACGCCGAGAACCGGCGCCTGCACGGGCGCGACCTCTACGCCGTGCCTTCGCGCTTCATCGGCGAGATTCCGCGGGAGTACCTGGACGAGGTGCGCCTGGGCGGGAGCGTGTCGATGCCGCTCGGCCACTCCGGCTCCCGCGGCGGTCTGGCCGCGGTGGAGGCGGCCGGTAGCGGCTACCGTCTCGGCCAGCGGGTGCGCCACCCCAAGTTCGGCGAGGGCGTGGTGCTCGGCTGCGAGGGCCAGGGCACCCAGGCGCGGGTGCAGGTGAACTTCGAGGCGGCGGGCTCCAAGTGGCTGGTGGCCGCCTATGCGCGGCTGGAGGCGGTCTGATTCGCGTTATTCGCGATCATGGTACAAACTTTAAAAGTTTTGCGCTGGACGGGTATCATCCGGATGTGTTCCGATAACCCGAGTCTGTTGCTCAGACAACCCCACACCCTATAAGAAACAATTCCAGAAGCAAGGAGGACGCATGAAACGTCGGGATTTCGTCAAGACCCTTGGTGCCGGCTCCCTGGTCGCCGGGACAGCCGTGGTGGGTGCGCCCGCCGTACACGCCCAGACCAAGGTCCAGTGGAAGATGGTCACCACCTGGCCCAAGAACTTCCCGGGCCTGGGTACCGGTGCCAACTTCCTCGCCCAGCTCATCACCGAGATGAGCGGCGGGCGCATCGAGGTCAAGGTCTACGGCGCGGGCGAGCTGGTGCCGGCGTTCGAGATCTTCGATGCCGTTTCCAAGGGCACCGCCGAGATGGGCCACGGCGCCGCCTACTACTGGAAGGGCAAGAGCGAGGCGGCCCAGTTCTTCGCCGCCGTGCCCTTCGGCCTCACCGCCCAGGAGATGAACGGCTGGCTCTACCACGGCGGCGGCATGGAGCTGTGGAACGAGGTCTACGCCCCCTTCGGCCTGGTGCCCGGCGCGGCCGGCAACACCGGTGTGCAGATGGGCGGCTGGTTCAACAAGCAGATCAACAGCGTCGATGACCTGAAGGGTCTGAAGATGCGCATTCCCGGTCTCGGTGGCGAAGTGCTGGCCCGCGCCGGCGGCACCCCCGTGAGCCTGCCGGGCGGCGAGATCTTCCAGGCGCTCACCTCCGGCGCCATCGACGCCACCGAGTGGGTGGGCCCCTACAACGATCTGGCCTTCGGCCTCTACAAGGCGGCCAAGCACTACTACTATCCGGGCTGGCACGAGCCGGGCACCACCCTGGAGTGCTTCGTCAACAAGGCCGCCCTCGAGGCGCTGCCGAAGGACCTGCAGGCCGTGGTCACCAACGCCATCAAGGTGGCCAACCAGGACATGCTGGCCGACTTCACCGCCCGCAACAACCAGGCCCTGCAGACCCTGGTGAACGAGCACAAGGTGGACCTGCGTCCGTTCCCGGACGAGGTGCTGAAGAAGCTCAAGGATCTCTCCGACGAGGTGGTGGCCGAGGTGGCCGCGAAGGACCCCGTCTCGAAGAAGGTCTACGATTCGTTCGTGAAGTTCCGCGACGAGGCCGTGGCCTGGCACAACGTCTCCGAGCGCGCCTACCTCAACGCCCGCATGCTGTAAGGCGCCCGCGCGCCGAACAGGGCCCGGCGGGGGCGACCCCGCCGGGCTTTTTTGTGCATGTGAATCGACAGGATTGACAGGATATTCGGTGTTCCGTGTTCCGTGTTCCGTGTTCCGTGTTCCGTGTTCCGTGAGTGCGTGAATGCGTGAATGCGTGAGTGCGTGAGTGCGTGAGTGCGTGAGTGCGTGAATGCGTGAGTGCATGTAGGGCCGGATTTATCCGGCCGGGCAGGGCGGCGAATCCGGCGCCGCTGTGCGGATGAATCCGCACCTACTATCCCTATCCCTTATCCCTTTTGCCCTGTACCGAAAGCGAAGGGGCCCGAAGGCCCCTCTGCATCCGATCGGCATACGACAACCGCCGGGCTAGCCGCCGTAGACCACCTTCGGCAGCCAGGTGGCCAGCTGCGGCCAGAGGGCGAGCAGCGACAGGGCCAGGATCTGGATGGCGATGAAGGGCATGACGCCGCGGTAGATCTGCATGGTGGTGATGGTGGGCGGCGCCACCCCGCGCAGGTAGAAGAGCGAGAAGCCGAACGGCGGGGTGAGGAAGGAGGTCTGCAGGTTCATGGCGATCATGACGCCCAGCCACACCGGGTTCAGATCCATGGCCAGCAGGATGGGCCCCACGATGGGCACCACCACGAAGGTGATTTCGATGAAATCGAGGATGAACCCCAGCAGGAACATCACGAGCATCACCACCAGCACCGCCCCGAACACGCCGCCGGGCAGGTTGTGGAGTATTTCCGCCACCACCTCGTCACCGCCGAAGCCGCGGAACACCAGGGAGAAGACCGCGGCGCCGATGAGGATCATGAACACCATGCTGCTCACCTGCACGGTGGTGCGCATCACCTCCCGCAGGATGGCCAGGCTGAACTGGCGCTGGGCCAGGGCCAGGATGATGGCGCCCACGGCGCCCACGCCGGCGGCCTCGGTCGGGGTGGCCTGGATGCCGATGCCCATGATGGAGCCGAGCACCGCGACGATGAGGAACAGCGGCGGCACCAGCACCTTGAGGGCGCGGATGAAGAGTTCCCTGCGGTTGAGCTCGGCGCGCTCCGCGGCCGGGATGGGCGGTACCGCCTGGGGCTTGAAGATGGCCACACCGATGATGTAGAGGATGTACATGCCCACCAGCAGCAGGCCCGGGAGCAGGGCGCCCACGAACAGGTCGCCCACCGACACCGTTTCCGGCGAGAAGATCCCCATGTTGAGCTGCGCCTGCTGGTAGGCGGAGGACATCACGTCGCCGAGCAGCACCAGCACGATGGAGGGGGGGATGATCTGGCCCAGGGTGCCGGAGGCGCAGATGGCGCCGGTGGCCACCTTGGGGTCGTAGCCGCGCTTGATCATGGTGGGCAGCGACAGCAGGCCCATGGTCACCACCGTGGCGCCCACGATGCCGGTGCTGGCCGCCAGCAGCATGCCCACGATCATCACCGAGATGCCCAGCCCGCCGCGCAGGGGGCCGAACAGCAGCGCCATGGTGTCGAGCAGCTGCTCGGCCACCTTCGATCGCTCCAGCATGACCCCCATGAAGACGAACAGCGGCACGGCGATGAGCGTCTCGTTGGTCATGATGCCGAACAGGCGGTTGGGTATGGCCTCCAGGAAGGCGGCGTCGAAGGTGCCGGTGAGTTGCCCGATAAAGGCGAAGCCGAGCGCCGTTCCGGCCAGGGAGAAGGCCACCGGGAACCCGGCCAGCAGCACCAGGCACACGGCGATGAACAGCAGCAGGGACATCATTTCCATTACCAGCATGGCTTCAGTCCCCCTCGTCTTCGGCCGGCGCGCGGCCCATGAGCACCAGCAGGCTGGTGAGTGCCTGTGCCAGCCCCTGCAGGATCAGCAGCCCCGCCATGACCAGCATGGAGCTCTTGAGGAGATAGAGTCCCGGCAGCCCGCCGGTCTCCTGGGAGGCTTCCTGCACCGCCCAGGAGTTGGCCACGTAGCCCCAGCTGAACCAGCCGATGTAGATGCAGACGGGCAGCAGCAGCAGCAGCGTGCCGAGCAGATCGACCCAGGCCTTGGTGCGGCGGCTCGCGCCGCGGTAGAAGATGTCGACCCGCACGTGGCCGTCGTGCTGCAGGGTGTAGGCCGCGCCGAGCATGAACACCAGGGCGTGCATCCAGGTGACGGTTTCCTGCATGGCGATCCAGCCGATGTTGAACAGGTAGCGCAGGATTACCACCACGAACGTCACCAACACCATGGCCAGGGTCAGCCAGGACATGGCGCGTCCGACCCTTTCGCTCAGGCCATTCACCAGTCCGACGATGCGCGCCGGTCCGGCACCGGGAGCTTGTTCCATCCCGCCTCCAGCAGTCTTTATTGGGAAATTTTCCCATTATTGCAGAAAGACGCTCGCCCCTGCACTACCGGCGGCATCTCCATATCGCGGATTTTACAGAAAATTTTAGGGATATTTCCAAGTTGCCGGGGCCTCCGGCGAGGCCGGGACGGTGGACTTATGCACAATCCGGCGGCCAGGGGCGGGTCATGGCCGATTTGATGGGCCCAGAACATCAGCTAATCATTATATTCAGTAACTGCTTGATTTCCTGTGCGACAGGGCGGTGATTAATTTCTCGCCAATCTGAGCGGAAGACTGCTGTACGGGCGGTTTAGGTCCATTTTCCAGATTTCATCCACAAAGTTATCCACAGCTTGTGTGGATAAGCCGGAAAGGGCCACCCCCGGCATGGGGTTAGGCGTGGAAACTGAAACCGGACTGTAACAGCGGAGCGCAAGTGGGGCCCGATCCCGGTCATCTGTGTGACGCGGTTCGCATACCGGTGCCGCCCGCGGGGAACCTTCAGGACCTGGCCGGATCGGGAAGGGGCACGGCACGGTCCTTCATCCCGGGCTGGCCGGCCTGGCGGACGAGGTGTGGTCGCGGGATGCTCCGGTCGCGGCAATGCGCAGCGGCCGTGCGCCCGGGCTGCCCGGTGGTTCGCCGCGGCAGGGCGCTTGATGATCGGCGGGTAGCGCGCCCGCCGTGACCGGGCCGGGCGCGGGAATGGGCGCCGTCAGTCCCAGCGCAGCAGGATCCAGCGCGGGATCAGCAGCCCCGGATCGAGGTTGTTGCGGCGCGTCTCGAGGTTGCCGTCGCCGTCGGTGTCCACCAGGAAGTAGGCCGGTCCGCGGCTGGGCACCACCTTGATCATGTAGAGCATGCCGTTGACGCGGTACTCCTGGATGGTTTCGCGCTCACCGGGGATGATGGTCACCTCCGGCTCCAGCGCCTCGCCGGTCTGGATGGGCGCGGGCGTGGGCGGCGGCTCCACCAGGGTGGGCTCGGGGGGATTCTGCGCGGCCGCGATCAGCGGCAGCGCGCCAAGGCACAGGGCGAAGACCATTCGGCGCATGGTGTATCCTTTCATCTCGTTTAACCGATGGGCCGCGGCCCGGCTCCCGCGACGGCTGGAGAACGGCCCGGCACCTCTGCAGCCATCATAAGACAACCCCGGCGAAAAGGCGAAAGCCTGATACCGGTCCGAACGCGGCGACTCCATGACCGAAAACAAGACCAGACCCCTCGTCCTGGTGGACGGATCCTCCTACCTCTACCGCGCGTTCCACGCCCTGCCGGCATTGACCAACTCCCGCGGCGAGCCCACCGGCGCCGTCTACGGGGTGGTGAACATGCTGCGCCGGCTGCTGGCCGACTACGCGCCGGAGCGGATGGCGGTGGTGTTCGACGCCAGGGGCAAGACCTTCCGCGACGAGCTGTTCGCCGAGTACAAGGCCAACCGGCCGCCCATGCCCGATGAACTGGCCTCCCAGGTGGAGCCGCTGCACGCCATCGTGCGGGCGCTGGGGCTGCCGCTGCTGGTGGAGCCGGGCGTGGAGGCCGACGACGTCATCGGCACCCTCGCCGCCCGGGCCGCGGCCGCGGGGCAGCCGGTGGTCATCTCCACCGGCGACAAGGACATGGCCCAGCTGGTGAACGACCACGTCACCCTGGTGAACACCATGTCCAACACCGTGCTGGACCGGGCCGGGGTGGAGGAGAAGTTCGGGGTGCCGCCGGAGCGGATCATCGACTTCCTGGCCCTGGTGGGCGACACCTCCGACAACATCCCCGGCGTGCCCAAGGTGGGGCCGAAGACGGCGGTGAAGTGGCTCACCGAGTACGGCAGCCTGGACGGCATCGTCGAGCACGCCGCGGAGATCAAGGGCAAGGCCGGCGAGAACCTCTGCGCGAGCCTGGAGCGGCTGCCCCTCTCCCGCCGGCTCGCCACCATCCGCGTCGACCTGGAGCTGCCCGAGGACCCGGAAGCGCTCCGCCTGGGCGAACCCGACCGCGAGACGCTCATCGAGTGGTTCCGGCGCATGGAGTTCAAGTCCTGGCTCGCGGAGCTGCTGGAGGCGGACGGGGGCGGGGAGAGCGCCGGCGGGGAGGGGACGGAGGCGCCCGTCTACGACCTGGTGCTCGAGGAGTCGGCGCTGGAGGCCTGGCTGGCGCGGCTGGAGGCGGCGGAGCTGTTCGCCTTCGACACCGAGACCACCAGCCTCGCCTACATGGAGGCGCGGATCGTCGGGGTCTCCTTCAGCGTGGAGCCGGGGGAGGCCGCCTACGTGCCGCTCGCCCACGCCTACCCCGGGGCGCCGGCGCAACTCGACCGCGAGGCGGTGCTGGAGCGTCTGCGGCCGCTGCTGGAGGACCCCGGGCGGGCCAAGCTCGGCCACAACCTCAAGTACGACATGAGCGTGCTGGCCAACCACGGCATCCGGCTGCGCGGCGTGGCCTGCGACACCATGCTGGAGAGCTACGTGCTCGACAGCGCCCAGAACCGCCACGACATGGACACCCTGGCGCTGAAGTACCTGGGCCGGCGCACCATCCACTACGAGGACGTGGCCGGCAAGGGGGCGAAGCAGATCACCTTCGACCAGGTGCCCCTGGAGACCGCCGGCCCCTACGCCGCCGAGGATGCCGATGTCACCCTGCAGCTGCACCGCAACCTGTGGCCGCGGCTCGAGGAGGTGCCGGCGCTGGTGCGGCTGTTCCACGAGGTGGAGATGCCCCTGGTGCCCGTGCTCTCGCGCATGGAGCGCACCGGCGTGCTGGTGGACGTGGAGATGCTCCGGTCCCAGAGCCACCAGCTGGCCCGTCGCATCCACGAGCTCGAGGAGGCCGCCTGCGCCGCCGCCGGCCAGCCCTTCAACCTGGGCTCCCCGAAGCAGATCCAGGAGATCCTGTTCGGCAAGCTGGGCCTGCCGGTGCTGGCCAAGACCCCCAAGGGCCAGCCCTCCACCGCCGAGTCGGTGCTGCAGGACCTGGCGCTCGACTTCCCCCTGCCCCGGCTCATCCTCGAGCACCGGGGGCTGAGCAAGCTGCGCTCCACCTACACCGATCGGCTGCCCGAGCAGGTCAACCCGGTCACCGGCCGGGTGCACACCTCCTACCACCAGGCGGTGGCGGCCACCGGCCGGCTCTCCAGCTCCGATCCCAACCTGCAGAACATCCCCGTGCGGACCGAGGAGGGGCGGCGCATCCGCCAGGCCTTCGTGGCGCCGCCGGGCTGCCGGCTGCTGGCGGCGGACTACTCCCAGATCGAGCTGCGCATCATGGCCCACCTCTCCCGCGACCCCGGGCTGCTGGACGCTTTCGGCCAGGGGCTGGACGTGCACCAGGCCACCGCCGCGGAGATCTTCGGCACGCCGCTCGACCAGGTCACCGGCGAGCAGCGCCGCAGCGCCAAGGCCATCAACTTCGGCCTCATCTACGGCATGTCAGCCTTCGGCCTGGCGCGCCAGCTCGGCATCGACCGGGCCGCCGCCCAGACCTACATGGACCAGTACTTCGCCCGCTACCCCGGGGTGCTGGAGTTCATGGAGCGCACCCGTGCCGCGGCCCGGGAGCAGGGCTTCGTGGAGACCCTGTCCGGGCGCCGTCTCTACGTGCCGGACGTGAACTCCCGCAACCTGCAGCGGCGCAAGGCGGCCGAGCGCACCGCCATCAACGCCCCCATGCAGGGCACCGCCGCGGACATCATCAAGCGCGCCATGATCCGCTGCGATGCCTGGCTGCAGGAGAACCCCGGCGTGGACGCCCGCATGATCATGCAGGTGCACGACGAGCTCGTCTTCGAAGTGGGGGAGGGGGACATCGACGCCGTCGGCGAAGCGGTGCGTGAGTGCATGACCGGCGCCGCCGAGCTGGAGGTGCCCCTGCTGGTGGAGATAGGCATCGGCGCCAACTGGGACGAGGCGCATTGATTGCGTGATTGCGTGAGTGCGTGAATGCGTGAATGCGTGAATGCGTGAATGCGTGAATGCGTGAGTGCGTGAGTGCGTGAGTGCGTGAGTGCGTGGAGAGGCCGCACGGCCTGCTCCCCCTCCCCTTGCGGGAGGGGGGCGGCGTCTCCGCCAGGTACGGGTGTTGTCAGTTCCTCGTCACCGTGATGAGTGATGAGTGATGAGTGATGAGTGATGAGTGATGAGTGATGAGTGATGAGTGATGAGTGATGCGGTTGCGCGGGCTCTTGATTTCCCGGGACGCTCTTGACGAACACGGAACACGGAACACGGAACACGGAACACGGAACACGGAACACGGAACACGGAACACGGAACACGGAACACGGAACACGGAACACGCTATCGGTAACTCTCGCGCCCCTTTCCGCGGCTCCGCGCCAACCCGCTGATTAAAAAGAACCAAATCGCCCGTTAAAAAATTTCATCCGGTGCAGGAACTTTTGCACTGACCTATCGGTCTATCTCACTGTGTGTGCAATGTGACGCGCTTCCCGCTGCTCCCTCCCTGAGCGGGAAACCCCACCCGGCCTCCCTAAGCCGGGTTGCCCTTGACCCCGGACCTCCCCCCCAAGACCTCACCGGGGTCTTTTTTTGTCCGGCGTTTGCGCAATCCTTATCTTCGCCTCTTGATAGATAAGTATTGGGTTATGCATCAGGCTCCGCCGGCGTTCTCCCGCGGGCCGGCTTCCGGTTCGATCCCGAGCCATTCGGCCAGCTGCAGGCGGGCTTCCTCCACCCCGGTCAGCTTCAGGGCCGAGAAGAGCTGCGCCGTGGCCGGCATCGCCTCCGCCTTCAGGGTCCTGCGCACGGCCTGCAGGGCGGTGGTCGCGGGACCGCGCTTCAGCTTGTCGGACTTGGTCAGCAGGATATGCACCGCCATGCCGCGGGCGCGGCACCATTCGAGCATCTGCTGGTCGAACGGCTTGAACGGGTGGCGGATGTCCATCATCAGGAACAGCCCCCGCAGGCACTGCCGGGTCTCCAGGTAGCGGGCCATGGTCTGGCCCCAGCGGATTTTCATCGCCTCGGGCACCTTGGCATAGCCGTAGCCGGGCAGGTCCACGAGGCGGCGCTCCGCATCGATCTCGAACAGGTTGATGTGCTGGGTCCGGCCCGGGGTCTTGCTGATGCGGGCGAGGCTGTTGAGGCCGGTGATGACGTTCAGCGCGCTCGACTTGCCGGCGTTGGAGCGGCCGGCGAAGGCCACCTCGGCGCCGCTGTCGGGCGGCAGCTGGCGCAACTGGGCGGCGCTGAGCAGGAACCGGGCCTGGCGGAAGGGGTTCAGGGGCATTGGGTTCAGGGGCTTCCGTGTCAATGAGGAGAATCAATCCGGACCGGCTCCAAGTTGACCCGGTCGTGGCCACTTGGTATAAAAGTCAGCCATTTTTTATCGGTTTACAGGAGTTTACCATTTAACCCTGTCCCGGTAACGACAACAACAGCGGGCTACGACGGCACGCACCGGGAGAATTTGGAGGATTACCGCTATGAAGAAGTTCGCGATCCTGGCTGCCGCCGGTCTCATGAGCCTTTCCCTGACCGCCGTCGCGGCCGACGGGAAGGCGGTTTACGACAAGGTGTGCCAGACCTGCCATGCCGCCGGTGTGGCCGGTGCGCCCAAGCTCGGCGACAAGGCCGCGTGGGCTCCGCGTATCGCCCAGGGCATGGACGTGCTCCACGGCGTTGCGCTCAACGGCAAGCCCGGCACCGCCATGGTGCCGCGCGGTACCTGCGGTGACTGCACCGACGAGGACCTGATGGCTGCCGTCGACTACATGGTGAGCCAGTCCCAGTAAGCCGGACGGGCTTTAATTCAACTGCAAGGTTCGGGGCAATGATGAAGAAACTTACCCTGCTCGCTCTGGCGGGCCTGATCGTGGCCGGAGGCGCCAACGCCGCCGGTGACGCCACCGCCGGGAAGACCAAGTCGGCCACCTGTGTCGCCTGCCACATGACCGACGGCAACAGCGTGAATCCCATCTGGCCGAAGCTGGCCGGGCAGCACTACGACTACCTGGTCAAGCAGCTGTCCGATTTCAGGGCGGGCAACCGCACCGATCCCACCATGGCGGCCATGGTCGCGCCCCTGAACGACCAGGACGTGCTGGACCTGGCGGCCTACTTCTCCAGCCAGACCCAGGCCCCGGGCGCCGCGAACCCCGACCTGGTGCAGCAGGGCGAGCAGATCTATACCCAGGGCAACCCCGCCAGCGGCGTGGCGGCCTGCACCGCCTGCCACGGCGCCAGCGGCCTGGGCATGCCGCAGGCCAGGTTCCCCCGGGTCGGCGGTCAGCACCCCGACTACGTGAAGAAGCAGCTCAACGATTTCCGGGCCGGTGTGCGCGGCAACGATCCCAACGGCATGATGCGGGATGTGGCCATGAAGCTCACCGACGCAGAGATCGAGGCCGTGGCCTCCTACATGGCCGGCCTGAAGTAAGCGGTCAGGCGGTTTGAGGAACCTGCAAAGGGTGGCCGGGGGCCACCCTTTGTTTTTCCGGCCCCGAATCCCGGCCTGGAGCCGCGTTCAGCGGACGCCGCGGCGGAAGCCCCGCAACGGGGTCGTGCCGCTTTGCGGTCAGCACCGGTGGTTTGGGTTAGTATCCGGCTTCCGGCTGGAACGATTCCCGACACCCCTCCTCTAACAAGGGGTATCGTCGTGCCGCCGGCACACCGGATTCCCGTGGAGAGAGACGCACGAAAATGAACAAGACGCCCCGATTCCTGCTCGCCCTGCTCCTGCCGCTTCTCGCCTTCAGCCAGGTGGCCCGGGCCGAGAGCTTCGACGAAGGCATCGAGTACCAGCTGGTCACTCCCGCCCAGGCCACCGACGACCCCGACAAGGTGGAGGTGCTGGAGCTGTTCTGGTACGGCTGTCCCCACTGCTACCACCTCGAGCCCGAGATCCAGGCGTGGCTGGCGACCAAGCCCGACAACGTGGAGTTCCGGCGCATGCCCGCCATCCTCGGCCAGAGCTGGGGGATTCACGCCCGCGCCTTCTACACCGCCGAGGTGCTCGGCGTGCTGGACCGGATCCACGAGCCGCTGTTCGCCGCCATCCACGAGCAGAACCGCCATCTCAACACCGAGGAGTCCCTCCAGGGCTTCTTCGCCGAGCACGGCGTCGATCCCGAGGAGTTCACCAAGGCGTTCAACTCCTTCACGGTGGAAAGCAAGTACCGGCGGGCGCTATCCTTAACCAAGAAGTACGGCATCGATGGGGTGCCGGCCATCATCGTCAACGGCAAGTACCGCACCAGCGCCACCCTCGCCGAGGGGCGTGAGCGCATGTTCCGGGTGGTGGATTTCCTGGTGCAGAAGGAGACCGGGGCGGCAAAGTGATCCGCAACGCCCCGCCGGCGCAGTAGATCAGACTCAAGTCCGACAGGCACCTAAGAGGGTCCCAGGGGGAGGCAGGGTGGTTCAGCCGACCGAGTCCGTCCAGGCGCGCAGTTCTGCGGGCGGTGCTTCCCCTGTGTCCGTGGCAGCCTCCGGGCTGAATCCTGGAACAGTGGTGATGGCCGAACACATTCCCCAGACCCTGCGGCTGCTCACCTACAACATCCAGGTGGGCATACCCACCGAGCGCTATCGCCACTACTTCACCCGCGGCTGGCGGCATGTGCTGCCCCACCACGCCCGCTTCGCCCACCTGGATCGCATCGCCGGCCTCATCAGCGGCTTCGACATGGTCGCCCTGCAGGAGGTGGATGCCGGCAGCATCCGCACCGGCTTCACCAACCAGCTCGAGTACCTGGCCGAGCGTGCGGGTTTCCCCTTCACCTGCCAGCAGATCAACCGCAACCTCGGCAAGCTGGCCCAGAACAGCAACGGCCTGCTCAGCAAGTTCCGCCCGCGGGACGTGATGGACCACAAGCTGCCCGGCCTCATACCCGGGCGCGGCGCGCTGGTGGTGCGTTACGGGGATCGCGAGAACCCGCTCATCCTGGTGGTCATGCACCTGTCGCTGAGCAAGCGGGCGCGCACCCAGCAGATGCACTATATCCGCGAGGTGGTGGAGGATTTCGAGCACGTCATCGTCATGGGTGATCTCAACTGCCAGTTTCCGCGCCTGCACGGGGAGAAGGGTCCGCTCGCCAAGACCCGCCTGCGGCCCGCCGGCCCCGAGCTGCACACCTTCCCCAGCTGGCACCCCCAGCGCAGCATCGACCACATCCTGGTGACCGAGTCCCTGGTGGTGAAGAGCGTCCACGTGCTCAACCAGACCCTATCCGACCACCTGCCGGTGGCCACCGAGATCCAGCTTCCCGCCGACGTCCATCTCGTCGCCTGAATGCCTGAAGGCTGTCGTCCCGCGGGGCGGGGGATCCGGTTTACAGCCTGCATCCGCAGACCGACAATCGCCTTATCCCTTATCCCTTATCCCTTATCCCTTATCCCTTATCCCTTATCCCTTATCCCTTATCCCTTATCCCTTATCCCCTGTACTCAAGCCGCCCGCCCCAGGCGCCGGTTCGCCGGCACCGCCTCGTCAATCCGGCGCGGCGGGTCCAGCTCCAGTCCGTTCATCAGTGCCACGTACTCCTCGCGCGAGGCGACCTGCAGCCGGGGATTGCAGCGCCTCTCCTCGCCGATGGTGCTCACCGTCATGCCGTCATAGTCGTGCGCCGGGTAGACCAGGGTCGCCTCCGGCAGCGTCAGCAGCTTCCGGAACAGGCTGTCGTAGGCCTGGCCCGCGTCCCCGTTCTGGAAGTCCGTCCGCCCCGAGCCGCGAATGAGCAGGGTGTCGCCCGTGAAGACCCGATCCGGCAGTCGCAGCGAGTAGGAGCAGTCGGTGTGCCCCGGGGTGTATATGGCCGTCAGCCCCAGGCCGGCGACCTCCAGCCGCTGGCCGTCCTGCAGGCGCCACGACAGGCCCTCCGCCGCGCTCTGCACACCCATGGCCGTGGCGCAGCCGGTGGCGTCCTGCAGCGGCCCCAGCGCGGTCACGTGATCCGCGTGCACGTGGGTGTCCACCGCCAGCACCAGCTTCAGCCCCAGCTCCCGGATCAGCCGCAGATCCCGCTCCAGCTGCTCGCGCACCGGGTCGATGATCAGGCACTCCGTGGAGTCCTCACCGGCCAGCAGGTAGGTATAGGTGCTGGATTCGCGATCGAAGAGCTGGCGGAACAGCATGGCGTTTCTCCCGTGGGTCGATGGGCCTAAGGGTTTGATGGGTGGCGGGGAGCGGGGTTCCGAGGTGGCGGCGGCGAAAAACAACTACTGGAAAGTCGGGCATCTGATATAGCCTCAGGAGCGGTCAGGCGTCACGTCCGCGTCGTTTGACCCTCGTCATCAGCGCGGAAAGGGGGATCGGATCCATGGGTGTATCGGGACGCCGCATTGGCCTGCGGGTTATGGCCGCCATCGCCTTGATCTTCGGTCTGCTGACCCTGGTCTCCGGGGGGCAGGTGCTGTTCGGGACGGAAAGCCACCGGGCGGCGGCCGGGGACTATGTGGGCTTCGTGGTCTGGTTCAACTTTCTGGCGGGCTTCGCCTATATCGCCGCGGGCATCGGCCTGTGGCTGGGTGGCCGGTGGGCGGTGTGGCTGTCGCTGCTCATCGCCGTGGCCACGCTGGCGGTCTTCGTCCTGTTCGGGGTGCACATTCTCCAGGGGGGACGCTACGAAATGCGGACCGTTGCCGCGATGACCCTGCGGACAGGGACCTGGTGGGTGTTCTTCCTTCTCGGTCGCGGACTGCTTCCCCGGGTGGCGGCCCGGAACTGAACCGATTCTGTCCCTGCCCATGACGGGCGGCTGGCGGTTGCGGGCATTGCACCCACGGACCGCCGGCCGCCATGCCTGTTCCCTGTCGGCCGTCAGGCCGCGCGCTGGTGATCGCCGGTGATTTCGCGGACCACGGGGTAGAGGTGCTCGGTCTCGCGCTGGATGCGATCGAGGATGAGGTCGAACATCTCCCGGGTTTCCGTGATGAACGAGTCGTAGCGATCGCCGATGGCCAGCTCGTGGTGGCGCGGGTGGCACCACTTGCGGCTGTACTGGTTCATGATGCGCTTCAGCTCGACCGAGCCGTTCATGAAGCCCTTGGCCAGGTTGTTGACCTTGGTATCGGAGTGCTTGATGAGCCGTGGGTAGAGGTGGGTGTCCACCACGTCCATGTGTTCATGCACCATGTCCATGTAGCGGTAGAAGAGCTCGCAGCAGGTGCCGGTGTCGCACATGCTCCGGTCCGTGAGCAGGTGGGCGAGCACGTTGGAGAGCTCGGTAATCTGGTGGTTCTGCTGATGCAGTGCTTCGTAGGTGACCATCAATCCATCCTCCTGGCAGCTTTTCCCGCTGTCCGATTGTTCTGGTTTCATCCCTGTGTCCTTCACGCTAGAACGGGTTGGGCGCGCCGTCAACCAACGGTTAAGTATCTATATTTACTAATGAAGCGTGCACGGTGCAGTGATGGCCGGCGAGCCCGGCGGTGACTCCGGTGGAGCAGCGGGGCTCGTCGGCCCCTGCCACGGACTAAGCTACAGTCAATGTCTTTCGACCCGGAGAGGAGCCTGAATGCGCCCCATCGTGGAGATTGCCGCCGAGCTCGGCCTCGCCCCCGACGACCTGATAATCTACGGGGACCGGATGGCGAAGCTGCGCCTGGGTGCGCTGCCGCGCCCGGGGGAAGCGCCGCCGGGGCGCATCATCCTGGTTTCGGCCATCAACCCCACCCGCAGCGGCGAGGGCAAGACCACGGTTTCGGTGGGGCTGGCCCAGGGCCTGCGGCGCTCGGGCCGGCGGGTGGCGCTGGCGCTGCGCGAGCCCTCGCTGGGGCCCATCTTCGGGGTGAAGGGGGGCGGCACCGGCGGCGGACGCAGCCGGCTGGAGCCCTCCGATCGCATCAACATGCACTTCACCGGCGACATGCACGCGGTGGGTTCGGCCCACAACCTGCTGGCGGCGCTGGTGGACAACGCGGTGCACTTCCACAGCAAGCTGGACCTGGAGCACCGGCAGGTGTTCTGGCGCCGGGTGCTGGACGTGAACGACCGGGCGCTGCGCAAGGCGGTCATCGGCCTGGGGGGGCGCACCAACGGGGTGCCGCGGGAGGACGGCTTCGACATCACCGCCGCATCGGAAGTGATGGCGATCCTCTGCCTGGCGGAGGGCATTCCGGATCTGAAGGCGCGCCTCGGGCGCATCCTGGTGGGCTTCGATCGGGCCGGCGACGCGGTCACCGCCGATCGGCTGCAGGCCACCGGGGCCATGGCCGCCCTGCTGCAGGACGCCATCCTGCCCAACCTGGTGCAGTCCACCGAGGGGGTTCCCGCCCTCGTCCACGGCGGCCCCTTCGGCAACATCGCCCACGGCTGCAACAGCGTGACGGCCACCCGCGCCGCCGCCGCGCGCGCCGATTACGTGGTCACCGAGGCGGGTTTCGGCTTCGACCTGGGAGCGGAGAAGTTCTTCGACATCAAGTGCCGCAGCTCCGGGCTCTGGCCGCACGCGGTGGTGCTGGTGGTGACGGCCCGGGCGCTGCGCTTCCACGGCGGGGGCGATCCGGTTCGCGGGGGTCCGGTCAGCGACATCGAGCGCGGCCTGGCGCACCTGGATCACCACGTGAGCAGTGTGCGGCTGTTCGGCTTCGAGCCGGTCATCGCCATCAACCGCTTCGAGGGCGACAGCGAGGCCGATCTGCGCGCCATCGAGTGGGGCTGTGCCGGTCGCGGCCTGGCGGTGGCGCGCTGCACCAGCTTCACCGAGGGCGGGGCGGGGGCCGGGGCGCTGGCGGACGCGGTGGTGGCCGCTGCGGATCGGCCAATGCCTCCGCCACGCTTTCTCTACGGGCTGGAGGAGAGCCCGGAGGCGAAGATCGGGGCGGTGGCGCGCACCATCTACGGCGCTGGCGGGCTCGACTTCAGCCGTACCGCCCGCCGGGACCTGGAGCGGATCCGCTGCCTCGGCCTCGATCGGCTGCCGGTGTGCATCGCCAAGCCCCACCTGACCCTGTCCGGGGACCCGCGCCAGGCGGGCCGGCCGGAGGCGGAGGGCTTCGAGCTGCCGGTGGAGTCGGTGCGGGCGGCGGCCGGGGCCGGCTACCTGCTGGCGCTCACCGGCGATATCGTCACCATGCCCGGGCTGCCGCCAGAGCCCGCCGCCCACCACATCGATCTCTCCGGGTCGGGCGAGGTGCTGGGCATCTGATCCCGCGGAGGCGCGTCATGGAGCGGAAACCTCGCACTCCGGGCCGGCGGGCGTTCCTGGCCCGGCTCGGCGGACTGGGCGCGGCGCTGTGGCTCGGCCCGGGGCTTGCCGCCGGCCCGGGACCGATCATCACCAGGCCCATCCCGGCCAGTGGCGAGACCCTGCCGGTCATCGGCATGGGCACCTGGATCACCTTCGACGTGGGTTCCGATACCGCCGAGCTGGCCACCCGGGTGGCGATCCTGCGCACCTTCTTCGCCCGCGGCGGGGCGCTCATCGACTCCTCGCCCATGTACGGCCGCGCCGAGGCCACGCTCGGCTACTGCCTGAAGCGCATTCCCGAAGCCGACGCGCTGTTCAGCGCCACCAAGGTCTGGACCCGGGGCCGCGCGGCGGGCAGCCGCCAGATGGAGCGATCCCGCGGGCTGTGGGGGGTGGCGCGTCTTGACCTGATGCAGGTTCACAACCTGCTCGACCGGGAGACGCACCTGCCGGTCCTGAAGGAGTGGAAGGCCGAGGGGCGGATCCGCTACCTGGGCGTGACCACCTCCCACGGCCGTCGCCACGCCGAGCTGGAACGGCTGCTGCGCACCGAGCCGCTCGACTTCGTGCAGGTCACCTACAACATCGCCGACCGGGAGGCGGAGGCGCGGCTGCTGCCGCTGGCCGCCGAGCGGGGCATCGCCGTCATCATCAACCGGCCGTTCCAGGGCGGGCGCCTGTTCCGGGCCGTGCACGGCCGGCCGTTGCCGGACTGGGCGGCGGAGATCGGCTGCGTCAACTGGGCCCAGTTGTTCCTCAAGTTCATCGTCTCCCACCCCGCGGTCACCGTCGCCATCCCCGCCACCTCCCAGGTGGCCCACATGGAGGAGAACATGGGAGCGCTCCGCGGCGCGCTGCCGGATGCGGCGCTGCGGCGGCGGATGGCGGCGGCCTTCGAGGCGCTGTAAGCAAGTGCTTACCTACCCATGGCGTTTATGGGAGTGTTGGTGGACACCGGGACCGGGGGCTCCTGATCATCGTCTGGCTGCTGCTGCGCGCGTGAAGCAGCCGGGTGGTTCCGCGCTGCCGTCTGGGATGATAGATTCAGCAGCTTGCTGACATGAATAGGTGGCGCGCAGGATGCGCGGCACACACGACCAAGGAAGGATGTCGCTGCATGCCCAGCGTCTATGATCTGAAACCCCGGTTCCAGGCATTGCTACGCCCCCTCGTTTCGCGCCTGGCCTCCGCCGGAGTCAGCGCCAACCAGGTGACTGTGGTGGCCATCGCACTGTCTCTGGGTACCGGCGCCATCATTCTCTCGAACCCCACCTCCCACTGGCCCCTCCTGCTGCTGCCATTGGCGCTGCTGCTGCGCATGGCGCTGAATGCCATCGACGGGATGCTTGCCCGCGAGCACGGGATGGTCTCTGCGCTGGGAGGAATGCTGAACGAACTGGGCGACGTCGTCTCGGATATCGCCCTCTATCTCCCCCTGGCGTTTGTGCCTGCCTTATCCCCTGCTTTAGTGGTGCTGGTTGTGCTGGGGTCGGTGGTGAGCGAGATGACCGGGGTGGTGGGGGTTCAGATTGGAGCTTCCCGGCGCTATGAGGGTCCGATGGGCAAGAGCGACCGGGCGCTCTGGCTCGGGGCCGTGGGTGCCGTCCTGGGGCTGGGGGTCGATGCGGCGCCCTGGATCAACGGGGTCCTGGTGGTGATGGTCCTGCTGCTGGGGCTGACGGTGGTTAATCGGGCGCGCGGCGCCCTGGGAGAGGTGGGGTGATCGCGCAGGACCTCTCGTCGGCCGTCTTGTGGATGCTCGCCGGGCTTTATGTCCTTCTGATCGTGGCAAGCTCGATGCTGGCCTTGATGCGCCGGCGGCAGCCGGAACGGGATCTCGGTGAGTTGATCTTGCGGGTGCGCAGCTGGTGGTTGATGGTGAGCGTGTTCACCGCCGCACTCCTGCTCTCCCGCACGGTTTCCATCGTTTTTTTCGCCTTCGTGAGCTTCCTCGCGCTGAAGGAATATCTCTCCCTTATTCCCACACGGCGTGCGGACCGGCGGGTCCTGTTCTGGGCCTATCTCGCCATCCCGGTGCAGTACTACTGGGTCGCCACGGGCTGGTACGGAATGTTCGTCATTTTCATCCCGGTCTACCTGTTTCTGCTGCTGCCCCTGAGGATGGTGACCATCGGTGAGCCCCGGGACTTCCTGCGGGCTGTGGGCACCCTGCATTGGGGTGTGATGACCATGGTATTCAGCCTGAGTCACGTGGCTTACCTGCTGGTGCTGCCAGGTCCCGACATGACCGATAACGGTGGTGCCGGCCTGGTGCTCTATCTCGTGGCGCTGACCCAAATCAACGATGTGGCACAGTACCTCTGGGGAAAGCGCTTCGGGCGCCGCCGGATCGTTCCCAAGGTGAGTCCGAACAAAACCTGGGCGGGTTTCATCGGCGGTGTGGTTACAACCGTCCTGCTGGCCTGGTCCGCGGCTCCACTGCTAACACCGCTGGAAAGCGGCATGGCACTGGCGGCGGGTCTGCTCATCGCGGTGAGCGGCTTTGTGGGTGATGTGACCATATCGGCACTGAAGCGGGATTTGGGAGTGAAGGACAGCGGGACGCTGTTGCCGGGTCACGGCGGCATCCTCGACCGGGTGGACAGCCTCACCTATACGGCACCGCTGTTTTTCCACTATGTCCGTTACTTCTACTATTGAGCAGCAGTAATGATCGGGCTGCTGCGTTTTCTCTTCTTCAACGGGCTGGTCCGTCTGGTGACCCTGGTGGTGCTCGGATTGAACGTGCGTCACCGCGAGCGTTTGCCCTCCTCGGGGCCGGCCATCCTGGTGGCCAACCACAACAGCCATCTCGATACCCTGGTGCTCATGACACTGTTGCCGGCACGGCTTCTGTCGAGGCTGCAGCCCGTCGCGGCGGATGACTACTTTCTGAGGAATCGTCCACTGGCTTGGTTCGCACGGGAAATCATCGGCATTCTGCCCATCCGCAGGGATCAACCGGTTCGTTGCGGAGACCCCCTGGCGCCATTGGAGACGGCCCTGGCGGCGGGACGGATCCTGATCCTCTTCCCCGAGGGAACGCGGGGGGAGCCGGAACGTCTCTCCCGGTTCAAGAAGGGCGTTGCATACCTGGCCGAGCGCCATCCGGACATCCCGGTCATACCGATTTATCTGCACGGGTTGGGTAAGGCGTTGCCGCGGGGTGAAGCGTTGCTGGTGCCATTCTTCTGTGATGTATACGTCGGCAAACGGCTCACCTGGAGTGATGGTCGGTTGGCGTATATGCGTGGACTGGAATCGGCCATGCAGGCACTGGCTGCCGAGGGCAGCTTTCCGCAGTGGGAATGAGCCACGCGATACGTGCCTTGGAATGTCTCCGATCATTCTCGGCGGCTATGGGGAACACGTGCTTCAGCTGTGTCTCTAACCAATCATGTAGAGAGGATGAGGACGGCGCGATGGCAACCAATCACCACCGGCGGCGGCTGGTGGCCGGCCTGGCGGGGCTGCTGGTGGCGGGTCCGGCGCTGGCCGCCCGGCTGCTGGAGCCCACCCCGGCGCAGACGGCCGGGCCCTTCTACCCGGTCGAGCTGCCGCTGGACGATGACAACGATCTCACCCGCGTGGCCGGGCACGCGGGCGTGGCGCGGGGCCGCATCACCGACCTCGGCGGCCGCGTGCTCGATGTGAACGGCCGGCCCATCGCGGGGGTGCGGGTGGAGATCTGGCAGTGCGACGCCAACGGCCGCTACCGGCATCCGCGCGAGCGCGGCGGCTCACCGCCGGACCCCGGCTTCCAGGGCCACGGCCAGGCCCGCACCGGCGCCGACGGCCGCTACCGCTTCCGCACCATCCGCCCGGTGCCCTACCCGGGGCGCACGCCCCACATCCACATGGCGGTGTTCAGCGAGTGGGAGGAGCCCTTCGTGACCCAGATCTACATCCAGGGCGAGCCGGGCAACGCCGGGGATTTTCTCTTCAACCGCATCCCCGCGGAGCGGCGCGGCCTGGTCCTGGCGGAGTTCGCCCCGGGCGGCGGCCCCGGCGCGGAGCTCGCGGCCGGGTTCGACGTCGTGCTCGGCGGCGTCGACGGCACCCCGGCGGGCTAGATCATGGCCGTCAACGCCGTGCAGATGCCGGCGCTGGCGTTCCTGTGGGGCTGGCTCGCCCTGGACGGAGATGCCCGCGGGGTGTCTCCGCCCGGACTCAGTCGGGGGCGATGGGCGAGATAAAGCCCGCCGGCTTCACCGCCAGCACCGGCAGCTGGGTGGTCTGCAGGATCTCCTCCGCCGTGTTGCCCATGATCAGGCCGGGGATGCCGGTCCGGCCCACGGTGCCCATGACGATGAGATCCGCCCCGGTCTCCCCGGCGATCCGGGCGATGACATCCGCCGGGCGCCCCTTGGCCACGTGGACGGCAGGGCTGTTCCGGTCCATGCCGAAGGGGGCGACCAGGCTCTCCACCAGCGCCTCGTGGTGTTCGCGGATGATCGTGAGCTGGCGCTCCAGTTCCGCCAGCGGAATCCGCGCCATGCCGTCGCGCAGCATCGACTCTCCGGGCAGATCCCAGGCGTGCACCACGTGTACCGCCGCATCCTCGCGTCGACCCAGGGAGGTGGCGAGCTGGAGAATCGTGCGGTCGAGCGCCGGGTCGGCGTCACCGGCCGGATCCACCGCGGCCAGCACGCTCCGGTAGCTCTCCCGCATGCCGGGCCGGTCGATCCAGACCGGGCACGGACACTTGCGCAGCAGGTGCAGATCGAGACTGCCGAACAGCCGCTGCAGCGTCCCGGCCGGGGGCTCGGCGGCCTTCATCAGCAGGTCGAAGCCGTTGTTCCGCACCGCGCGGACGACCTCGATGAAGGGGGTGCCCGTCGCCACCTTGGTGTGGATTAGCACGCCGTTGTCCGCCCACGGCGCGGTGAGCCGGTGCAGCGCATCCAGGCGGCGGTCGCGCACCGTGGCGGTCAGGTCGAGGCCGAGGCGCTCCTCCAGCCGGCGGGCGTCGTCGATGGGCGCGATCACGTCCATCACCGTGAGCCGGGCCTCGTTCGCCTGGGCCAGACGGGCGGCGCGCTGCAGCACCGGTGCCGGGTCAGCGTCGCCATGAGCCAGCAGCAGGATGTTCTTGAAACGTTGCATGCTCGTTGCTCCCAGTGCAGGTTGACAAAGATTCAGCCGCCCGCGGCCAGCCACAGCAGCAGGCCGCCCAGGGCCAGCCACAGGGCGCCGGCCACCGGCCAGCGCCGCAACCCCGGCCCGGTCTCCTGGACGATGAGCCACTTTCCCGCCGCCCTCAAGCCCGCTCCGCTGATTGGCGGTCCCGGCAACCGCGGGGCGGGCAGCCGGACCAGGGCGCGCAGCGCGAGCTCGGGCAGGTCGCCGGGCGGGAGACGCAGGATCCGCGGCAGGCGTCGGCCGGCCGCGACCCGCAGCGCCAGGGCGGCGAGCCCCAGTCCGAGCGCGAGGCTGCCGGCGGCGGAGAGACTGGCGCCCCAGGTGCCCGCCAGGAGGGGGAACAGGGCCACCAGTCCGAGCAGCGCCGCCCAGGCGCTGCAGGCCAGGGGCGGCGCCGGTCTGCGGACCGCCGGGGGGCGGCGCACCAGCCACAGGAAGCGGACCATGAGCAGGGTGGTGGCCACGCTGCCCAGGGCCAGTACCAGGACCAGGCCGCTCCACTCCGGCGGCAGCGCCTCTTTCAGCACCGCCTTGGCAGCGGCCCCGCTGGTCAGGGGCGCACCCGCCAGGGCCAGGGCCAGCAGGGCCAGCCCCGGCAGCGTCCAGGGGACGCCCCGCCGGCGCAGCCCGAGGCCGAGGAACAGCCCGCCCTTGGCCAGCCCGTGGTGGGCGGCGTAGAGGGTGACGGCCGCCGCCAGCGGCGCCGCGGCGGCGGGCTCGGCCAGCGCCAGTCCCAGCGCCGTGGTGAGCACGCCCATCTGGCTCATGCTGGAGTAGGCGAGCACCACCCCGGGCCGCCGCTGCAGGAGGCCCGCCGCCACGCCGTAGAAGGCAGCCACGAGGCCGATGCCCACCAGCGCCGTGCCCCAGCCGGCAAGGGTCGCTCCACCCAGGGGCAGGAAGCGCAGCAGGCCCAGCACGCCGGCGTTGATCATCGTCCCAGCCAGCGCCGCCGCGCCCGCGGCCGGGGCGGCGGGATAGGCGAGCGGCATCCAGTGGTGCAGCCCGGGGGCGGCCAGCTTGATGCCGATCGCGAACAGCAGCAGGACCAGGGCGGCCGGGCCCGGCGCGCCGGAGCGGAGGGTGGCGAAGTCGAATCCGCCGGCGCCGGCGGCCAGCAGCACCAGCGCGGTGAACAGCGCCACCTCCCCCACCAGGGTCCAGGCCAGGTAGACCCGCGCGGCCCGGCGCGCCCAGGGCCGGTGGGCCACCAGCCCGTAGGCGGAGAGCCCCATCACCGCGTAGCCCAGGTAGAAGGTGAGGGCGTCCTGGGCCAGGAGCAGCAGGAAGTTGCCGCCCATGGCCAGGAGGAAGAAGGTCCGGAAGCGGCCGGCACGGGGTCCGGACAGGGTGTCGCGGGCCATCGCCGCCGCCGCAAGCCACACCAGGGCCCCGGCGAGGAGCAGGATCCGGCCGCCGGGGTCGAGGCCGAGGCTCACGCCCAGCAGCAGCCAGGGCAGGTCCAGAGCCACGTCCGCCGGCAGCAGCAGCGCCGCGGCCAGCGCCGGCAGGGCCGCCGCCGGCACCGGGCCGCCGCGGCCGCGGGCCCAGGGGATGGCCAGCCAGGGGACCAGCCAGGCGAGGAGGAGCGTCGCGGTCATGGAGCGTACTCCCGGGCGGTGATGAGGCGGGCCCAGTCGAGCGGGCTGAAGGGGGTGGCGGCCAGCAGCCCCGCGCCGAGCGCCAGCAGCGCGGTGACGACCGGCGGCCAGAGCAGCAGGCCGACGGTCTCCAGGCGGCGGGCGGGTATATGCTCCTCCGGCCAGGCGGCGGGGGCGGGCCGGAACCAGGCACGATGGAGGATGGGCAGGAAGTAGGCGGCGTTGAGCAGGCTGCTCGCCGCCAGCACCGGCAGCACCCACGCCGCGGCGCCGGCCTCCACCGCGCCGAGGCCCAGGTACCACTTGCTCACGAAGCCGGCCACCGGCGGGATGCCGATCATGCCGAGCGCCCCGACGGTGAAGGCGAGCGTGGTGCCGGGCATGCGCCGGCCCACGCCGTTCATCTCGCTTACGTGGTGGATGCCGAGGGTTTCGGCGTAGTTGCCGGCGGCGAAGAACAGCGTGATCTTCATCAGCCCCTGGTGCACCAGGTGCACCACCCCGCCGATGGTGGCGAGCGGGCCGAGGATGGCGGCGCCCAGCGCGATGTAGGAGACCTGGCTGACGGTGGACCAGGCCAGCCGCTTCTTCAGGCTGTCCTGGGTGAGCGCCCGCACGGAGCCGTAGACGATGGTGAGCGCCGCCAGCGCCCCGAGGGGGGCGAGCAGGCCCAGCTGGTGGGCGAACTCCACCCCGTAGACGTCGTACACCACCCGCACGATGCCGAAGGCCCCCGCCTTCACCACCGCCACCGCGTGCAGCAGGGCGCTCACCGGCGCCGGCGCCACCATGGCCTGGGGCAGCCAGCCGTGCAGCGGCACCAGCGCCGCCTTCACCCCCAGCCCGGCGATGAGCAGCACGAAGATGAGCCGCAGCTCCGGGTGCAGTCCGGGGGGCAGGGCATCGAGCAGTCCGCCCTCCACGAACTCCAGCGGCCCGGCCACCGCCCGCAGCCAGACGGTGCCCACCAGCAGGGCGGTGCCGCCGGCGAGGGTGTAGGCCAGGTAGATGCGCGCCCCGCGGGTGGCCTCGGGGGTGCCGCGATGGGCCACCAGGGGGTAGGTGGCCAGCGTCAGCACCTCGTAGAAGACCAGGAAGGTGAACAGGTTGCCCGCGAGCGCCAGGCCCACCGTGGCCGAGACGCAGAGGCTGAAGAAGCCGAAGAAGCGGCTGCGGTGGGGCGAGTGCTCCAGGTAGCCGATGGCGTAGAGGGTGGTCACCAGCCACAGCACCGTGGAGAGGGTGACGAACAGCACCGAGAGGGCGTCGGCATGGAGCACCAGGTCGAGCCCCGGGGCCAGGGTCCAGCGGCTCTCGTAGGCCGCGCCTTGGAACACCCCCCACATCATCACCCCCACCAGCGCCAGCTTGAGCACCGCGCCGGCCAGGTTGAGCACGGTGCGCAGGCGGTGGGCCTCCTCGCGCAGGAGGAAGATCACCAGCCCCGGCAGCAGGGAGCTGAGGACAATGAGGGCGGGCAGGGTGGTCTGCAGGGTCATGGCCGCGGCCCCGGGGCGGGGAGGGGGGCGAGCAGCTCCCACAGCGGCGCGGCGAACAGCCCCAGTGCCACGGCGGCCGCCAGCGCCAGCAGCAGCGGCGGCAGTTCCTCGCCCGCCCCCGCCAGGCGCCGCCCGGCGGGCTGCACGGCGTTGCCGAACAGGTGGCCGAGGAGGCGGAAGACATAGGCGCCCGCCAGCAGGGTGCCGATCGCGACCACCGCCACCGGCCACCAGAGCCCGGCGCCGATGGCGCCGGAAAGCAGCTGCCACTTGGCCAGGAAGGTGCCGCTCGGCGGCAGGCCGATGAGGGCCACCCCGGCGAGCGCCAGGGTGAAGCTGGTCACCGGCAGGCGCTGCACCGTGCCGTCCAGTTCGGCGATGCGGTCGTGGCCGGCGTGCCGCTGCACCACCCCGGCGGCGAGGAAGAAGCCGGCCTTGGCGAAGCCGTGGCTGAGGGCCAGCAGCACCAGCCCGCCGAAGGCCGCCTCCCGCGCCGGCCCGGGGGGCAGGACCGCGAGCAGCGGGAAGAACAGCAGCAGGTAGCCCACCTGGGCCACGGTGGAGTAGGCCGCCAGCAGCTTCAGCCGGGGTGCGCGCAGGGCCTGCCAGGATCCCCACAGCACCGCCGCGGCGCCGAGTGCGCCGAGCAGCGTCGCCACCCCGGCGCCCGCCACCGGGGCGAAGAGGTCCAGCCACAGGCGCAGCAGCAGGTAGAAGGCCGCCTTCACCACCAGCGCCGAGAGGGCCGCGCTGACGGGGGCCGGGGCGCTGCCGTGGGCCGGCGGCAGCCAGAAGTGGAGCGGGAAGGCGGCGGTCTTGAGCAGCAGCCCGGCGAACATCAGCGCCAGCGCCGCCGCGGCCGCCGGGTCCGGGCCGATGGCGGCGGCCACCCCGGCCAGGTCGAGGCGGCCGTAGGCGGCATAGAGCAGGGCCACGCCCGCCAGGTAGGCCATGGAGCCCAGCAGGCCCACCAGCAGGTAGCGCAGCGCCGCCTCCAGCGCCGCCCGCGTGCCGGCCAGGGTGGCGAGCGCCACCGCGGCGAGCCCCAGCAGCTCCAGGGTCACGTAGAGGTTGAAGAGATCCGCGGCCAGGAACAGGGCGTTGAGGGCGGTGAGCAGGAGCAGCCACAGGGGCCAGAAGTGGCGTCCGGCGGGATGGCCGGCGAAGTAGCGCCCGGCGTAGAGGGTGGCGGCCAGGGCCACCGCGGCGGTCATGGCGAGCAGCGCCGCGGAGAGCCCGTCGGCCCGCAGGACGATGCCGAGCCCGGCCGTCCAGCCCCCGGGTACCAGCGTCACCGTGCCGGCGGCGGCCACCTCTCCCAGCAGCAGGAGGGTGGCGGCGAGGGTCAGGCCGGTGGCGGCCAGCGCCAGCGGCCGGCCGGCCACGGGCCATACCAGCGCCGGCAGGGCGGCGGCCAGGGGCAGGGCCACGATCCCGGCGAGGAGGTTACTCATCGCGGGTCGCCCGCAGGCGCCGGCCGAGGGCCAGGGCGAAGGCGGTGGCGCTCACCGCCACCACGATGCCGGTGAGCACCAGCGCGTGGGGCACCGGGTCGGCGGCTGCGCCGGGACCGTTCCAGGCGGTGGCGATGAGCAGCAGGAAGATCCCGCCGCCGAGGATGTTGAGCGCCATCACCCGGCGCAGGAGCGCCGCGTGGGCCAGGGCGCCGAACAGGCCCAGGGCCGCCAGGGCGCAGCCGCTGAGGAGGTAGATGAGCTGGGGGGCGGGCATATCAGGCCTGCTCCGGCCGGGAACGGTCCGTGGACGGTGACCAGGGTTCGGGCTCTCCGCCCAGGAAGGCGATTACCAGGGCCGCGGCGATGGCCGTTACCGCCGCGCTCTCGATGAGGAGGATGAGCAGCCCGGCCGCCGCCGCCGGGTACTGCAGGAAGGCGTTCCCGGCCAGGGTCACCGCGAGGCCCACCGCCAGGAACAGCCCCACGCCGCCCGCCGCGGCCAGGCGCAGCGGCAGGCCGGCGGGCAGTCCCGCGGCGCGCACGCCCGCCAGGCGCAGCAACACCCCCGCGGCGGCCACCAGGGCGCCGGCCTGGAAGGCGCCGCCCGGGGCGTGGGCGCCGGCCCAGAGCAGGTAGGCGCCGGTGAGCAGCAGCAGCGGAACCAGCCAGCCGGCCAGCCCGGAGAGCAGGGCGGGGGCGGGGCCGTAGGCGGGGCGCCCGGCGCCGAGGGCGTTGATGCCGAGCAGCGCGGCCAGCAGTACCGCCAGCTCCAGCAGGGTGTCGTAGGCGCGGAAGTTGAGCAGCACGGCGGTCACCGGGTTGGTGACGCCGCTCCGGGGCAGCTGCTCCGCCACGGCGCCGGCCAGGCGCACCGGGTCGGCGGCCGGCAGGCTGGCGGCCAGCGCCCATGCCAGCACCAGCCCGAAGCCGGCGGCGAGCAGGGCCAGGAGTATCGTCACCGGCCGGTCGGCGCCCGGTTGCGCTGCGTCGCCGCGTTCGTCGCGGGCGGCGGCCAGCAGCAGGGCGCCGCTCAGCCCCGCGCCGATGGCCGCCTCCGCCAGGGCCACGTCGGGGGCGCCGAGGCGCGCCCACACCAGTGCCAGCAGGAGGCCGAAGGCGATGAACAGGATCACCCCGCGCAGCGGCTCGCGGCTGCTGATCACGGCCGCCGCCAGCCCCAGCAGGAGCAGCGCCAGCAGGCCGTCGAGCAGGAGTCCGGGCGGTCCGCTCACGGCCGGTCCTCCCCGCGGCGCGCGCGCCGGGCGATGAGGTGGGCGCCGGTGCCGCTGGCGGCGAGCACCAGCAGCCAGACCAGCGCCAGCTTGAGCACCGCCGCCGGACTCTCCGCCTGCAGCGCCAGCCCCGCCACCAGCAGGCCCAGACCCAGGTTGTCCGCCTTGGTCAGCGCGTGCAGGCGGGTGTAGAGGTCCGGCAGGCGCAGCAGCCCGATGCTGCCGGCCAGGTAGAACAGCAGTCCGGCGCCGACGAGGAGGAGGGTGAGCAGGTCAGTCATGGTCCGCCTCCGGGCCGCCGCGGGTGAAGGCCGCCACCGCCACCACCGCCAGCAGGGCCAGCACCAGCGCCACGTCAACCAGGGCCGGCTGGCCGAGCAGGGGCGCCAGGAGCAGCAGGAAGCCCACGCCGGCCGTGCCCAGCAGCTGGACGGCCAGCAGCCGGTCGCCGGCGTCGGGGCCCTTCAGTACCCGGATCAGCCCCAGGGCGACGGTCACCAGCAGCAGGGTGGCGGCGAGACCCAGGAATTCAGCCATGGGGGCGCGCCCCCGGCAGGCCGAACAGGCCCGCCACGGCCCGCTCCAGTCGGGCCAGCTCGGCCTGGCTGTCGCCGCCGGCGTCGAGCTGGTGGACGGCGAGGGTGTCGCCCTCGATCTCCGCCGCCAGGGTGCCCGGCAGCAGGCTCACGCAGGTGGCGAAGAAACGGCGCGGCGCGCCCTCGGGCAGCGCCGTGCGATAGTCGAGGAAGCCCGGCGCGATGCGCAGCCGCGGCCCCAGGGTGCGCCGCGCCACGTCCACGCCGCCGCGCAGCGACTCCCAGGCGAAGAAGGGCAGAAAGCGCAGCAGGCCGGTCAGGGACAGGGCCGACCCCGTCCCCAGCCGGCGGGCGGACCAGGCGGCCAGCACCACCGCCGGGACGCCGATCGCCCAGGAGGCGGCGCTGCCGCCGGCCAGGATCCACCACAGCACCGCCGCCGCCAGCAGGGCGGTGGCCGGGCGGAAGCCGCGGGAGAGGGGGGCGGGCGGGGTCACGGCGCGTCCCGGCGGCGGCCGGGGCGGTTGCGGATCCGCACGGGCAACGGCTGCAGGGCCGGACCGGGGCGCTCGCCGCGGCCGGCCAGAACGGCCGGCAGCCAGCCGGTGGCCAGCCCCGAGAGGGTGGTGAGCAGCAGGATCATGGTGGCCTCCTCCAGTGTCGCCTCGGCGGGCACGGCGTGTGCCCTGATCCGACTATAGTCGAGGTTGGAAGCTGCGGATAATTCGTATTGTTGTCGCTGACAGTTCGATTATTGCGAACTGTCAGCGGGCCGGAAACCGCCCGCCGCAAGGCGCGCGGCCCGCCCCATGGCGACGGCGCGGGGCGTGGCCCGCGGGTGTTCAGGTGAAGAGATCGGTGCGGGCGGATGCGGTGATGGCGGCCACCGCCGGGTGCTTGATGCGGCGTTCCGCGGAGATGGCGTAGTAGCGCTCCTGCACCGCGTCCGTGCGCCCGATGACCTCGACGCCGTACTTGGCCAGCACGTCCGCCTCCATGGCGGCCGGCGAGGTGAAGACGCCGATGCCCGCCTCGCCGAAGGCCTTCATCAGGGCGCGGTCCTCGAACTCCGCCGCGACCCGGGGGCGGATCCCCTCATGCTCGAACCACTGTTCCAGGGAACGGCGCAGGGCGCTGCTGGCGGTGGGCATCAGCACGGGGGCGCCATCCAGGGAGCGCGGAAACCCCTCACGGTAGTGCCGTGCCTGTTCGCCCCGGGCGAAGAAGGTGCTGCCCGATTCGCCGAGCAGGTGGTTGTAGGCGCGGATGTTGAGTGTCGGGCTGACCGGGGCGTCGGCCAGCACCAGGTCCAGCCGGTGCACCGAGAGGTCGGCCAGCAGGTCCACCAGGGGCGCCTCGTGACAGACCAGCCGCACCTTCTCCGGCATCTGCATCGCCGGCTCCAGTACCCGGTAGGCGAGCAGCTTGGGCACCACCATGGCCACCCCCACGTTGAAGACCAGCCCCCGCTCCAGGGGCCGGCCCTCGATGAGGTCCTGCAACTCGGTCCCGAGCCGGAACATCTCGTCGGCGTAGGAGAAGACCAGGCGTCCGGTCTCGGTGAGGACCAGGTTGCGGCCGGACTTCTCGAACAATTGCGTGCCGATGCGCTCCTCCAGCAGACGCAGCTGGCCGCTGATGGTCTGGGGGGTGAGGTGGAGGCGCTCGGAGGCGCGGGCGATGGTGCCGAGGGAGGCCACCACCCAGAAGTAGCGCAGGTGCTTCAGGTTGAGCTGGAACATCTCCCCCTCCCGATGGGTCCCGTATCGCGCTGGCCGCAAAGTAAGAGAGCCTGTGCGGCCAAGGTTCGTTCCTCGGTTTTTCCGATGCTTTGTCCGATGTTAATCGACTTATCCGAAGCGTTAGCGGAACTTAGTCTCACATCCATCGTCCGGCGGAGGAGGCGAATGGGATGCATATCGATATCCAGGCCCTGGGATTCGCCCTGACGGAGCCCCTGCGTGAGCAGGTGGAGCGGCGGGTGCGGCTGGCCCTGACCCGCCACGGGACGCGGGTGCGGGGCGTCAGCGTGAGGCTGGAGGATCGCAACGGTTCCCGCGGCGGGCCGGACCTGTGCTGCCGGGTGCGGGTGCGGATCAAGGGGCAGGCCGAAGTGGTGATCGAGGACCGGGAGGCGGACCTCCACCGGGCCATCAGCCGCGCCCTGGACCGGGCCGGCCGGGCCGTGGAGCGACAGCTGGCCCGCCCGCGCTGGAGCGCGGCGCGGGCGCGTTGATGTGGCCGGGGTGCGCCGGGGCGACTCCGCCGCGCTGGCGTAAATAAACACACGTTGACGGTCAGGTTCTGTTATAGTGCGGCATCCGGCGCACTCCGGCCTGCGCCAGGTTGTCGCGGTAATCCACTTCCGATCTGCCTCGAACCACCCCAAACCTATCGATTTTCGCCTGGGCCGGCCCGGGACGCATTCCCGGCAGGCTTTACCAGGAGCTTCAACTCTTATGCCTTTCAGTTCCCTCGGCCTGTCGGCCGAAGTCACCCGCGCCGTTACCGAAAAGGGCTACACCGAGCCCACCCCCGTGCAGCGCCAGGCCATTCCCGTGATCCTCGAGGGCCGGGACATCATGGCGGGCGCGCAGACCGGGACCGGCAAGACCGCCGGCTTCACCCTGCCCCTGCTGCACCGGCTCCACGCCACCGTGCCCGGTGGCGGGCGGCGCGCCGTGCGCGCCCTGATTCTCACCCCCACCCGCGAGCTGGCCGCCCAGGTGGCCGAGAGCGTGCAGACCTACGGCCGGCACGTGCCGCTGAAGTCGGCGGTGATCTTCGGCGGGGTGAGCATCAACCCCCAGATCGCGGCCCTGCGCCGCGGTGTCGACATCCTGGTGGCCACCCCCGGCCGGCTGCTGGACCACGTGAGCCAGCGCACCCTGGACCTCTCCCAGGTGGAGATCCTGGTGCTGGACGAGGCGGACCGCATGCTCGACATGGGCTTCATCCGCGATATCCGCAAGATTCTCGCCCTGCTGCCGAAGAAGCGGCAGAACCTGCTCTTCTCGGCCACCTACTCCGAGGAGATCCGCACCCTCGCCGACGACCTGCTGGACAACCCGGCGCTCATCGAGGTGGCCCGGCGCAACACCACCGCCGAGCGGGTCTCGCAGCGGGTGCACCCGGTGGACGCCAAGCGCAAGCGCGAGCTGCTCTCCTTCCTCATCGGTTCCAACAACTGGCGCCAGGTGCTGGTGTTCACCCGCACCAAGCACGGCGCCAACCGCCTGGCCGAGCAGCTGGGGCGCGACGGCATCACCGCCGCGGCGATCCACGGCAACAAGAGCCAGGGGGCGCGCACCAAGGCGCTGGCGGACTTCAAGCGCAACGCGGTGCGGGTGCTGGTGGCCACCGACATCGCCGCCCGCGGCCTGGATATCGACCAGCTGCCCCACGTGGTGAACTTCGAGCTGCCCAACGTGCCCGAGGACTACGTGCACCGCATCGGCCGCACCGGCCGTGCCGGTAACGAGGGCGAGGCGGTCTCCCTGGTGTGCGTGGACGAGCACGCCTTCCTGCGCGACATCGAGCGGCTGCTGAAGCGCGAGATCCCGAAGGAGATCATCGAGGGCTTCAAGCCCGATCCCAGCATCAAGGCGGAGCCCATCCTCCAGGGTCGGAACGGGCGCGGCGGCCGGCCGGCCGGTGGCGGACGCAATGGCAACGGCAACGGCAACGGCAACGGCCGTGGTCGCGCCCCGCGCCAGGAGGCGGGCGCCGGTCGTGGCCGGCGCGGGGACGGCCGCTCCCAGGAAGGGGCGCGGGCGGCCCGTAGCGGCGCCGCCGGCGAAGGCGGTCAGCGCCAGGGCGGCAACCGTTCCGGCAACGGCGGCGGCAACGGCGCGGGCAAGCCCCGTGGCGGCCGCCCGGCGGCCGAGCGCTTCAACGCCCGCCCGCGGCGCGAGGTGCCGGCCCTGCTGGGCGGCGGCCGCGACTGAGGCCGTCGGTCTTGCGCGCATGAGAGGCCGGGGGGCGACCCCCGGCCTTTTTTTCGGTTCGTCCGCAGAATCCGTGGGTGGATGTTTCGCTCATGACGAGCGCCATGTGCATGATGCGCATGGACAGTAGTGGCGGCGAGGCACATTTCCCGGGTTGTGCCATTCCGGGAGGAAATCCTTTTGGCTCTCGCCAAGAACGCCAAGGGAAGTCGAGTACCGAGGTCTCAAATTCGGCGAGGTGCTCATCCGGCAGGGGATCGCCCGGATCGTTGATCGGCTGGAAGAGAATGGTTGGCTCCTTGGCGTTCCGGGCCTCTTGGCGAGAGAAAGCTTCTTCTCTCCGCACCGGCGAATTCGGCTGACGAGCCGTTTTAACCAGCCCTACTGCCGGATTCGCAGCGTGCCGTCGCGCTGGATCAGTTCCAGCCCGCGCAGGAAGCTCATGCCCAGCAGCGCCTCCTCGCCGGTCATGCCCGGGCTGATGTTGGCGCGCACGTCATGGAGCACGATGCCGCCCAGGGCGACGCTGGCCAGGGTGGTGGCGTAGACGGTGGCGGTGCCGTTGGCGGTCTGGGCCCGCAGGGGCGCGCCGCGCGCCAGGCCCAGCCGCGCCGCCAGCGCGCCGGGGAGGGTGACGGTGGTGGCGCCGGTGTCCACCAGCAGCGTCACCGTATGCCCGTTGATGGCGCCATCGGCCACGTAATGGCCGTCGCGGTTCCGTTTCAGCACCACCTCTTTCATACTGCCGTCGGTGTGCGTGGCCAGAGCGCGGTTGGGATTGCGCTGGTAGTCCAGGAGCGCGGAGAAGCCCCAGGTGAGCAGGCCGAGAATCACTATCCAGGCCAGGATCACGTTGCCGGTGCCGATGCGGTTCATGCCGGCCAGTGTAACGTGCCCGGGGCGTGCGGCGGAGCTATCCGTGCGCCGGGGCGGCGCGCCCCGTGTGGTCGCCAGGAGCCGGGTGCTGGGCTAATCTCCCAGTGGGACTGTGCGGGCGTTCAGGGAGGCGCGGGATGGGCAACAGAGTGGCGGTGTGGGTCCTCACGGCCGTGGCCGGGGTGGCGTTCCTGGCGATGGTCAAGATCATGGCGGACATGAGCGATCACATGGAACGCATGACCGGGCAGGTGGCCGAGCTGAGCGCCGACGTGAAGGGGATGCGGGCGAGCGTCGACCACATGGCGGAGGCGGTCCTGCAGGGCAGCCGGCAGATGCAGCAGGTCAACCCGATGCAGATGGTGCCGGGCATGGCGCCCGGCCAGCCGCAGCGCTGAGAGAGAAATGAAAAAGCCGCCGGACCCGATCGGGTCCGGCGGCTTTCACTGGCGTTGTCAGGCTGGAATGATCAGGCCGCCTTCCTGGCCTTGGGAGCCACCACCGACTGCAGGCTCTCCTGGGTCAGCTTCTGGACCTCGGCGCCCACTTCGGCGTTCAGGTCGGCCACGGCCTTGGCGTCGGCCATCACCTTCTCGCTGACGTTCTTGGCGACCTCGGCCTGCAGGCTGACGAAGGACTTCAGGCTCTCGGCGTCCTTCACTTCCAGCATGGACTTCAGCTGCTTCATGCCCAGCTCGAAGTAACCCTGGGTCAGGGCCATCTGCAGGGCGAACAGCTTCTCGGTGCTGGCGATGGTCAGGTCGGCCATCTTGCGGGAAGGGGCGAACATCTTTTCGGCGTTGACGGTCCAGCTGTTGAACAGGTCCTGGTACATGGGGGCAATCCTCTGGCAGTTGGGGGGAGAGCAAATCAGCTCAACTGGAAATCAGCTTAGCAGAGAGATTGTTGCGCCGCAACAAGTCTTTTGTTTCCGGTATGTTAAAAGTTGCCCCATCGATTCCGGTGAAACGGCGTCCATGGGGCTGCGGCGGGCCCTGGCGCGGCGGGCGGGAGACGGTTATCCTGGCGCGGCACTCCGCCCCCATCATCTGGCACCGGAAGTCCTGGGAATATAATTATCTTTGATTACAATGACCTGCGTCATTGTAGTCGTTTATCGGTTTTCCGTAATCTACCCCCTCGCGATTGCAACGGGGGTCATCGATGAGAAAAATTTCCCACCGCCGCCTTGCCCGGGTCGGCCTCATGCTGGGTTCGCTGGTCGCCGCCCACGCTGTCGTGGCCGAGGAGCAGGCCGTGCCCGCCACGGCGCCGTTCCCGGCAGTCGAAAGCGGCCTGGCGTGGCAGATGCCGGCGCCGCTGCCGGCCCCCGAGCTGCTCGCCCAGGTCCGGTCGTTGCGTGCCGATCTGCGCGAGGAGAGCGAGGCCCTCTCCACCCGGGTCGAGGAGCGCCGGTTCGGGGCGAAGGATGCGCTGATCGCGGCCATCATGCCCGGCGGCCTGCTCTACGCCGCCTTCCGCAAGCACAGCGCCGATCAGGCGCGGAAAGAACTCGATACGGTGAGCACCGAGCTCGAGGAGCTGAACCACGACCTGCTGGCGCTGCAGGTCACCACCGGCGAGGTGCTGGTGGCCGGTCTGCGCTGATCCCCCCATCGGCCGTCGCGCCGGTTCCCCTCATTTCCTCGTAGCAGGCTCCGGCATTGAGCGTTGTGCCGGAGCCTTTGCTGCACCGGTCTTCTAATGACGGACAGGCGGCGAGAGATTGACCATGAAAATAGTTGACGACAACGCTCGGTAATAGGTGCATGCTGGTGTCACAGGTCAAGCGGCAACCTCGCCGCCGCCTCTCCCGGAATTTCCATATCCGGAAGGAAGATAAAGATGCAAAACGCTCACATCGACCATCAGGGAACCGCCCTCAACTACCAGAGCGCAAGTCTGCTCGCAAAGGAGCTTGCCAGGGAAAAGCAGATGCAGGACCCCACCATCATGGCGTGGCATCGACTCGGCGCCCAGGAGTCTCCGCCCTATTTCGACGGCTCCAACCCGGCAACGTGGTGGAAGAAATTCGGCGCCGGCAATGGCGGCAGCCTGGAGATCAGCGTGGGGGATGAATACCAGTTCATCATGATGGACGCGTCCGGCTACGAGACTCTGGGTGAAATGCCCCTGCGCAACCTGTCGGACGGCCACGGCAATGAATATCTGTGCTTCACCCCCATCCTGGGGAAAACCGCCACCAGGCCCACCCCCGAGGCCTGTACGCCCCTGGACGGATGGTTGGCCGACCAGTTCTGATGTTCAGGCCATTTCGCCGGGGACGTGGCAACCCCGCCACGGGCCCAATACTGTGGATGCACCACCTCGGCCACGACGACTTCACCGTGGTGTGTCCCTCCGGCAAGTTCAGGAGTGAACCCAGATGTCCAGACCCCAGAAATCCAACCGGGAAGCGAAGAAGCAGCCCATTTTGACGCCGAAGGAGAGAAAGGCCGCCAAGCAGGCGAAGAAGCATGCCGGCGATGGCGCCCCCTTTATCGTCAAGGCGCCTTGAGTCCACCCCTTGTGCTGCGCACTGCCGAGGCGAGAGGAAGCACGGCCGGGAAGAAGCCAAAGGCCGCTGCGGAAGCAGCCGGGGTCATGATGGCGGGGCCACGACCGCCCTTTGATTGCATGCGGCTTCCGAACGCACGGTAATTCTCGACCACGTAAGGTGGAGGCGCCTGTACCCGTAGCGCTGGATTGAGGTAGAGCCCTTCGACCCCTTCGGCGAGCGCTGGCACGCGGGTGTGGTCCCGGTGTCGCCGGGCCGGAGTGTCTCCGGCAGCCCTTCACCTTCAGTAGAGTCACCCCACCGGCCATGACCGTCGCACTCTGGGTCCTTATCATCGGCGTGCTGCTCATCGCCATGGTGTTGTCCGGCACCCTCCTGAAACGACTGCCGCTGAGCACCGCCATGCTCTACCTGGCAGGCGGTTTCGCCCTGGGGCCGGCCGGGTGGGCGGTCCTGACGCCCCACCCGCTGAATCACGCGGCCCTCCTGGAACGGGTGGCCGAGGCGGCGGTCCTGATCTCGCTGTTCTCCGCCGGTCTGAAGCTGGGACTTCCCCTGTCGAATCGTCACTGGCTGTTGCCGTTGCGTCTGGCCTTCGTGTCCATGACGTTGACCGTGTCGTTCATCGCCGCCATCGCCGTAGTGGGGCTGGGTCTCCCGATCGGCGGAGCCATCCTGCTGGGCGCGATCCTCGCCCCGACCGACCCGGTGCTCGCCGCAGCCGTCCAGGTGGAGTCATCGGGAGACCGCGACCGTCTGCGCTTCAGTCTGACGGGGGAGGGTGGTTTCAACGACGGTGCCGCCTTTCCGTTCGTGATGCTGGGTCTCGGACTGCTGGGGTTGCACGACCTGGGCGCATGGGGTTGGCGCTGGCTGGCGGTGGACGTCCTCTGGGCCACCGCCGGCGGCCTGCTCATCGGCACCGCGATGGGCGCGTTGATCGGCAGGCTGGTGGTCTATCTGCGCGCTCGCCATCAGGAATCCGTCGGGTTGGACGAGTTCCTGGCCCTGGGCCTCATCGCGCTCGCCTACGGGTTTGCCGTGCTTGCCCACACCTACGGCTTTTTGGCCGTGTTTGCGGCAGGTCTCGCCCTGCAGCGGGTGAGGGAGCAGTCGCGACGGATTGTGGCGCCCGGGGCGAAGGCCGCCGGGCCACAGCCCGACGCCCCCGCCGATGAACGGCGGGCCGCCCAGGCGATCCAGGCTGATCACACCAGCGCCTACATGATGGTGGCGGTCCGGGGCTTCAACGAGCAGTTGGAGCGAATCGGCGAGTTGGCGGTGGTGCTGGTGGTGGGAGCCATGCTGCCTTTCACCCACTTGCCCGCCCGCGCGCTCGTGTTCCTGGCGCTGCTGTTCCTGGCCATTCGCCCCGCGTCCGTGTGGCTGGGGCTTCTCGGCGCGCCTGTGTCCCGGGATCAGCGGCTCATGATCGCCTGGTTCGGAATCCGGGGCATCGGCTCGGTCTACTACCTGATGTACGCCGTTCATCAGGGCCTGCCCCTTTCCCTGGCCGAACCGATCACGGCCATCACGCTCGCGGTGGTGGTTGTGTCCATCCTGTTCCATGGCATCACCGTGCGGCCGATGATGCATCTCTACCGGCGACGAAAGGCGCGTCAGGGCGCGTAGCGATTGGCTCGGGGAAGATATCCATGGACGATTGAAGGTGGCGGGGGAACGTTTGCGACCGATTTTCCCGGAACCGGATGCTTCGCGTTGTTCTCGCCTAGGCGCAAAGATCGCCAAGGAAGGAGGCGGCCATGCCGGAAGAAGGAGACGGGGATGCAGGGGGTAGATTCGGCCCAGGGTGGTTGGAGGCGGTTTACGCAGGCAGCCTGGCTCATACGCGTCGCTGAAGGCGCCTGCACAACAGGCGCGCTTCCTGGGCGAAATTGGCGTCCTGGCGAGAATCGGTTGTCGTTCCTGCACCCACGAATCTTTCCGCAAAGCCAGAAGTCTGTTCCTTCGCTCCTTCTCCGACTACCGCTGCACCGAGTCCTGGACCTCTTCACCGGCCTTTTCCATCTGCTCGCCGATGTTCGACATGGCCTTGTCGACCTCTTTGCCGGCCTGCTCTGCCGGGCCTTCCTGCTGACAACCTGACAGGGTGGCGAGCAACACGCCCAGCGCCAGGAGCGCCCTTGGACCCACATGCGGTTTCATCACCGGTACTCCCCTGGATGGGATCTGCTTACAAGAAAAGCCCGACCGGGAGGTTCAGCCTCGTCGGGGGGATCAGAGTCCCTGGCGTTTGCGATGCACCGCCCGCCCCGCGGAAGTCGGTGCGTCGCAATGCCGAACCGCAAACATCGCTTACTGGTTCATTTCGTGGCCGATGAAGCCGCCCACGGCTGCGCCGCCGACGGTTCCAACTGCACTGCCGCCCGTCAGAACCGCACCGCCGACAGCACCGATACCCGCGCCGACCGCGGTGTTCTTATCCTGTGATGACATGCCGGAACAACCGGCCAAGCCGAGCAGCATTGCTGCCACCATTGTGCTGAGCACGACCTTCTGATAACGCTTCATGGTATGGCCTCATACTCCAACATCTTGCTTCCGATACTGCGTACATCGCCGACGGCGATGTGCGATTGCACCGCACTGCGCCGAGGTCGATGCTGGGTCTGTTTGCTCTCCTTGCCTTGTCCGGTGGGGTGATGCGGTGCATGGGCAAGCAACGCCGGGCACCTGCTTCACTCCGCCGGGAGCGCGCCAGATTCTTTCATTGCGCTCTGCATCGGTGCAGACCTCACACCTCTGTTCGCTCCGACAATTACAGGATAGGGGGAATGGCCGACGCCGTCTGTCTGCTACCGAACACAGGCGCTGGATGGCCACGCCCCTGCCGGCTTCAATAGCGGCGCACGACACCGTTGTCGATCCGCACCCGGTCGCCCACGCGCAGACCGGGGTCAGTTGCCTGGATCAGAGACTGATAGGTCCCGTCCTCCATCCGGATGGTGATCCTGTATGCATCGGGGCTCT
Source organism: Thioalbus denitrificans (assembly GCF_003337735.1). NCBI lineage: Bacteria > Pseudomonadati > Pseudomonadota > Gammaproteobacteria > Chromatiales > Ectothiorhodospiraceae > Thioalbus > Thioalbus denitrificans. The sequence goes on along the minus strand of NZ_QPJY01000001.1, from coordinate 61,859 downwards.
GCTGCTGCTTCTCCAACTGGTGGCCCACATAGGCGCCACCCGCCGCGCCGATGACCGTCGCCGCCGTGTTGCCGGATCCGGAGCCCACCTGGTGGCCAACCACGCCGCCGACCACCGCGCCGGCGACGGTGCCCATGCCGAGGCCGCTGCCGCCAATGCCTCCGTTGCCCTGGTTCTCCCGCTCGATGGACTCGACCACCCCGTACGCGGAGCGGGTGTACGCGTCCGAGTAGTTGTTGCCCTGGCTGGAGGCCCCGTCGTAGTTCGGTGCATTGTTCTGACTGGCCATGGGTGCGCAGGCGCCAAGGGCGAGGATGCCCACCAGGCCGAGTACCGTGCCGCTCTCCTTGATGTATTTCATGAGCTATCTCCTTAAGGATTTGTCAGGGGTTGCGTGCCGGCGGAGCCGGCGTCGCAGTCGCAGAGGTGCCCCTTGATGGCCTGTAACCGTCGCCGGATGGGTCGTCACTCCATGGCGCACGTCCGGCTGGGGGGCGCTTCTCCCTGTTCTTCCATCATCTTCCGATTCAAGGACCTTCTCTGTACGCTGGCGCTCATTGCACCGTGTCCCGCGGTATCCCGACCGGGGGCCGGTGAGCAGGAGGGTGGCGCCCGTCCGGGGTCGCCTGGGACACGCTTGAAAGGCGCCGGCTTCCGGCTACAATTTCCTCACGGGGTTCACCCCACAGTTACTCGTGTGTACCCGTTCGGACGTGACCAAGGATTGGACTATCGATGAACCGACGGTTCGCCTACGACGACTGGATGTTCGCCCATGACAATCCCCAGCTCCCCACGCCAGAACCACCTTCTTGCCGCCCTGCCGGCGGAGGAGTTTGCCCGGCTTGAGCCCGGGCTGGAACTGGTCCCGCTGCCCCTCGGCCAGGTGATCTACGAGTCCGGCAGCGAACTGCGCCATGTCTACTTCCCCACTGATTCCATCGTCTCGCTGCTCTATGTCATGGAGGATGGCGCATCGGCCGAGATCGCCGTGGTGGGCAACGAGGGCATCATCGGCGTCGCCCTGTTCATGGGTGGAGAGACCATGCCCAACCGGGCCCTCGTCCAGAGTGCCGGACACGCCTATCGGCTGAAGGGTCAGCTGCTCAAGGATGAGTTCAACCACTCCGGCGGGCTGCAGCATCTCCTGCTGCGCTATACTCAGGCGCTGCTCACCCAGATGGGACAGACGGCGGTGTGCAACCGTCACCACACCCTCGATCAGCAGCTCTGCCGCTGGTTGCTGTTGAGCCACGATCGCCTGCAGTCGGACGAACTGGTCATGACCCAGGAGCTGATCGCCAACATGCTCGGGGTGCGCCGCGAAGGCGTCACCGCGGCCGCCGGCAACCTGCAGCGGGCCGGCCTGATCACCTACCACCGCGGCCACATCACCGTGGTCGACCGGGCCGGGCTGGAGGCGCGGGCCTGCGAGTGCTACGCCGTGGTCAGGAAGGAGTTCGACCGCCTGCTCCTGTAGGCCCTTCGCCCGTACTTCCACCGCTCCTTGCGCGCCGCCGGCTGTCCACCGGCTTTGTACGCTACCGCCCAGACACCGGCTGGGTTTGGCGCCATGCTTCCCTGTGCCTCCATGGGTGAGGTCCGTCACTCGCGGGTGTGTCCGGCATCCCCATGCCACTACCGCTGTTCGGTATGCCGCGCGCCCGGTTGGCCCAACACAAGGGAGAGACCCCAGTGCCATCCCCCCGGATCCAGCCTGCCGCCAATCGCCTGCTCATGGCGCTGCCACGCAAGGACCGCGTGCGGTTCCTGTCGGGTTGTGAATTGGTCGAGCTGGCTTTCGCCGAGATCCTGGCCGACCCCGGCACGCCGATCCGTCACGTCTACTTTCCTACGCAAGGCTTCATCGCGCTGACCACGCCGGCAGACGGCCGCACCAGCCTCGAAGTGGGGCTGGTTGGCGACGAAGGCATGCTCGGGGTCTCACTCGTCCTCGGTGTGGACGTTTCACCGTTGCACGCGGTGGTGCAGGGTCCGGGGCCCGCTCTGCGCATGGACAGTGAGCCATTCAGGCAGGCGCTCGCGCTGAGCCCCGCGCTCCAACGTCAGCTGAAGCGCTACCTCTATGTGGTGATGGGCCAACTTGCCCGGAAGGCGTCCTGCAGTCGTTTCCACCTGCTGGAGGCGCGCCTTGCGCGCTGGCTGCTGATGACGCAGGACCGGGCGCACGCCGACCGGTTTCATGTGACGCACGAGTTCATGGCCCACATGCTCGGCGTGCGTCGCGTCGGCGTGACCAAGGCCGCCAACTCCCTGCAGCAGCGCGAACTGATCCGCTACCGTCGCGGGGACATCACGATTCTCGATCGCCGCGGCCTGGAGACCGCTTCCTGCGGCTGCTATGCGGCCGACAGGGCTACCTACGGCCGCATCATGGGGTAGCATCAACCGGGCTGTCATTCCGCCCGCCGCTCGCACGTCAATCCCCCGAGTTGACGGCCTTCTTCATGCGCCAACCCGGGGCGCCAGACGCCCTGACGAAGCTATCCCGTGCATCTGAACTAAACTGACCGATAAGCATGCAGGAGCCCAGCATGGAAGCCCAAACCGGTCTGTCAAATCTTGGCGTGGTGGTCTCGGTGCGCGGCAGCGTCGTGGACATGGCGTTCGAGGCGCGGCTGCCGCCCATCTATTCGATTCTGCGCGCGGGTGATGAAGGGAAAATCGTCATAGAAGTTCTGGCGCAGCGCGACGCGCGCAGCGTGCGCGGCATCGCCTTGACGCCCACCCAGGGTCTGGCGCGCGGCATGGCGGTGCGGGACACGGGCGGTCCGCTGATGGCGCCGGTGGGAAGAGGGGTGCTCTCACGGATGTTCGACGTGTTCGGAAACGCCATCGACCGCCAGCCCGCGCCCACGGACATCCAATGGCGTTCCGTGCATCGCGCCCCGCCGGCTCTGGCCCGGCGTTCCACCCGCTCGGAGATCTTCGAGACGGGCATCAAGGTCATCGACGTGCTGGTGCCGCTGGAGCGCGGCGGCAAGGCGGGCCTGTTCGGCGGCGCGGGTGTGGGCAAGACGGTGCTGCTCACCGAAATGATCCACAACATGATCGGCCACCAGGAGGGCGTCAGCATATTCTGCGGCATCGGCGAGCGTTGCCGCGAAGGGGAGGAACTCTACCGCGAGATGGAGGACGCGGGCGTGTTGCCGAACATGGTGATGATCTTCGGGCAGATGAACGAGCCGCCGGGCAGCCGCTTCCGCGTCGGCCATGCGGCACTGACCATGGCCGAATATTTCCGCGATGACGAGCATCGCGATGTGCTGCTGCTCATCGACAACATCTTCCGGTTCATCCAGGCCGGCGCGGAGGTGTCCGGCCTGCTGGGGCAGATGCCCTCGCGCCTGGGCTATCAGCCCACCATGGGTACCGAGTTGTCGGGGCTGGAGGAGCGCATCGCCAACACCGATACCGGCGCCATCACCTCCATCCAGGCGGTGTATGTCCCGGCGGACGACTTCACCGACCCGGCGGCGGTCCACACTTTTTCCCATCTTTCCGCGTCCATCGTGCTGTCGCGCAAGCGGGCGAGCGAGGGCATCTACCCGGCCATCGATCCGCTGCAATCCAGCTCCCGGATGGCCACGCCGGGTGTCGTCGGTGAGCGGCACTACCGCATCGCCCAGGAGATCCGGCGCACCCTGGCACAGTACGCGGAGCTCAAGGACATCATCTCCATGCTCGGCCTGGAGCAACTGTCGCCGGGGGACCGCAACGTGGTGGCGCGTGCCCGGCGCCTGGAGCGGTTCCTCACCCAGCCGTTCTTCACGACCGAGCAGTTCACCGGCATCAAGGGCCGGCTCGTCAGGCTGGAGCAGTCGCTGGAGGGCTGTGAGCGGATCCTGCGCGACGAGTTCGAGGACTACCCGGAGAGCGCCCTCTACATGATCGGAGCGATAGACGAAGCGAAGCCGGGCGCGAACCCCGCAACGGAGGCCAGGCATGTCACACCCGGGAATGACGCTTAAGGTACTCCTGCCGTTTCAGATTTTCGCCGAGAAGACCGGGGTATCGCGCATCGTCGCGGAGACACCCGAGGGTGCCTTCGGACTCCTGCCCCACCGGCTCGATTGCGTGGCGGCCCTCGCACCGGGAATCCTCATCTACGAAACCGACCTCGAAGGCGAGGTTTGCCTGGCCGTGGATGAAGGGATCCTGGTCAAGACCGGTGCGGATGTGCTCGTCTCCGTGCGCCGGGCGCTCGGCGCCGAGGATCTCGGTCAACTGCGCGCGGTCGTGGAGCAGGAGTTCCTGACCCTCGACGACCACGAGCAGAGCGTGCGCTCGGTGATGGACAAGCTGGAAACCGGCTTCCTGCGTCGCTTCGCGACTTTCCAGCATGAATGACAAGCGGCCACCAGGTGCGTTGAAGGACCGGTCGTCATTCGCCCGGCAGGTGGGGACGAAGGCCGAACGAAAGCTCAGGGCGCGGCGCGATGCCACGCAGGGCGTCTGGTTCGGGCTGGGCATGATGGGGCTGGTTGGGTGGTCGGTGGTGGTTCCGACATTGCTCGGCGCGGCGCTCGGCGGCTGGCTGGACAACCATCATCCGGGAAGCCACTCCTGGACGCTGGCGCTGCTGGTGGCCGGACTCACCATCGGTTGTCTGAATGCGTGGCATTGGGTCACCCGGGAAGACAAGGCGATGCGCAACGATCAGGAAGACGAAGATGAGTGAACCTCTGTCCCTGGCGCTGGCACTCATGGCCGGCGCGCTGCTCGGAACCCTCTTCTTTGGCGGGCTCTGGTGGACGGTGCGCAAGGGCGTTTCCTCCGGCCATCCGGCGGCGTGGTTTCTGGGCAGCCTGCTGCTGCGGACCGGATTGGTCCTCGCCGGGTTCTATGGGGTCGCCGGGTTCTATGGGGTCGCTGGCGGTCAAGGGGAGCGGATGCTGAGCTGCCTGCTCGGATTCCTCGTCGCGCGCTTTCTCGTCATGCGCTTCACCGGCCCGCCGGTGGCGTCCCGCGAGCGGGAGGCCGGTCATGCGCCTTAGTCCCGACGAGATCATCTTCTGGCAATACGGGTTTCTCAAGCTCAACGCCACCATCGTATTTACGTGGGGACTGATGTTGCTTCTGGCCGTCGGGTCAGCGCTCGTCACCCGCAGGCTCTCCACGGGGCTGGAACGATCCCGCTGGCAGAACCTCCTGGAGATCGTCGTCACCGCCATCGAGAAGCAGATCGAGGAGGTGGGCCTTCACCACCCTGAGAGGTATCTCGGTTTCCTCGGCACGCTCTTTCTGCTCATCGCCACGGCCAGCCTCTGCACCATCATTCCCGGCTACGATCCGCCGACCGGTTCCCTCTCCACCACCGTGGCCCTTGCCCTCTGCGTGTTCGTTGCCGTGCCGTTGTTCGGCATCGAGGAGCAGGGCCTGCGCGGCTACCTCCAATCCTACGTGGAACCGACGCTCATCATGCTGCCCTTCAACATCATCAGCGAGGTTTCGCGCACCCTGGCCCTGGCCGTGCGCCTGTTCGGCAACATGATGAGTGGGGCGATGATCATCGGGATTCTGCTGGCCATCACGCCCTTCATTTTTCCCATCGTCATGACTGCGCTCGGCCTGCTCACCGGCATGGTGCAGGCCTATATCTTCTTCATCCTGGCAACGGTCTACATCGCGGCCGCGACGCGGAGCCGCAAGCCCGCGCACCAGCAGGGGCCCGCGCCTTGAACCTGCAACGAGACAAGCGAAGGACACACTATGGATAGCATGACGATTATCGCAGTGGCCTCCATCGCCATCGCCGGCCTCACCACCGGCTTCGGCACCATGGCGCCGGCTCTGGGCGAAGGGCGGTCGGTGGCGGCGGCGCTGACCTCGCTGGCCCAGCAACCCGACGCTTCGGCCACCATCACCCGCACCCTGTTCGTCGGTCTGGCGATGATCGAGTCCACGGCCATCTACTGCTTCGTGGTCTCGATGATTCTCATCTTCGCCAACCCCTTCTGGAATCACGCCATCGCCCAGGTGGCGGGACAGTAGCCCATGTTGGTCGACTGGTTCACGGTTGGTGCGCAAGCGCTCAACTTCATCATCCTGGTGTGGCTGCTGAAGCGCTTTCTCTACAAGCCCATCCTCCACGCCATTGACGCCCGGGAGAAGCGGATTGCCGCGGAGCTGGCGGACGCCGACGGGAAGCGGGCGGAAGCCACGAGGGAGCGTGATGAGTACCGGCGGAAGAACGAGCTGTTCGACCAGGAGCGTGCCACGCTCCTGAGCCAGGCGACCGACGCGGCCAGCGCCGAGCGCCTGCGGCTCCTCGACGAGGCACGGCAGGCGGCCGACACCCTGCGCAGCGAACGTCAGGACGCGGTGTTGCGCGAACAGCAGAGCCTGAGCGATGAGATCACCCGCCGCACCCGGGAGGAGGTGTTTGCCATCGCCAGAAGGACGCTGACGGACCTCGCCGGGGTCGGTCTCGAGGAGCGCATGACCGAAGTGTTTACACAGCGCCTGCGGGATCTCGGTGGCGAGGCGAAGGAGGAACTCGCCAGGGCCCTGGCCGGCGCCTCTGCGCCGGCGCGTGTGCGCAGTTCCTTTGGCCTGCCGGAGGTCCAGCGCGCCGCCATCCGGAAGGCGCTCAACGAGACCTTCTCGGCGGATATCCCCCTGCAGTTTGAAACCGCGCCGGACATCATCAGCGGCATCGAGCTCACCACGAACGGACTGAAGGTCGCCTGGAGCATCGCGGATTACCTCGCGTCCCTGGAGAAGAGCGTCGGCGATGTGCTGAAGGAACAGGCCAGGACCACCGCCGGAGAGGGTGGCCAGCGGAAGCCCGGGGCGGATGCCGAAGCGGGCGGGGTCACGGGATGAGCGCGCCGGAGGAAACGTTGCGGCAGGTCTTCGACCGTGCGTTCGACGGCCTGAGCTGGGGACGCGAGGCCTTCACGCCGGATCTGCTGCCCCACGAGGTGGGGACGATCGCCAGCATCTCCACCGGCATCGCCCGGGTCACCGGCCTTCCCGGCGTCGGTTTCGAGGAGCTGGTGAAGTTTCGCGGCGAGGTGTTCGGCATCGCCTTCAACGTGGACCCCGAGGAAGTGGGCGTGGTGCTGCTCGGGGAGTACGGGCAGCTTCACGCCGGTGACGAGGTGGCGCGCACCGGCCGGGTCATGGATGTGGCCGTGGGCGAGGGGCTGCTGGGGCGCGTCATCGACCCGCTCGGACGGCCCCTGGACGGCCACGGACCGGTGCCCGCCAGCGGCCGACTGCCCATCGAGCGCCCCGCGGCGCCGATCATGGACCGCGCGCCCGTCACCGTGCCGCTGCAGACCGGCCTGAAGGTCATCGATGCACTCATACCCGTGGGGCGCGGGCAGCGCGAGCTGATTCTGGGTGACCGGCAGACGGGCAAGACCGCCATTGCCATCGACACCATCCTGAACCAGCGCGGGAAAGGGGTGCTCTGTGTCTATTGCGCCATCGGCCAGCGCGCATCCTCCGTGGCGAAGTCCGTGGCCACCCTGCAGGAAACGGGCGCCATGGAGTACAGCGTCGTGGTCGTGGCCGAAGGCAACGATCCCCCGGGTCTCGCCTACATCGCCCCTTACGCCGCCACCAGCATCGCGGAGCATTTCATGGAAGCGGGCCGCGATGTGCTGATCGTCTATGACGACCTGACCCACCATGCCCGTGCGTATCGCGAGCTGTCGCTGCTGCTGCGCCGTCCGCCGGGCCGGGAGGCCTTCCCCGGCGACATCTTCTACATCCACTCCCGGCTGCTCGAACGGGCGACGCACCTGCGCGGGGAGCGCGGCGGCGGGTCGCTCACCGCCCTGCCCATCATCGAGACCGAGGCGCAGAACATCTCCGCCTATATCCCCACCAACCTCATCTCCATCACGGACGGTCAGATCTTCCTCTCGCCGTCGCTCTTCGAACTGGGCGTGCTGCCCGCGGTGGATGTGGGCAAGTCCGTTTCGCGCGTGGGCGGCAAGGCGCAACGGGCGGCCTATCGCGAGGTGGCGGGCGACCTCAAGCTCGCCTATGCGCAGTTCGAGGAGCTCGAAACCTTTGCCCGGTTCGGCGCCCGCATCGACGAGAACACCCGCCGGGTCATCGACCATGGACGGCGCATCCGCGCCTGTCTCAAGCAGCCGGAGTTCGCCCCGGTGTCCGTCCCCGAACAGCTGGCCATCCTGCTGGCCTTGACCGCCGGCCTTTTCGACGAGCTGCCGCTGGAACGGATGACGGAGGCCGAGCAGTCCGTGCGCGCGGCGGCCGCCGCGATCCCCGCGGCGGTGAGCGCGCGGCTGGAGACCGCCGAGACGCTGAGTGCCGCGGATCGGGAGACGATCCTCGGGCTGGCCCGCGAGTCGCTCGCCCCCTTCCGGAGCAGTGAAGAACCCGAGGGGGCGGCATGAGCGACACCGCCGCGAGCCTTCAGCGGAAGATCACCAGCGCCGAAGACCTGCAGTCCGTGGTCCGCACCATGAAGGCCCTGGCCGCGTCGAGCATCGGCCAGTACGAGCAGTCGGTGCGCGCGCTGGGGGACTACTACCGCACCGTGCAGCTTGGGTTGAGCGTCTGTTTCCGGAGCAGCGGGTCCGCGGAACTGATGCCGCGAGAGCGCGGATCGGCGGTTGCGGGTGCCATCGTGTTCGGCTCCGACCAGGGGCTGGTGGGGCAGTTCAATGAGGTGGTGGCCGGTTACGCGGTCAAGGCGCTGACGGCGCTGCCGGGCGGGGCGGAGGTCTGGGCCGTGGGGGAGCGCGTTCACGGGCGCCTGGCGGACGCGGGCCTGCCCCTGGCGGGTCTCTTTCCCGTGCCGAATTCCGTCAAGGCCATCACCCCGCTGGTGGGAAGAATTCTGGTGGAGAGCACGGCCCGGCGCGGCCGGGGTGAAGTCACCGAGCTGCACCTCATCTACAACCGACCCACGCCCGATACGGCCTACACGCCCGTCAGCCAGCGACTGCTGCCGCTGGACGAGCGTTGGCGCCGCGGGCTGGCGGAACGCCCCTGGCCCACAGGAAACCTGCCGGAGGTCATGGGAAGCGCCACCACGGCCTTGCGGGCGCTGATTCGCGAATACCTCTTCGTCTCGCTGTTTCGCGCCTGCGCCGAGTCCCTCGCGAGCGAGAACGCGAGCCGCCTGGCGGCGATGCAACGGGCCGACAAGAACATCGACGACCTGCTGGAGGATCTCCACGGCACCTTCCACCGTCTGCGCCAGAGTGGCATCGACGAGGAGCTGTTCGACGTCATCTCCGGCTTCGAGGCGCTGAGCGGGGAGGCGTGATGTGACGCCCTGTTGCTGACCCGCGGCCACCGGCCCCTGGGCGCCTTCAGGGCAACCGGTCACCCTTGATGGCGCGCAACCGGGCATCGAGCGCCTCGAGGCGCTCGAGCAGATCGAGTGCCAGAGCGGCACCGGCGAGATTGACCCCGAGGTCGCGCTGCAGGTGAATGGTGATGCGGGTGCGGCGCAGGCTGCTGGAGGGGAAGCGCCAGTGGTGGCCGTATCGGCCCACCGGTTCCAGTATCCCGTGCTCCACCAGCGCCTCGATGAGCTCCGCCTCCACGGCGCAGCAGCGGCACAGCTCGGCCAGGGTGAAGGTCGTCTGTTCGTCAATCAGCTCGACGGACGGAGTGGTTGGGTCTCTCTCGGCCATGGGATCAGGCTACCCCCATTGTGGCGCGCGGGTTGAACCCGAGCTGGTCTTCCATCTGCCGGTACAGGGACTTGGCGACTTCACTGTCGGCCGGCGGCAGCGCCACCTGCAGCACGATATACAGGTCGCCAGGCTGCTTCCCGGGCAGGCCCCGGCCCTTGAGTCGCAGCTTGCGCCCCTGATTGGAGTTGGCCGGAATCTTGAGGTCGACCACCCCGGACGGCGTCGGTGCCTTGATGGTGGCGCCCAGCGCCGCCTCCCAGGGCGCCACCGGCAGGAGGAGATGGAGGTCCGCGCCGTCTACGCTGTAGAGCGGGTGTTCGCGGAACTCCACCTCCAGATAGAGATCGCCCGGCTCCGCGCCCCCGAGTCCGGTCCCGCCTTGGCCGGCGAGTCGAATCTGCTGGCCGGGGCGGATGCCCTTGGGAATGCGCACGTTGAGCGTCCGCTCGCGGGTCACCACATGACCCTCCCTGCTCAGCTCCGGCATGCGCAGGGAGATGGCGCGGGTTGCGCCGTTCATGCTGTCTTCGAGGTCAATCAGCACCTTGGCATGGTGGTGTTCCCCGCGCATGCGGAAGGCTTGCCGACCCGAGGTTCCGCCGCCGCGCGCAAAGCCACGGCCGAACAGCGCTTCGAAGAAATCGCTGTATTCGTCGGTGTCGCCGGCCGTATAGCCACCCCCGCGGAACTCGAACCCGGCATCCCAGTCCGGCGGCGGACGGAACTCCTGCCCGCTCTTCCACTCCCGGCCCAGCTGATCGTAGGCGGCGCGCTTCTCCGGGTCCTTGAGCACCTCGTTGGCTTCGCCGAGCTCCTTGAAGCGGGCTTCGGCATCAGGCTCCTTGCTCACGTCCGGGTGATACTTCCGGGCGAGCTTGCGATAGGCGCGCTTGATCTCCTCCTGCGTGGCGTCGCGCGCCACACCCATGACCTGGTAGTAGTCCTTGTATTCCATCGCGCCCTACCGCATTTTCCGACCGCGCCGGTTCAGCTGCCGCGCTCCCACATCACGTCGCACTGTGCCTCTGCCGCAGCCTCGAGCAACTCGACGAGCGGCAGGGCGCGGTGCTGGATGCTCACGGCCGGTTCCCCGTCGTCTCCTTCAGCGGGCTCTTCCGACGCGGGCAGCTGCTTGAGCGCAGTCTGCAGACGCGCCAGTGCCCCCGGAACCTCTTCGGCCTGCAGCGCACCGGGCACCGTGCCGCTGTGACCGGTCATTTGAAGCAGTCGGATGGCCACGTTGCCGAACAGGGTGATGTTGGCATAAGCCGGACAGGAAAAGGTAACGAGCATGATCGCCTTCCTCGCTGATGGGTGGACAAGGTGGTGGTCGCCTCGCGTCTACCGCCTTGCCGTGCATTCGATGCACTCTAACCAGAGGATAGGCGCTGTATTCACGAAGATCATGGCAGGTATTCTCCTGATACGATGGGTGGCGCCTCAATTGGTGTTGGCCCTGGTTCACGCAGGGCCCCCTGGCTGGGTGTTCCAACGGACGATCAGACATAGACGAGAATCGCCACATAATGGCTGACGCTGCCGGCCAGTACGAACAGATGCCACATCCCATGCATCCAGGGGTAACGGCGATCGAGGGCATAGAACACGATGCCCGAGGTGTAGAACAGGCCACCGGCCAGGAGCCAGACGAAGCCGGCGGGTGCCAGGGCGGCGAGCAGCGGATCGATGGCCAGCACGATCAACCAGCCCATCACGAAGTAGATGATCAACGGCAGCACCCGCGCACCGCGCCGCGGCAGCGCATCCAGCACCAGGCCCAGCACCGCCAGGGACCAGATAGCACCGAACATCCGCCAGCCCACGAGACCGTCGAGGGAGACCAGGGTGAACGGGGTGTAGCTGCCGGCGATCAGCAGATAGATGGCCTGGTGATCGAGCACGCGAAACACATGCTTCGCACGGCCCGGTGGCAGGCCGTGATAAAGGGTGGACACGAGATAGAGGAGAAACAGGGTGGCGCCATAGATGCTGAAGGCGACGATGCGGCGGGTATCGCCACCCTGCGACGCCACCACCACCAGCACCACACCACCCGCCGATGCCAGCGCGGTGCCCACCAGATGTGAAATGCTGTTGAAGCGCTCGCCCTTGAACATGGCGGAAGTATAGAACCCGAACACGGGCGACCGCTCCGCAGAGGAGAGCAGGGGGGAGGAGCCCGTTGCACAGGACCCTGCCCCCCTGTTCATTTCCGCACGTGGCGCTTCAGCGCGTTCGTATCGAAGTCATCGACAGCCCGCGCAGGGCCCGCCCCTGATGCTGTTTGTGTTGTCCGGTATCACAGCGCGGTTGGTGACATCCGGCTTGGCGATCGCCCGCTCGGATTCGAAGATCACTGGTCCCCGGGTCCGTACGGAGCGCCCATCATGCCGGGACCGCCGTAGCCGCCCTGGGGGCCGCCCATCATCCCCGGGCCGCCGTAGCCGCCCTGGGGGCCGCCCATCATCCCCGGGCCGCCGTAGCCGCCCTGCGGGCCGCCCATCATCCCCGGGCCGCCGTAGCCGCCCTGCGGCGGGCCGCCCATCATCCCCGGGCCGCCGTAGCCGCCCTGCGGCGGGCCGCCCATCATCCCCGGGCCGCCGTAGCCGCCCTGCGGGCCGCCCATCATCCCCGGGCCGCCGTAACCGCCCTGCGGGCCGCCCATCATCCCCGGGCCGCCGTAGCCGCCCTGGGGGGGGCCGCCCATCATCCCCGGGCCGCCGTAGCCGCCCTGCGGGCCGCCCATCATCCCCGGGCCGCCGTAGCCGCCCTGCGGGCCGCCCATCATCCCCGGGCCGCCGTAGCCGCCCTGCGGGGGGCCGCCCATCATGCCGGGGCCGCCGTAGCCGCCCTGCGGGCCGCCCATCATCCCCGGGCCGCCGTAGCCGCCCTGCGGGCCGCCCATCATCCCCGGGCCGCCGTAGCCGCCCTGGGGGCCGCCCATCATCCCCGGGCCGCCGTAGCCGCCCTGCGGGCCGCCCATCATGCCGGGGCCGCCGTAGCCGCCCTGGGGGGGGCCGCCCATCATGCCGGGACGATCCGACGGCGATGCCGTGGGCACGGGTGGCTCATCCGCCGATACCACAGGGGCAGATAAGGTGCAGGCGATAGCCGCTGCGAGTAGTGAGGTCTTCATGGTTGTCTTCCCCTTGATGTTGAACGAACCAATGTCCCGTTGCTGAAGAGTGCACGTTCAGGCACGCAACCGGATGCGAGAGGTCATGTATACATCCGGCGCGTTTCGCGGTCGGTGCGCTGGCGAACACAGGCGCGTCGTCGGGTTGCTGAACTCGGGTTGCAGGTGCTCCTCTGGGTGCGCGCGCCTCAATGTGCGTCACCGTACAGACTGTGACTGGTCGCGGAGATAACTTGATTTCAGTATCTCGAGTTTCAATGTGATCGGCACCGACCCTGGCCACATTGCGGCGTTGCTGCAGGCTACCGAGGGGCAGGGTGCCAGAGCGCACCGGTTGCAGTGGGTCGCTGCCACAGGCGGACGCTCGATTGGCTTTTCCGGCAACCGGCTTCCGCACCGTCCCCCACCCACCAAGGAGCACACACATGTACACCATCCAATACAGCATCCAACGAAAATTCCTCGCACTCGTCATCGCCATGACGTCCATCGTTGCGATAGGTGTGATGAGCCAGGCAATCGCGGCAACCGCGGAGGATCTGGACAGGGATTCCCGGCAGGCCTTGCAGACGCTCTACAAGACCGAGCCGCTTGCCGAGCAGCTCTCACGCACGGCCAAGGCGGTGCTGGTATTTCCGAACATGGTGAAGGCCGGGTTCGTGTTCGGCGGCAGCTATGGCGAGGGCGTGTTGCTCAGGGGCTCGAACGTTGTCGACTACTACAACTCCGTCACGGGTTCCTGGGGTCTGCAGATTGGTGCGCAGTCCTACGGCTATGCCATGTTTCTGATGACCGATGAAGCTGTGCGCTATGTGGAAGATACCAAGGGATGGGAGATTGGCGTCGGCCCCACCGTCGTTGTGGTGGACGAAGGGGTCGCGAAGAACCTGTCCTCCTCCTCGCTGCAGGATGACGCCTATGCGTTCATCTTCAGTCAGCAAGGCTTGATGGCGGGTGTCAGCATCGAGGGAACGAAGATTTCCAAAATCATACGGTGAACCAAACCGGGATGCGCGCCGCGTGCGCGCATCCCGGTGATTCCGTAGCCCCGGGCACGGAGGTTCTGATGGCTGCCGCGACGGTGGATTGCACAGCAGGCTACACCCGCGAACGTCCGTTTCGGCAAGTGGAAACCCAATGAACCGGCAGGAGAACCCGCATGTCACTTATCAGCCTGGTCATCGTCCTGATTGTCGTTGGCGTGCTGCTCTGGCTCGTCAATGCGTATATCCCCATGGATCGGAAAATCAAGAACATCCTGAACATCGTCGTCCTGATTGTCGTCGTCTTATGGCTGCTGCAGGTCTTCGGCGTGCTGGGATCGCTGGACAGCATACGCATCGGCCGCTGACCCTGTGCAAGGGTGACGGTCGTTGCCGCAAGCAGCTGCAGCGATGAAACCCGGCCCTCCGGTCGGTGCCGCGAAGACGGGGATTCTGTGGAACGGATCCCCGCCAGCGCCTCGTGAACGGGAAGGATGGCGTGTTCCGCGGTCCGGCTGCCGGAACAGGCTCAGAATGGCTTCTTGCCGGGTCCCGCAAAAAACCAGATCACCAGGCCGATCAGCGGCAGCAGCAGGATGACCAAAACCCAGAGCAGCTTCTCGATGTTCCTGGCCGAACTCTGCAGGACCATCACGATGGCATAGATGTCCGCGACCAGAATGATGAGCGCGGCAAGTTGGGACAGTTCCATGGTTTTTTCCTCGTGCTGGATTGGACGGCAAGAGACGATGCGCCGTTGGAAGTGTAGCAGCCCAGCCTGAATGACCAACGCCACCCGGCGAGTCTGCACTCCCCTTATGCGTTCACCATCACCCGGACGGTGTGCTCCTGGTGATCGTCCACCAGGGCGATGGCCAGGTCGTCGCGTTCGATACCGTCGACGGTGACGCCGCTCACGCCGGGCTTCCCCCCGTCGCTGACGCGTACCTGCGCGATCTCGATATGATAGACCGTCTCCCGATAGCGGTAGTGGATCTTGAGCCCCGCCCAGTGGGCGGGCAGGCACGGCGCGAACCTCAGCCGGTCCGTTTCGAGCCGCAGCCCCAGCAGGGACTCCGCAATGAGCCGGTACATCCAGCCGGCCGAGCCGGTATACCAGGTCCAGCCGCCGCGGCCGGTGTGGGGCGCCACCGCGTAGACGTCGGCCGCCATGACGTAGGGTTCCACCTTGTAGACGGCGCTTGCCTCTGCCGACTTGGCATGGTTGGCGGGGTTGATGAGGGTCGCAAGCTCCCAGGCGCGCGCACTGTCACCCAGCTTGGCGAAGGCCATGGCGGCCCAGATGGCGGCGTGGGTGTATTGGCCGCCGTTTTCACGCACACCCGGGACATAGCCCTTGATGTAGCCCGGGTCCAGGTCCGACTGGTCGAAGGGGGGATCGAGCAGCTGGATGAGGGCGTGGTCGCGGCGCACCAGCTGATCGTCCACGGCCTGCATCGCCATGCGGGTGCGTTCGCCGTCGCCCGCTCCGGAGAGCACCGCCCAGCTCTGGGAGATGGAGTCGATCCGGCACTCGCTGTTGTCCCCGGAGCCGAGGGGCGTGCCGTCGTCGAACCAGGCGCGGCGATACCAGGCGCCGTCCCAGCCGTGCCGTTCGAGATTCTCGCCCAGGCGCAATCCTTCCACCGCGCACAGATCGGCGACGGCGGAATCATTCCGCCGCTGGGCCAGCACCCCGAACCGGCGCAGCACCTCGTACAGGAAGAACCCGAGCCACACGCTCTCGCCCCTGCCCTTGATGCCCACCCGGTTCATGCCGTCGTTCCAGTCACCCGAACCCATGAGCGGCAGGCCGTTGGCGCCGACCGCCGCGAGCCCGCGGCGGATGGCCCGCACGCAGTGCTGGTAGAGGCTCTCCGTCGCCCCGGAGCGGCCCGGGAGATCGTAATAGGACTCCTCGTCGCCATTGAGCGGACGGCCTTCCAGGAAGCCGACGGGCTCCTCCAGCACCCCGGTGTCGCCGCTGGCCAGCACGTAGCGGCAGGTGGCCAGCGCCAGCCACAGGTAGTCATCGGAGCAGCGGGTGCGCACGCCCCGGCCGGAGGGTGGATGCCACCAGTGCTGCACGTCCCCTTCCCGGAACTGGCGGCCCGCGCACAACAGCAACTGTTCGCGCAACAGCCGCGGCTCGGCGTGCACCAGCGCCATGGCGTCCTGCAGTTGGTCGCGGTAGCCGAAGGCGCCGCCCGACTGGTAGTAGCCGCTGCGGGCCCACAGGCGGCAGGCGAGCGTCTGGTACAGCAGCCAGCCGTTGGTGAGCACGTTGAGGGACTCGTCGGGCGTTTCCACCTGGACCGCGCCGAGGGTGTGGTTCCAGTAGTGCCACACGGCGTCCAGGGCACGTCGCGCGGCGTCGCCGCCGCGGAAGCGTTGCACCAGCCGGCCGGCGTCCTCGCCGCCGGGGACACCGCCCAGGCCGAGCAGGAAGGTGATCTCGCGCGCCTGCCCGTCGGCCAGCTCGAAGGGCACCTGGAGGGCGGCGCAGGGGTCCAGGCCGCTCCCCAGGCGCCCGGAGAGGTGGCTCCGCGCCATCGCCGCGGGACGCTCCAGACTGCCGTTGCGGCCGATGAACTCGGCGCGATCGCCGCTGGCGGTGCGGCTCGTGTCGTCAACGTCGAAGAAGGCGATCCGGTCGGGGAACTCGGTGTGGTAGGGGTTGCGGGCATAGAGCGCCCCGCTGTAGGGATCGACTTCGGTGGTCACGTGCGGGGCCGATCCCGGCCGCAGGTCGCCCAGCACCCATTCAACGTAGCCCGTGGCGGAGAGCCGGCGCGGCCGGCCGGAGGTGTTGCGCACCTTGAGCACGGAGAACTTGACCGCCGCATCCTGGGCCACGTAGACCCAGAGCTCGCTGCGGATGCCGTCCTCGGCGTGCTCGAAGACGCTGTAGCCGAAGCCGTGGCGGGTCACGTAGGGCGTGGCGCCACGCGCGGGCAGCGGTGTCGGCGACCAGAAGTGGCCGCTCTCCTCGTCGCGCAGGTAGAAGGCCTCGCCACTCGGGTCGGAGACCGGGTCGTTGTGCCAGGGCGTCAGGCGGAACTCGTGGGCGTTCTCGCCCCAGGTGTAGGCCTGGCCGCTCTCCGAGACGACGCTGCCGAAGCGGGGGTTCGCCAGCACGTTCACCCACGGCGCCGGCGTCTGCCTGCCGGGCGTGGTGGTGATGACATACTCGCGCCCGTCCGGGGTGAAGCCGCCCATGCCGTTGGCGAGGATCAGCTCGCGTGGTGGCAGTACGGAATCGGCGGTTGACTCCTCCTCCCGGGGCCGGCTGGGCTCGAGGGCCGGCACGCGCACCGGCGCGGGGCCGGGGCGGTTGATCTGTTCCGCCAGGGTCCCCCGGCTGTCGCTGAGGATGGCGCGGGCGACGCTCTGGAACAGGATGCGATCCTCCTCCGAGATCTGCTCCGCCGAGCGCAGGAAGATGCCGCCCGGTCGATCCATCACCTGGGTTTCCAGGCCCACGGCCACCAGGCCCAGGATCTGTTCCTGCAGCAGCTGCCGGTAACCGGCACGGTCCTCGTTCCAGATCACGAGGTCCACCGCCAGTCCCTTCAGGCGCCAGTAGGCATGGGCCTGGATGAGCTGGCGCACCAGTTCGATGTTGGCCGGGTCGGCGATGCGCAGCAGGACGATGGGCAGGTCGCCGGAAATCGCATAGCCCCACAGGCCGGATTGCCCGCGCCGGTTGCGCATGAGCACGCTGCTGTCGGCGCGCAGCGAGGCATGGGCGTAAAGGATCGAGTTGGCCAGGCGCCCGTAGAGCTGCGCGTCCGCCTCGCTGGCGTTGATCTGGTGCAGCACCACCTGGGCGTGAGTCCAGGCCAGCTCGAAGACGCGGTCGGCGAGGCGTCGATCCTGGTACTTTTCGACCAGCCCCAGGGCCGCGTCGCGGCTGGTGCCGATGCCGTATACCAGGTCCACGTTGGCCGACTGTTCCGGGTCAAGGCTGATTCGGCAGCGGATGGCCGCCACCGGGTCCAGCACCGAGCCGTGCGTGCCGGACAGCGCCCCGGCAGCGTCCATCGCCCGGGGCGCAACGGTGTTGCGGCCACGGCCGATGAAGCGCGCCCGGTCGGTCTCGTAGGAAAACCGGTCCACCTCCGTATCGTGCACGGCCATCAGGTGAAACATCCACGGCACCGGTTCGTCGCGGGAGCGGGGGCGGCGGGTGCAGAGGATGGCCTGGCGGGCCGCAACGATCTCGGTCTGCACGAAGAGATTGCTGAACGCCGGATGCAGGGCGTCCGCGACGGGCGCCGCCAGCACCACCTCGGTATAACTCGTGATCTCGATCGTCCGGCGTGCGGAGGAGCGGTTGGTGATCCGCACCCGGCGCAGTTCGATGTCGTCCTCCGGGGAGACGACGATATCGGTATGGAGTTCGAAATCGCCGTCGCGCCGGCGAAACTCCGCCCGTCCCTCCGAGAAGATCGCCTCGTAGTGTTGCGCCGGCCGCAAGGAGGGTTGGTGCGCTGTCGACCAGGTCGAACCGCTGTCCACGTCGTGCAGGTAACAGAAGGTGCCCCAGTGGTCGCGGGTGACGTCCTCGCGCCAACGGGTCACAGCCAGGTCCCGCCAGCGGCTGTAGCCGCCGCCGGCGTGGGTGACCATCACGTGGTAGCGGCCATTGGACAGCAGCTGCACTTCCGGAACCGGCGTGTCGGGTTTTTCGAGCACGCGTATGGGCATCACGCCGCTGCCCGTGCCGGTCTGGATATCGGTAGGTTCGGCGGTATGGGCATGGAACGCCGAGGCCCTGGGAATCCGTTCCTGCAGCAGCAGCAGGGTGGCCTGGAGCAGCGGGTCGGAGGCGAAGCGTTTCTGCATCGGACGGTCCAGCAGGAGGCTGGTCAGCGCGAGCAGGCTCATGCCCTGGTGATGGGCCATGTAGGAGTGCAGCAGGGCATGGGTTTCGCCGTGCCGTTGCCGTGCCGGTGTGTAGTCGATGGCTTCATGGAAGCCGAACCGCCCTTCCGCCCCGGCTGCGGCGAGCCGTTGCAGGTTCAGGCAGGCCGCCTCCGGCGCCACCATCAGCGCCATCACCGAGGCGTAGGGCGCGACCACCAGGTCCTCGGCGAGTCCGCGTTTCAGCCCCAGGCCCGGCACGCCGAAGGCGCGGTACTGGTAGTTGAGCTGCACGTCCACCGTGTTGTAGCCCGATTCGGAGATGCCCCACGGCAGGCCGTGCTGCTGGCCGTAGTCGATCTGGCGCGCCACGGCCGCCCGGACGGTCTGGTCGAGCAGCGTGTGCTCGTAGGACGGCATCACCAGTTGCGGCATCAGGTATTCGAACATCGAGCCGCTCCAGGACAGCAGAATCGGATCGCCGCCGGCGGTCGTGAGCAGCCGCCCCAGGGCGAACCAGCTCTCCTGGGGCAGTTGTCCCTGGGCAATGGCGACGAACACGCACAAGCGCACTTCCGAAGCCAGCAGATCGTAGTAAGTCGCGTCCCGCCGCCGCTCGTCCACGTTGTAGCCGATGCTCAGCAGACGCGACGTCTTGTCGTACAGGAAGCCGTATTCCATGTCCGCGAGCTCACCCGCCTGCAGAACCAGGTGCTGGATGGCCGCGATGCGGGTCCGGGCGCGTTCGCTGCCGTGCCCGATGAGCCGGCGCAGATCGGCCAGCCAGGCACCCTGTTCCGGGGTCGGCTCCGCCCCGGGCCGGTCCGCGAGGCGGGCCGACAACGCCACATCGAGACCCGCCAGGGCGCGCAGGGTCGGGATCCCATGGAGTTCAGGGAGGTCAGCCAATCCGTCCGGCCCCTCCGGCAGCCCGGTCCAGGGGACGAGATATGCCAGCTCGTCGCGTGCCGCCCGGCATTGCCGGACCAGCGCCTGTGCCCACCACTCCTCCGTGCTCCCGGGCGCGTTGACCGGGATACCGGCGATCGCCTCGGCGGCCAGCGTCAGCCGCTCCAGCAGGCGCCGTGCCGCCGGGAGCGTGGCGGGCGGCGCAGCGGCGGCGGATTCCAGCTCCGCCCGGAACCGCGGCAGCGCGGCCGGTGCGGCGTCACCCACGGTCTCCTCCAGGATCTCTAGCGTGTCGAGCAGGCCGTCCAGCCAGCGCGGTTCCAGGATCGGGCGATCGAGCAGCGCCGTCAGTCCCGGGCGCAGGGTCAGCAGGTGGCCCGCCAGGTTGCCGCTGTCCACCGTCGAGATGTAGGCCGGGTGCAGCGGCTGCAGCGACTGCGTGTCGTACCAGTTGAAGAAATGGCCGCGGTGGCGTTCCAGTCCCACCATCGTCTCCAGGGTATGGGCCGTGCGCTCGACCAGTTGCCCGGCCGGGATGTAGCCGAAGTCGTGGGCGGACAGGTTTGCCAGCAGCGCCAGTCCCATGTTGGTGGGCGAGGTGCGATGGGCCAGCGCGTCGGCGCGGTTTTCCTGGTAGTTGTCCGGCGGCAGCCAGTGGTCATCCGGGCCGACGAAGGTGTCGAAGAAGGCCCAGGTCTTGCGGGCGATCCGGCCGAGAAAACGGGTCTGCCCGGTCGTCAGCGGGGCTTCATGGCGGACCAGCGGCCGGCTGATCCACCAGGCAATGGCAGGGGACGCCAGCCACAGGATCAGGAGAGGGCCCGCCACGCTCAGTGCGGCCGGATTCACCACCGCCAGGGTGCCGGCCGTGCCGGCGGCGAGCGCGGGGGCAAACCACATGGTACGGAATGCGGCGGCGAGATCGGTGCGGCTCAGCAGTTCCTGGTCGCCGGAGGGATTCCATTCCAGCAGCCGCTGGTGCGAGACCAGCAGGCGCCAGAGGGTGCGCAGGATGGCATCCAGACTGTAGAACGCCTCGTGGGGCAGCGTTGCCAGGGCAAAGCCCGTCTGTATGAAGCGCTGGCCGGTGGCGTGGGCGGCGGCGGCGAGATGCTGTACCGGCCGCATGTCGTCCGGTTTCCGCAAGGCCTCCAGCAGGGCGGCGAGCACGGGCGGGATCAGGAGGACGCCAAGCACCGCCAGGGTCCAGAAAGCGGCCGCTGAAAAGACTGTCCAGCCCAGCAGCAGCAGCAGCGTCAACACCGTCGGCACCAGGCTGCGGCGCAGATTGTCGAACAGCTTCCAGCGCGACAGTCCCGAGAGCGGGTTCTTTCGGTACCGCCCGTCAGGCCCGGGCACCCTCGGCAGCAGCCAGCCCGCGAGTTGCCAGTCACCGCGGATCCAGCGGTAGCGGCGGTTGACGTCGGCGCCGTAGCGGGTCGGGTATTCCTCGTACAACTGCACGTCGCTCATCAGGCCGGCGCGGGCGTAACAGCCTTCCAGGAGGTCGTGGCTGAGGATGCGGTTCTCGGGAAAGCGATCCTTGAGCGACTGTTCGAATGTTTCGACGTCGTAGATCCCTTTGCCGATGAACGAGCCCTCCTGGAATACGTCCTGGTAGACGTCGGACACGACGCGGGTATAGGGGTCGATGCCCGGTTCGCCGCCGTGCAGGCGCGCATAGCGCGACTGACCGCTGCCGGGCAGGCTCACGCTCACGCGCGGCTGCAGGATGCCGTAGCCCGCGCGGACCCGCTGCAGGGTTGCATCGTAGACCGGCCGGTTCAGCGGGTGCGCCATGGTGCCGACGAACTGGCGCGCGGCGTCGCGCGGCAGATGGGTGTCGGTGTCCAGGGTGATGACGTACTTCACACCCGCCAGCACCGCGGTTGCGCCGACCACCAGGGAGAAGCCGTCGCTGTTGCCCTCCTGCAGCAGACTGTTCAGGTCCGCCAGCTTGCCGCGCTTGCGCTCGTAACCCATCCAGATCCGGTCGTGTGGGTTCCAGCGGCGCGGGCGATGGAACAGGAAGAAGATGTCGTTCCCGCCGCCCGCGTAATGCGCATTCAGGTCTTCGATCCGCTCCCGGATCAGCGCCAGCAGCGGCGCGTCCCCGGGCAGTGTTTCCTCGGCCGCGTCACGAAAATCGGTCAACAGGCCGAAGTGCAGGTTCGCGTCGCGATTGGCGAGGAACCGGACTTCCAGCGCCTCGATCAGGTTCTCTATGTTGCGCACGCCGGTGAGCAGGGTCGGGACCACCACCAGGGTGCGCGAAGCCGGCGGGATACCCGCGGAGAAGTCCATGCGCGGCAGTGGATGAGGCGACGCCAGCAAGGTGGCCAGCCAGTTCACCAGCGCCACGGCGAGCTGACCGGCGGCGAACAATGCGAGAAGGCCCAGCGGCAGCAGTGCCCAACCGACCAGGCCCTGGGACCTTGTCCCCGCCAGCAGACCGGCGGCGAGGAGCACTGTGAGCAGGGTGATCGTGCCCAGGTACAGCAGCAGCGGCGATCGGCCGGCGCCACGGCGGAGCGCCGCGGCCGGGCGCAGGCGCGCCTGGGTCGCGCCCTCCAGCTCGGCCAGGCCCTGGTCGATCAGGTAGTAGCCCACGTGCGCCGTTCGGTCGCCGCCACCATGCCGAGCCGCGCCCGCCCGCGCCAGTCCGATCGCGTGTTCAGCCACAGTGTCCTCGGACCGCCCGCTGGCCCTGGCCACCTTCTCGATGACGTGGCGGTAGCGGTCGCGGCTGGCGAAGTCCATCGCCGCGTAGGCAGCGCCCGGGTCCGTGCGCAGGGTCCGTTCGACCAGGCTCATGGACTCGACGAACTCGCGCCAGTCCATGGTCCCGAGGAAGCGCAGGCTGCCGATGCTGTTGCTGATGGAGACCTGGTCGGCCGCCTGCTGCTGGTTGCCCGACCGGACCAGCTGCTCGACGCTCAGGCCTGACTCGGCGAGTTGCTGCTCGATCCAGGTGAGCGGCAGGGCGAGGGCGGGGCCCTGGCCCTGCAGGCGGCGCGCCAGTTCCGACACGAACGGGGGGGTCATGGGCGGATTCGATCGCGCCATGTCCGCGATCACAAGGATCAGGTTCTTCGGGTGCCGGTCGGCGGTCTCCGTCAACCGGTTGGCCCAGACGGTGGCCAGGTCCCGGTCCCTTCTGCCATCGGCGATGTGGACCGCGACACGGCGCAGATTTTCGATCAGCGCCAGACGCAGCATGATGGGGATGGCCCACAGCTCCCCCAGGCGCAGGGGAGTGACCGTCTGGTACGCCGCAACGAAACGGCTGAGACTGTCCGGATCCACCCGTCCATCACCGTGGGCGATGGTCTCAAGGGCGATGTCATATACGCGCGGCAGCCCGGAGGAGGTGCCCTGGGACAGGCCCGGAAGTTCCCGGCTGTACCCTTTGGGCAGGTGGCGTCTGGCGGTGCGGATCTGCTCTTCGACGAGATACAAATTATCGAGCAGCCATTCCGCGGCGGGCGTGATGCGGCGACTTGCCTGGACCGCGGTTGTCAGACTCTCGCAGGTCGCGATCAGCACACGCTCGTTCGCGGCCAGCCGTGACAGCAACTGGTCCGGCAGGCGCCCCGGGGCCAAGCGGTGGGCGGACGCCAGGCGCACGCCGTGCTGTTCCATCTGCTCGATGCTGAACAGCTCCGCACGCAGCGCCGGCTCGTTGGTGAAAGGCTTGACTGCCGCCCCGCCACCGCCTGGGCGCGCCCCTGTCAGGTGGGACCTGATCCGGCGCCAGTGGCCGTAGAGATTCGATTTTCCTGCCTTCCGTGGGGGGGCCACGCCATTCTCCCGGCCGTTCGTCGAACAGCTGCTGCTTCGTCACCCGGCATGACACCAGGATGATGATGATCGGAATTCTCGGTGCGGCCTGACCCGGACACCGGGGTGCATTCCCTGGACCGCGGCGGGGTGACGCGCGTGGTTCAGTCACCCTGATATCTCACCGAGGTGTACTTGAGAATATAGGATAGGTCCGATGGACCAGGTCTGCCTGCAGCCGGTGGTCGGCGCCTTCGAGGCTGGTCGGGGCGTGAGAAGACGGGCCGGAGGCGGCCGATGCGGTTGGTCCCGGCAATGGCCTCAACACCGGCTGGGAAGATCCGGATGAATGTCGTCCGGAAGCAATCTCCGGCGGCATTTCGCGGTCGGAAAATAGACTGGCGGAAATGAAAACGGGCTCCGGATCACGGTGTCGCATATCCGGGAGTAATGGCGCGCCCGAGAGGATTCGAACCTCTGACCTCTGCCTCCGGAGGGCAGCGCTCTATCCAGCTGAGCTACGGGCGCAGGCGTGAAGGTGGCATAGGATACCCTGTCGCAGCGGTGGCGTCCACGGGTCTTGGGAATGTCCGGGATTCCCGGTGAAAAGCTGTGTCTATTTAGGTATTTGCAGCCCTTTGGGTTTCTCCATTGATAATTATCAGTATAATCTGATGTTCCCATGACCCTGGCGGAAGGGCCCGGTTGCAGCGCCAGGTGGCATCTACAGGACAGCTGACTGGACAATAAAGAGGATTCGATTGTGAGCAAGTCGAACAGCACGTATTTCGGGACTTCCGTGGCGGTTCTGGTAGCCGTCGTGGTGCTGGTGGGGGCGGTCTACAAGGTATTCGTCGGCGCTCCGCCGCAGGCGCCCATGGATGATCAGGCCGTGGCCGAGCGGCTCAAGCCCATGGGCGAGGTGACGGTGGCCGCCGCCCCCGCGCCGGCCGCCGAGGCGCCGGCCGGTGAGTCCGCCGCTCCGGCCGAGGCCGCGCCCGCCGCGACCGAGACCGCGGCCGCCGCGCCCGCCGCCGCCTCCGGTGCCGCGGCCGGTGAGGCCATCTACAACAAGGCCTGCATCGCCTGCCACGCCGCCGGCGTGGCCGGTGCGCCCAAGCTGGGCGACGCCGCGGCCTGGGAGCCGCGTATCGCCAAGGGCATCGACGCCCTGTTGCAGTCGGCCATCAACGGCCTGAACGCCATGCCGCCCCGCGGCACCTGCATGGACTGCTCCGACGACGACCTGCGCAACGGCATCGAGTTCATGATCTCGAAGGCGCAGTAAGCTTCAAGCCTTCCGCCGCAGTGCAAAAAGGGCCTCTCCGGAGGCCCTTTTCTTTTCCGGTCGGCACCGGCGGGGAGCCGATGTCGCCGGGGTCCCGGCTATCCCAGCAGGCTCTTGAGGTTGGCCAGATGGGCCCGGCCGGTGGTCTGGCGCTCCTCGGGGCTGCGGGCCTCGCCGCGGCCCTCCCAGGCGACATCCTCGGCGGGCAGCTCCTCGAGGAAGCGGCTGGGGACGCACTCCACCCACTCGCCGTACTGCCTGCGGCGGCGGCAGTAGGTGAGGGTGAGGGTGCGCATGGCGCGGGTGATGCCCACGTAGGCCAGGCGCCGCTCCTCCTCCACGTTGTCCTCCTCGAGGCTGCTGCGGTGGGGCAGTATCTCCTCCTCCACCCCCACCATGAACACGTGGGGAAACTCCAGCCCCTTGGCGGCATGCAGGGTCATCATCCGCACCTGGTCCCCGGCGTCCTCCCCGTCGTCCCGATCCAGCAGGTCCATCAGGGCGATGTGGGCCACGATGCCGGCGAGGTTCTTGCCGCGATCCTCGTGGCGGGCCAGGTTCTCCACCCATCCGACGAGCTCCTGGACGTTCTCCCAGCGCCGCTCGGCGGTCTTGGGATCCTTGCAGGTCTCGTAAAGCCAGCCCTCGTAGTCGATGTCCCGCAGCAGCTGGCGGGTCACCTCCACCGGGTCGTCGCCCTCGGCCCGCCGGCGCAGCCCCTCGAGCCAGTGGCTGAAGCGCTGCAGGCGCTCCAGGGCCCGCTCCGGTAGGTGCTGGGCCAGCCCCAGCTCGCCGGCGGCGGCGAGCAGGCCCGCCTGGCGCCGGCGGGCGTACTCGCCCAGCTTCTCCAGGGTGCCGGGCCCGATCTCCCGGCGCGGGGTGTTCACCACCCGCAGGAAGGCGGCATCGTCCTCGGGGTTGGCCAGCAGGCGCAGGTAGGCGATGACGTCCTTCACCTCGGTGCGGGCGAAGAAGGAGGTGTCGCCGCTCAGGTGGTAGGGGACGTTGTGGGCGCGCAGCACCCGTTCGAACAGCCGTGCCTGATGGTTGCCGCGGTAGAGGATGGCGTAGTCCCCGTAGCGGGTGCGGTGCTGGAAGCGGTGGCTGATGATCTCGGTCACCACCCGCTCGGCCTCCTGTTCCTCGTTGGCCACCTGCAGGATGCGCAGGGGATCCCCCGGGCCATACTCGCTCCACAGCGCCTTGTCGAAGACGTGGGGATTGTTGGCGATGACGCGGTTGGCCGAGCGCAGGATGCGGCCGCTGGAGCGGTAGTTCTGCTCCAGCTTGATGACGGTCAGGCGCGGGTAGTCCTCCGCCAGGCGGGCCAGGTTGTCGGGGCGCGCGCCGCGCCAGCCGTAGATGGACTGGTCGTCGTCGCCCACCACGGTGAACGCGCCCTGCACCCCGGTGAGCTGTCGCACCAGCTGGTACTGGGCGGCGTTGGTGTCCTGGTACTCGTCCACCAGCAGGTAGCGGATGCGGTTCTGCCACCACTCCAGCACCTCGGGGTGGTCCCGGAACAGCCGTACCGGCAGGGTAATGAGATCATCGAAATCGAGCGCGTTGTAGGCGCGCAGCTGCCGTTCGTAGGCGGCGTAGAGGCGCGCGCAGGCCGCCTCGAGCGCATCGCCGGCGCGGGAGAGCGCCACGGCCGGGTCCAGCAGGTCGTTCTTCCAGCGCGAGATGCGGTGCAGGTGCGACTCGGCCAGGGCCGGGTCGGCCCCGCTGTCCTGGCGCAGCAGTTCGCGCACCAGCCCGGCGCTGTCCTGGGCGTCGAGAATGGTGAACCCGGCACGCAGCCCGAGGCGCCTGTGCTCGCGGCGCAGGATGTTGAGGCCCAGGGTATGGAAGGTGGAGACGGTGAGGTCGCGCACCTCGTTCTGGCCCAGCAGCCCGCCCACGCGCGCCTTCATCTCCCGGGCGGCCTTGTTGGTGAAGGTCACCGCGGCGATGTTCCGCGGCGCCAGGCCGCACTCCCGGATCAGCCAGCCGATCTTCTCGGTGATGACGCGGGTCTTGCCGCTGCCGGCACCGGCCAGCACCAGCAGCGGGCTGTCGAGGTGGCGGACCGCGGCCTGTTGGCGCGGGTTGAGTGCAGGCATCCGGGATCAGGCGAGGGGCACGGGGCGGCGATTATCCGCCATCGCCCGTGGCGCTACAACCGGCCGCATCACGGCCGGGTCACAAGGAGGCTTCCAGGGCCTGCTTCACCCGCGTGTACTCGGCGGCGGCGCTGCGGAACAGCTCGGCGGCGCCTTCGGTGGTGCCGGATCGGCCCAGTGCCTCCAGCTCCTTGGCCAGGGCGGACAGGGGCATGGCGCCGAGGTTGGCGCTGCTCGATTTCATGGTGTGGGCGGCGGCGCGCAGGGCATCGGCGTCGGTCTTGTCGATGGCGTCGCGGATGGCGACCAGGCGGGTGGGCGTGTCCCTGAGATAGGTCTGGATCAGCTCGGCGAAAGCGTCTTCCATGATCTCCCGCAGCTCCACCAGAACCGCCTTGTCGACGGCGGGGGTGCGGGGCGAAGGGGCTTCGGTCTGGGTCATCGTGTCTAAACCTGGTCCGGTGGGGTGCGCGGGTTCCGGCAGCCACTTGCGCAAGGTGTCGGCGAGCTGGCTGCGTTTGACCGGCTTGGACAGGTAATCGTCCATGCCGGCCTCCAGGCAGCGTTCCCGGTCTCCCTCCATGGCGTTGGCTGTCATGGCGATGATGGGAATGCGGGGCAGTCCCTGCAGCTGCTCCTGCCGGCGGATGCCGGCGGTCGCCTCGAAGCCGTCCATCTCCGGCATCTGGCAGTCCATAAGCACTGCATCGTAGTGGCTTCCGAACACCGCGTGCAAGCCCTGGCGTCCGTTGTCGGCCATATCCACCATCAGCCCGAGCTTGGTGAGCATGGCGCGGGCCAGTTTCTGGTTGGTGGCATCGTCTTCCACCAGCAGGATGCGGCCGGACAGGGTCTCGGTGGACGGCGCCGGGGCCGGGGCCGGCGATTCGGCGGGGGGAGTGCCGGCGGCGGGTGCGGTGGTCCCGCCATCAGCCAGCAGGTCCAGGTCCGGAAGCTCCAGCGGCGAGCGGCCGGCGGGACGGGGTTGCGCGGGTGCGGCGGCCGCTGCCGGCTGCCCCTCCGTTGCGGAGGTGGCGGTTCGCTGCAGCCACTGGTGCAGCATCCGGCGCAGCTCCATCTGCTTCACCGGCTTGGCCAGGTAGTCGTCCATGCCGGCGGCGATGCAGCGCTGGCGATCCCCTTCCATGGCGTTGGCGGTCATGGCGATGACGGGTTGCCGGGCCCGTCCGTCCTTCTTCTCCCTGCGGCGGATGGCGGCGGTGGCCTCGAAGCCGTCCATCTCCGGCATCTGGCAGTCCATGAGGACCACGTCGAAACGGCCGGACTCCAGGGCGCGGACGCCTTCCCGGCCGTTGTTCGCCAAGTCCACGCTCAGCCCCAGCCGCTGGAGCATGGTCCGGGCCACGCTCTGGTTCACGGGGTTGTCCTCCACCAGCAGGATGTGACCGCTGAGGCGGGCGGGCGGTTCCGTGTCGGCGGGTTCAGGCGTCGCCGGGTAGGGCTCCGAGGCGGAGCGTTGCGGCGTTTCCAGTGGCACCATGCCGCCGGTGTAGTAGGTGTCGCGGTTGATGGGTTCGCGGGTGAGCGTGGCGAGCAGATGGAACAGCTCGGCGGAACGCAGCGGCTGGGCCAGCACGCCCTCGAAGCCGGCGTCCAGCTCCGCGTCGGTGTCGCCGGAGGAGCCGAGCAGGAGCAGCACCACCGGTGAGAAGATGCGGTTGTCCTTGATCTGGCGGGACAGGCGCAAGGGGTCGGTGCCGCGCAGCTTGGAGTCGATGATGGCCGCGTCGAACAGCCAGGACAGGCCGATGCGCGCCGAGTAGTTGAGCTTGTCGATGGCCTCCAGCGCGTTGTCGGCGCTGTCGAAGGAGGCGCCCCAGCGGCGCAGCAGGTTCTCGATGGAATCCCGGGTTTCGGGGTTGTCGATGACCAGCAGTACCCGGGTGCCGCGCAGGTCCACGCGCACCCGTCCGCTGCTGGTCACCGGCTTGCCCAGCCGGATGGTGAACCAGAAGGTGCTGCCCACCCCCTCCTGGCTGTTCAGCCCGATCTGCCCGCCCATGAGCTCCACCAGCCGCTTGGCGATGGACAGCCCCAGCCCGGTGCCGCCGAACTTGCGGGCCATGGACTGGTCCCCCTGGGTGAAGGGCCGGAACAGCTGGGCCTGGACCTGGGGCGTCATGCCGATGCCGGAGTCCTCCACCTCGAGGCGCAGGATGACATCGGCGCGGGTCTCCCGCAGCACGCTGGCGCGCACTTCGATGAAGCCGCGCTCGGTGAACTTCACCGCGTTGCCCACCAGGTTGAGGAGAATCTGGCGCAGGCGCGTGGGATCGCCGCGCAGCTGGGTGCCGAACCGCTCGGGGACCGACCACTTGACCTTCACCCCCTTTGCCTCGGCGCGCTTGCCCATCAGGGCGCAGACCTCGGAGACGGTGCGGCGCAGGTCGAAGTTGATGTCCTCGAGATCGAGCTGCCCCACCTCGATCTTGGAGAAATCCAGCACGTCGTTGATGATGGTGAGCAGCGACTCCGCCGAGCTCTGGGCGGTGGACACCAGGTCGCGCTGCTCCTCCCCCAGGGGCATGTCCGCGAGGAGCTCCAGGGTGCCGAGCACCCCGTTCATGGGAGTGCGGATCTCGTGGCTCATGGTGGCCAGGAACTCGCCCTTGGCGCGGCTGGCCTGCTCCGCCTCCTCCTTGGCCTGCTTGAGCGCCGTCTCGATCTTGCGCCGCTCGCTGATCTCCGCCTTCAGCCCCTCGTTGAGCTGCTCGCTCGCATCCTTCGCCGAGCGGAGGTAATCCACCAGGTGGATGTTTTCGAATCCCAGCTGCAGGGAGCGGGTCATGGATTGGTTGATGCGCCAGGCCACGCTCAGCATGAACACCATGTAGACCACGAACATGAAGCCCATGGCGCGCTGGATGTCGGTCTCCTGGGCGAAGAACTGCAGCATCGCCGGGGTCAGGCACAGCACCGTGAAGGCGGCCAGGGTGCGCATCGACAGCGCCAGCACCGGCACGGCGCCGGCCACCAGTCCGGCGAGGATCAGGGCCAGGAAGGCCTGGTGGGGAATGGACTGCGGCGGGAACAGCAGCACCCCGGCGATGCCCCAGGCGAGGCCCGAGAAGAGGGTGCCGACCGAGAAGCGCTGCATCCAGCGCGCGGCCTCGCCGGGGCCGGGACGGGTGCGCCGGTAGGCCACCAGGGTGGCGTAGCGTGCCGCGATGATGAACACCACGGCGAGCAGCCAGCCCGTGACCCGGGCGTAGTCGAGCCGCTCCACGAGCAGGAAGGCGAGCACGGCGGCGGCCACCAGGGTGGCCAGGAAACCCTTGGCCGCCTGGTCGTAGAGCATACTCACCCGTGCGGCCAGCAGCTCGGCGGCGTGATCCTCCACCGGCCGGGACTCGGCCGCGATGGTGGGCAGGATGGTGCCGTTGTGGGTCAGCTCCGGGGTGCTCATGTAGCCTTTTCGGGTCTCCATCCAGGCCGCGCACCGCGGCCCTGCCATTTTCCCGAACTGTCGCTATGGTTATCGGGGTTCAATTCATCCGCCCTGGGGCGGGAATGTCAAGCCGGCGCGGCGGGTATCCGGCTGTCGAGTCTACTCCGAATTGTGAACCGGTTCGCGCGCTCCGGCGTCCGGCAGCCAGCGCATTACCGCTTCGCGCAGCACGCCCAGCTTCACCGGCTTGCTGAGGAAGTCGTCCATCCCCACGCTGAGGCAGCGGTCGCGGTCGCCCGCCAGGGCGGCGGCGGTCATGGCGATGACGGGGGTGCGCGGCAGCCCCCGTTCCTGCTCCAGGCGCCGGATGGCGGTGGTGGCCTCGAAGCCGTCCATCTCCGGCATCTGGCAGTCCATCAGGATGACATCGAACCGCTCCGACTCCACCATCGTCATGGCGACCCGTCCATTGGCGGCCACCTCGGCCTCCAGCCCCAGTTTCCGCAGCATGCTGCGCGCCACTTTCTGGTTCACCGGGTTGTCCTCCACGAGCAGGATACGGCCGCTGAGGCTCTTCGGTTCCAGCACGGGGTCCGGCCGGGCCGGCCGGTCGTGGCGCAGGACCGTGAGCAGCGCATCCTGGAGCTGGCCCTGGCGCACGGGCTTCATCAGCCAGGCGTCGATACCGGCCCGTTCACTGTCGCCGGGGGTGATGGAGCTGAGCAGAACCAGGGTGGTCCGGGCCAGGCGGGCGTCGGTGCGGATGCGGTGGGCCAGCTCCAGTCCGTCCATGCCGGGCATCTGCAGATCCAGCAGGGCCACCGGCAGGGGGCTGCCCGCGTCGGCGGCGGCCTCGAGCTTTTCCAGGGCGGT
Organism: Thioalbus denitrificans; assembly: GCF_003337735.1. Classification (NCBI taxonomy): domain Bacteria; kingdom Pseudomonadati; phylum Pseudomonadota; class Gammaproteobacteria; order Chromatiales; family Ectothiorhodospiraceae; genus Thioalbus; species Thioalbus denitrificans. Next base: position 30,857 of record NZ_QPJY01000001.1, on the reverse strand, counting down.
CCTGCCGTCCACGCACTCCACGGCCTCCAGGCCCATGTGGCGCAGGTAGTCGCGCAGGATGAGCCGGTTGGTGGCGTTGTCGTCGACCACCAGCACCTTCAGCCCGGCGAGCTCGGCGAGCCGCGGCCGGCCGGCATCGGCCACCCGGCCCAGGCGCACGCTGAACCAGAAGGTGCTGCCCAGGCCGGGGCGGCTCTCCACCCCGATCCCGCCGCCCATCAGCTCCACCAGCTGCTTGGAGATGGCCAGTCCCAGCCCGGTGCCGCCATAGCGCCGGGTATCGGTGGAGTCGGCCTGGTAGAAGACCTGGAACAGGCGCTCCCGGGTGGCCGTGTCGATGCCGATGCCGGTGTCGCGGATGGTGAAGCGGAGCCGGACTTCGCCCTCCGTGGCGGCCTCCACCTCCGCGCGCACCACCACCTCGCCGGCCTCGGTGAACTTCACCGCGTTGCCCACCAGGTTGGTGAGCACCTGGCGCAGGCGGAAGGGATCCCCGCGCACCAGGGCCGGCAGCGGGGCCGGTATGTGGCAGGCCACCTCCAGCCCGCTGGCGGACTCGCTGCGGGCCAGCAGCGAGGTCACCTCTTCCACCAGCAGTGCCGGGTCGAATTCCAGCTGCGCCAGCTCGATGCGCCCGGCCTCGATCTTGGTGAAGTCGAGGATGTCGTTGATGAGGTTGAGCAGGCTGTCGGCGGAGCTGCGCGCCGTGTCCACGTACTCGTGCTGCTCCTCGGTGAGGGGGGTGTTGCGGATCAGCTCCAGCATGCCCAGCACCCCGTGCATGGGGGTGCGGATCTCGTGGCTCATGCTGGCGAGGAACTCGCTTTTGGCCCGCGCCGCCCCCTCGGCGTTGCGGCGCGCTTCGGTCAGGGCCCGGTGCACGCGGTCGGAGCTGATGGCCAGGCCGATCTGTTCGCCGACCTGGCGCAGGGTCTCCAGATGGGGCGTCTCCAGTCCGGCCTGCGGGGGGGTGAAGAGGAACAGGGTGCCGAGCTGCTTCCCGCCATGCCCCAGTGCCACGAGGAGGTGTCCGTGGTCGGGGCCGGGGGCCGGGCAGTGGTCGGCGCAGCCGGAATCGCTGCACAGTGCGGCGAACCGGACGGCCGGTTCCGGGGTGGGCTCCCCGTAGGCGAGCGCCTCCAGGGGGAGCCGGGGCGGCGGCTCGAACCCGGGATTCTCGGGCGGATCACCGTGGATCAGGTAGCGCAGGAGATGATCGCCGCCTTCCGGCTGGATATAGACCGCGCCCTGGTGGAGCAGATCAAGGCCGTCGAGATGGACCAGGCACTCCAGGACCCGGCGCAGGCGTTCGCGCAGCGGCCCGCCCTCCTGCAGGTGGCGGGCGATGCGGGCGCGGGCCTCGGCCGATTCACGCAGCAGGGCGTCGTGCTGTTCCGCCTCCACCTCGGCGGTGACATCGCGGTGGATGGCAACGAAGCCGAGCGGTTTGTCGCCCTGGTCGCGGATCGGCGTGACCGTCACCGCCGCCCAGTAGTACTCCGGCACCGGCGGGTCGGATTCGGCCCGCGGGCGGCGGCGGTTCAGGATGCGGCCGCTCCAGTTCTCGCCGTGGGTGATCCGGTGCCAGAGCTCGGCGTAGACCTCCGCCGGATTCCGGTCGCTCTTGAGGATGCTCGGCAGCTGTCCCAGCGCCTCCTCCCGGGGCCAGCCGGTAATGCTGCAGAAGGCGGGGTTGACGTAGATGATGCGGGCATCGGCATCGGTCACCATCACCGCGTCGGCGCTCGACTCGAGCGCCTGGACCAGGCGCCGCCGTTCGGCCTCGCGGGCGCGGCGGGCGCTGACGTCCCGCACCGTGCCCACGAACAGCGGCGCGGCGACGCTCTTGACCTCGGCGATGCTCAGCTCCAGGGGAAAGATGCTGCCGTCGGCGCGCTGCCCGCTGAGCTCGCGCACCTCGCCGAGCGGCTGTCCGGGCCCGTTCGCCAGGTGGCGGATGAAGGCGTCGTTGTGGGCCTGGCGGTAGGGCTCGGGCATCAGCAGCGCCAGGTCGCGTCCCACCAGCATCCCGGGCGTGTAGCCGAACATCTTCGCCGCCCGGGAGTTGATGCCCTGGATGACGCCCCGGTCGTCGATGGTGATGACCCCGTCGGCCAGGCTCTCCAGGAGCACCCGCAGATAGTGTTCGTTCGCAGCCAGCTCGAGGCTGCGGCGGCGCAGCTCCTGCTCGGCATGCAGCCGCTGGCGCCCGCCGAGGAAGCCGGTGAAGGCGAGTGCCGGGGGCGCCAGATCCAGCAGCCAGTGCCACAGGCTCTGGGCATGGACGGCGGCGACGCTGGCCGCGGAGAAGTCGAGGCCGGAAGCGAGAATGTCCACGCTCCAGGCCACGGCGGGAAAGACCAGGCCCACCAGGCCGCCGGCCAGCGCACCGTAGAGCGGGGTGAGTCGGGTTCCCAGGGGGATTTGCGCGGGGGAGGCGGGTACGGGCTTGAGGTGGGTCAGATGCTGGGGCACGGCTCAGCTCCCAGTCCGAGGCGGCCGCCATCATAGTGATCGCGGGTCACCGCCGCGCACCACCCGGCGTTCTCCAGGTACCAGCGTACGGTGGCCTCCAGCCCGGCCTCGAAGTCGTGCCGGGGCGCCCAGCCCAGCTCGGCGCGGATCTTCGCCGCGTCGATGGCGTAGCGCCGATCATGGCCCGGCCGGTCCGGCACGAAGGTCTTCAGCGCCCCGTAGCTCGTGATGCCGCGCGCCGCCAGGGCCGGGTTCGCCGCCGCCGGGCGCACCCGCTCCAGCACCGCGCAGATCCCCTCCACCACCTCCAGGTTGCTGCGCTCGCACTCGCCGCCGATGTTGTAGTGCTCCCCGGGACGCCCCGCCTCCAGCACCCGCGCGATGCCCTCACAGTGGTCCTCAACAAAGAGCCAGTCGCGCACGTTGCCCCCGTCGCCGTAGATGGGCAGCGCCCGCCCCTCCAGGGCGTTGAGCACCATCAGGGGAATCAGCTTCTCCGGGTACTGCCAGGGGCCGTAGTTGTTGGAGCAGTTGGTCACCAGCACCGGCAGGCCGTAGGTCTCGTGCCAGGCCCGCAGCAGATGGTCGGCCCCGGCCTTGCTGGCCGCGTAGGGGGAGTTGGGCGCATAGGGGGTGGTCTCGCTGAAGCGCCCCTCCGGCCCGAGGGTCCCGTAGACCTCGTCGGTGGAGACATGCAGGAAGCGGAAGGAACTCCGCTGCGCCTCCGGCAGGGCGCGCCAGTGGCGGCGGGCCGCCTCCAGCAGCACCGCCGTGCCCAGCACGTTGGTGGTGACGAAGGGCAGCGGGTCGTCGATGGAGCGGTCCACGTGGGTCTCGGCGGCGAAGTTCACCACCGCCGCGGGCGCCACGCGCCCGAACAGCGCCGCCATGGCCGCGCGGTCGCCGATGTCCGCCCGCACGAACTCGAAGCGCAGATCCTCCTCCAGCCCGGCGAGACTCTCGCGGTGGCCGGCGTAGGTGAGCGCGTCCACCACCACCACCCGCGCCGCGCCGTGCGCCAGCGCGTGGCGCACGAAGTTGCCGCCGATGAAGCCGGCGCCGCCGGTGACGATCAGGGTCTGCATGGACAGGCCGTTCTCCCCTTCAATCCGCCACAGCATACCGGTTCCAGGCTCCGATCGTGAGTGTGCGCGTCCGGCCCGGCCCCGTTGGCATGTCTCAGGCCGGATCGTCCGCGCGGATGCTGAAGCGGAAGCCCCGGTCCCGGAACACCCGCAGGCAGGCATCCACCATCATCCCGTTGTAACGGCTGCCGCGGCCAGCCTCGATCTCCATCAGCGCCTGTTCGATGCGGAGTGCCGGCCGGTAGGGCCGGTGGGAGGCCATCGCCTCCACCACGTCGGCCACCGCGAGGATCTGGGCCTCGGGCAGAATGGCATCGCCCGTCAGCCCCTCGGGATAGCCGCTGCCGTCGAGACGTTCGTGGTGCTGGAGAATGGCCCGGGCGAGGGGCCAGGGCGTCACGACATCCTGCATGATCTCGAAGCCCACCCGGGCGTGGGTCCTGATGAGGCTCATCTCGATGGGGGTGATGGCGCCGGGCCGGGTCAGGATCTCCGCCGGGATGTAGATCTTGCCGATATCGTGGATCAGCGCCGCCAGCCGCAACCCTTCCGCCCGCTCTGTGTCCCAGCCGATCTCGGTGGCGATGGCCGTGGCCAGTTCGGCCACCCGCTCCTGGTGACCGGCGGTATAGGGATCCCGGGCCTCCACGGTTCGGGCCACGGCCCGCACCGTCTGCAGCAGGGCCTGGCCGAGATGCCCGCGGATACGGTCGCGCTCCGCGCTGGTGTGCAGGGCGCGCAGGCCATAGCTCACGTCGTCGGCCAGCTCCCCCAGCAGGGCCATCTCCTCCTTGTCGAAGACCTCCGGCTCCCGCGCATAGACCGCCAGCGAGCCGGCGACCTGATCGCCGTTGAACAGGGGCAGGGCGGCGATGGAACCGAAGCCATGCTCCCGGGCCACCTCGAACCAGGGGGAGAAGTCCGGGTCCGCCTCGATCCGGCGCACCACCACCGGCTCTCCCGTGCGGATGGTACGGCCGACGGGACCCTGGCCGAGGGGGTCGTCCCCCCAGGTGACGGTGATCCGGTTCAGGTAGTCGCCGCCGGCGCCGGCATGGGCCGCCGGGAGGACGGTTTTCGCGGCGTCCTGCCCGGCGAAGCCGATCCAGGCGAGGGGGTAGCCGCCCTGCTCCACCAGGGTCCGGCAGATCGATTGCAGCAGGCTGGACTCGTCCGGAGAGCGCACCAGCGCCTGGTTGCACTCCGACAGGGTGCGCAGGGCGCGGTTGAGGCGGCGCAGGTGCAGTTCGGCGCGCCTGCGCTCGGTGATGTCCTCGAGAATGCAGTGGGTGCGCAGGAAGTGCCCGTTGCTGTCCAGGCCGATGCGGCCGTCGTAGATGACCGTCAGGTAGGTTCCGTCCTTGCGGCGCAGGTCGAATTCCACCGCGTGGATATGGCCGTCATGCTTGAAACGGGGAAAACGCTCCCGGAACAAGGCCTGCTGGGTCTCTGGCAGCAATTCCCCGAACCAGCGCCCGATGACCTCTCCGCGCTCGTAGCCCAGGGTCTCCTGCCAGGCACGGTTGACGTCCAGGATGCGTCCCTGCGCATCGAGCGACTGGTAGCCCAGCGGGGCATTCTCGTAGAGCGCCCGGAAATGGGCCTCGCTCTCGCGCAGTTCGGTTTCACTCCGTTCACGGCGGCGGGCGATGAGGTAGACCACCAGGCTGGCGCCGATAACGAAGAGGATGCCCTTGAGGTGCTGCAGCCACGACCGGATCGCGGCATCGTGGCTCAGTCGTTCGACGATGAGGTCGGTAAGCAGGATCCAGCCTCCGCCGAGAGCGAGGAACAGCCCCGCGGCCCTGAGGGCGGGGGAGTGCGGGCCGCGTCGGCGTGGAGTCATGCAATCCTCTGCTGCAGTCCCGGAACAGGCAGGAAAAACCCACGCGGTGACACGTGGTTACCACCTCCAGAACCGAGAATTGCACAGGCGTGGGCGATGTCGCCACATTCGGATTCCCCGGGCCGTGAAAAATTGTGTCCGGCGGTTCGGCTCAGCGGGTCCGGTCCATCTGCCGGTAGCCGATGGCCTCGGTGAGGTGGGTCACCGACAGGGCCTCAGCGCCGTCCAGGTCGGCGATGGTGCGGGCGAGCTTGAGCACGCGGCGGTGGGCGCGGGCGGAGAGCCCGAGCCGTGCCGTGGCCTGGGCCAGCAGGGCGCGGCCGGCCGCGTCGGGGCGGCAGTGGCGGTCGATGGCGCGCTCGTCGAGGATGGCGTTGGGGCGGTCCGAGCGGGCCTGCTGGCGCTTGCGCGCGGCGCAGACCCGTTCGCGCACCGCCGCGCTGGTCTCGGCGCGCGGGTCGGCCGCGGTCAACGCTTCCGCCGGCAGCGGCGGCACCTCCACGTGCATGTCGATGCGATCGAGCAGCGGGCCGGAGAGGCGGGCGCGGTAGCGGAGCACCTGCTCGGCGCTGCAGCGGCAGCGCCCCGAGGGGTCGCCCAGGTAGCCGCAGGGACAGGGGTTCATGGCCGCCACCAGCTGGAACCGGGCGGGGAACTCCGCCTGGCGGGCGGCGCGGGAGATGGTGATGCGGCCCGATTCCAGCGGTTCGCGCAGCACCTCCAGCACCCGGCGGTCGAACTCGGGCAGCTCGTCCAGGAACAGTACGCCGTGATGGGCCAGGGAGATCTCACCGGGACGGGGGGTGGTGCCGCCGCCCACCAGCGCCACCCCCGAGGCCGTGTGGTGGGGGGCGCGGAACGGGCGCACGCCCCAGCGCCCGGGCTGGAAGGGCGTGCCGCTGATGGAGGCCACCGCCGCCGCCTCCAGGGCCTCCGCGTGGGACATGGGCGGGAGCAGCCCCGGCAGGCGGCTGGCGAGCATGGTCTTGCCGGTGCCCGGGGGGCCGATGAGGAGCAGGCTGTGGCTGCCCGCGGCGGCGATCTCCAGCGCCCGGCGGGCGCGGTGCTGGCCGCGCACCTCGGCCAGGTCGAGGCCGTCGGCCGGGTCGACGGGGCCGGGCCGGTAGTGGTGGGGTGTGATCCGCTCCCGGCCCAGCAGGTGGGCGCAGACGCCCAGCAGGTGCCCGGCGGGCAGGATCTCGGCCGCACCGGGCAGGGCCGCCTCGTCGGCATTCTCCCGCGGCACTACCAGGCGGTGACCGTCCCGGCCCGCGGCCAGGGCCGCCGGCAGCAGGGCGGGCACGCCGCGCAGGGCCGCGCCCAGGGCCAGCTCACCGAGGAACTCCACGTCCGCCAGCGCCGCGCGGGGCAGCTGGCCGGAAGCGGCGAGGATTCCCACGGCGATGGGCAGGTCGAAGCGGCCGCCCTCCTTGGGGAGATCGGCGGGGGCGAGATTGATGGTGATGCGCCGCGGAGGGAACTGGAAGCCGGCGTTCTGCAGCGCCGCGCGGACCCGGTCCTTGCTCTCGCGCACCGCCGCCTCCGGCAGCCCGACGATGGACAGGCCCGGCAGGCCGTTGGCCAGGTGCACCTCCACGCTCACCAGCGGGGCGTGCAGGCCCGCGGCGGCGCGGCTCAGCACCACGGCCAGCCCGGGCTTGCCGTCGCCGCGGGCGGCGGACGGCGCGGCGCCCGCGTGCGCGGCGGGCGTGATGTCAGGATCCTGTGGCATGGACTTCCCTGTCCGTCAGGCGGCGGCGCTCCTGCCGTCGCGGGGCCGTGGCCCGTCAGTGGCCCGGGGTGGCGGCTCCCGGGTCATCCTGCAGGCGGCGCTCGAGCAGCGCCACCTGCCGTTCCAGCTCCTCCAGCCGGGCCCGGGTGCGCGCGAGCACTTGGGCCTGGACGTCGAACTCCTCGCGGCTGACCAGATCCAGCTTCTCGAAGGTGGAGCTGAGCAGGGCGCGGAAGCTGCGCTCCAGCTCCGAGCGCATCTCCCGTGCTCCGGGCACCGCGCCGGCGAGGCGCTGGGAGAGTTCATCGAGTCGTTTCGGGTCGAGCACCGGTTGTATTCCTCGGCAGGTTTGAAGGTCCCGGCGGCCGGACGCGCTCCGCGGGAGCCCGTCGCGCCTGCATGGGAGACCAGTTTACCGCATCACTACCGGATCTCCGGCAGCGGCCGGATGCGGTGTGCCGCCCCAGTTTACGAAAATCACGTGCCGGTGGACATGGAGGGCGTGCACCAGATTGGTGCGGATCGGGGCGCAATTCCGGATACCGGGGGCCGGGCCCCATTCTAACCCATTGATAATCCGTGGCTCCTGCAACTGGCACGGAAGCTGCTCATATCCGGGTGGATGCCGTGCGGCACTTCGCGGCACGGTGGGAACGGTGGCGGGGTCGGTGGGCCCCGGACGGAGGAACAGATCCTATGAAACTGGTAACGGCAATCATCAAGCCCTTCAAGCTGGATGACGTGCGCGAGGCGCTCTCGGAGGTGGGGGTGCAGGGCATCACGGTCACCGAGGTGAAGGGTTTCGGGCGGCAGAAGGGCCACACCGAGCTCTACCGCGGGGCGGAGTACGTGGTGGACTTCCTGCCCAAGGTGAAACTGGAGGCCGCGGTCCCGGACGCCCAGGTGGAGGGGGTCATCGAAGCCATTACGGGCGCCGCCCGGACGGGAAAGATCGGCGACGGCAAGATCTTCGTCTCCGTGCTGGAGCAGGGGGTGCGCATCCGCACCGGGGATATGGGCGATGAGGCTCTGTGAGGCCGGGAGAGGCATACCGATGAAAACCGCAAACCGATTCCTGGCATTCGCCGCCCTGCTGGCGGGGCCGGGCCTGGCCCTGGCGGCCGACGCGGCGGGTCCCGATTCCGGCGACACCGCCTGGATGCTCACCGCCACGGCCCTGGTGCTGTTCATGACCATTCCCGGTCTGTCGCTGTTCTACGCCGGCATGGTGCGCAGCAAGAACGTGCTCTCGGTGCTGATGCAGTGCTTCGCCATCACCGCGCTGATGTCGGTGCTGTGGGCGCTGTACGGCTACAGCCTGGCCTTCGACACCGCCGGCATGGAGGCGGGGGTGACCAACCTGCGCTCCTTCGTGGGCGGCCTCGACCTGGCGTTCCTGGGCGGGGTGACGGTGGACAGCCTCACCGGCACGGTGCCGGAGACGGTGTTCATGACCTTCCAGATGACCTTCGCCATCATCACCCCGGCGCTCATCGTGGGCGCCTTCGCCGAGCGCATGAAGTTCTCCGCCATGCTCTGGTTCATGGGGCTGTGGTTCACGCTGGTCTACGCGCCCATCGCCCACATGGTCTGGAGCGGTGACGGCGGGTTCATGTGGGACCTGGGGGTGCTCGACTTCGCCGGCGGCACGGTGGTGCACATCAACGCCGGCATGGCGGGGCTGGTGGCGGCCATCATGCTGGGGCGGCGCAAGGGCTGGCCCACCACCGCCATGCCGCCCCACAACCTGGCCCTCACTGTGGTGGGCGCCTCCATGCTGTGGGTCGGCTGGTTCGGCTTCAACGCCGGCAGCGCGGTGGCCGCCAACGGGACCGCCGGCATGGCCATGGCGGTGACCCAGCTGGCCACGGCGGCGGCGGCGCTGGGCTGGATGTTCAGCGAGTGGCTGAGCCACGGCAAGCCGAGCGTGCTGGGCATCGCCTCCGGCGCGGTGGCCGGGCTGGTGGCCATCACCCCGGCCTCCGGCACCGCCGGCCCCATGGGGGCGCTCGCCATCGGCGTCGCCGCCGGCGTGGGCTGCTTCTTCGCCGCCACCCGCCTGAAGCGCGCCTTCGGCTACGACGACTCCCTGGATGTCTTCGGGGTGCACGGCGTGGGCGGCATCATCGGCGCGCTGCTCACCGGCGTGTTCGCCGATGCGGCCCTGGGTGGCGCGGGGCTGGCCGAGGGCGTGACCATCGGCGGACAGGTCTGGGTGCAGCTGCTGGGGGTGCTCTTCACCCTGGTCTACACCGGTGTGCTGAGCTTCGTCATCCTCAAGGTGCTGGATCTCACCATCGGCCTGCGGGTCAGCGAGGAGGCGGAGACCCAGGGTCTCGACCTGGCGGCCCACGACGAGCGCGGCTACGTGCTCTGAGAAGCCGCTCCCAACCCCATCGACGGGCGCTTCGGCGCCCGTTTCTTTTGTCATCGCGGCAACCGCCCCGGCACGTTTCCCGTGCGCCGCCACCGCTGACCCGGTCCGGCGTGCACCAGGTTGGTGCGCATCCCGGCGGCAAGCCCTCCATTGATGCGTGGCTGGAGGGCGGAATCCTATATAAGAAACTGTTTATTAATGGTAATTCAATAGTGGCACGTCTTCTGCAAAGGACGGGTGGCAAGACTTTTGATTCGGGGTGACGGCCCCAGGCAGGCCCCGCAGGATTCGACCCTAGTGATTCAGGAGAGTGCACACATGATCAAGAAGACCCTTCCCCTGGCCGTGGGCCTGCTGCTGAGCGCCGGCGCGGCACAGGCGGAGCTGTCGGCCAACATCGGCGTCACCAGCGACTATGTCTGGCGCGGCGTCACCCAGAGCGACAATGGCCCGGCGGTGCAGGGTGGCGTGGACTGGAGCCATGACAGCGGCTTCTACCTCGGCACCTGGGCCTCCAACGTGAAGTTCGGCGACGACACCGGCCACGAGCTCGATCTCTACGGCGGCTATGGCGGCTCGGTGGGCGAGTTCGGCTACGACGTGGGGCTGTTCTACTACACCTACCCCTCCTCCTGGGACGCCAACTTCCTCGAGCTGGGTGTGAGCGCCAGCTACCTGATGTTCAACGCCGGCCTCAACTACACCCTGGCCAGCGAGGTGGATGACGGCGCCTTCACCGAAGGTGATCTCTACTACTACGCCGGCCTGAGCTTCGACCTGCCGCAGGAGTTCAGCCTCGGTTTCACCGTCGGCCACTACGACTTCGACTACAGCGGCGCCGATGACTACACCCACTACCAGGTGGACCTGGGCAAGAGCGCCGGTGATTTCGGCGACTTCACCCTGAGCCTCTCCCAGGCCGAGGAAGAGGCGGGCAATCCCAACGGTGATGACGTGATCGCCTTCGTCTCCTGGAGCAAGAGCTTCTGAGACGGCCGGACGACAACGGCATCGGACACACGCAACAGGGGCCCGCGCCAGGCGGGCCCCGGACGGAGGAACAGGACTCATGAAGCTGGTAACGGCAATCATCAAGCCCTTCAAGCTGGATGACGTGCGCGAGGCGCTCTCGGAGGTGGGGGTGCAGGGCATCACGGTCACCGAGGTGAAGGGTTTCGGGCGGCAGAAGGGTC
>NZ_QPJY01000001.1:0-20053 GCF_003337735.1 Thioalbus denitrificans | reverse complement strand
AGCCCTTCAAGCTGGATGACGTGCGCGAGGCGCTCTCGGAGGTGGGGGTGCAGGGCATCACGGTCACCGAGGTGAAGGGTTTCGGGCGGCAGAAGGGTCACACCGAGCTCTACCGCGGGGCGGAGTACGTGGTGGACTTCCTGCCCAAGGTGAAGGTGGAGGTGGCGGTCCCGGCCGCGCAGGTGGACCAGGTCATCGAGGCCATCTCGGGCGCCGCCCGGACGGGAAAGATCGGCGACGGCAAGATCTTCGTGGCCGCGCTGGAACAGGTGGTGCGCATCCGCACCGGCGAAACCGGAACGGAGGCGCTGTAACCAGCGCCCCACGAAGCTCCCAGACGTTTGGAGGAAATTACAGTGGAAGCGATCAAAGAACTCAGTTACGCGCTCGACACCTTCTACTTCTTGATGTCAGGCGCCCTGGTCATGTGGATGGCGGCGGGCTTCGCCATGCTCGAGGCGGGCCTGGTGCGGTCGAAGAACACCGCCGAGATCCTGACCAAGAACATCGTGCTGTTCGCCATCGCCAGCATCATGTACCTGCTGGTGGGCTACCAGATCATGTACGGTGACGGCATCAGCTCGGTCATTCCCGGGCTGGGCTTCCTCATCGGCGACGACAACACCGTCGAGGCGGTGCTGGCCGGCGGCGATGACGCGCCCTACTACTCCACCCTGGCGGACTTCTTCTTCCAGGTGGTGTTCGTGGCCACGGCCATGTCCATCGTCTCCGGCGCGGTGGCCGAGCGCATGAAGCTGTGGGCCTTCCTGCTCTTCGCCGTGGTCATGACCGGCTTCATCTACCCGGTGCAGGGCTACTGGAAGTGGGGCGGCGGGTTCCTCGACGAGCTCGGCTTCCTCGACTTCGCCGGTTCCGGCGTGGTGCACCTGGCGGGTGCGGCCGCGGCCCTGGCGGGCGTGCTCCTGCTCGGCGCGCGCAAGGGCAAGTACGGCCCCAACGGCGAGATCCACGCCATCCCCGGCGCCAACCTGCCGCTGGCGACCCTCGGCACCTTCATCCTCTGGCTGGGCTGGTTCGGCTTCAACGGCGGCTCCGAGCTCAAGGTCTCCGACGTGGCCGAGGCCAACGCGGTGGCGATGGTGTTCGTCAACACCAACATGGCCGCGGCCGGCGGCGTGGTGGCGGCGCTCATCACCGCCCGCATCCTGTTCGGCAAGGCCGACCTGACCATGGCGCTCAACGGCGCCCTGGCGGGCCTGGTGGCCATCACCGCCGAGCCGCTCACTCCCGCCCCGCTGCTGGCCACGGCCATCGGCGCGGTCGGCGGCGTGCTGGTGGTGTTCTCCATCATCACCCTCGACAAGCTGAAGATCGACGACCCGGTGGGCGCCATCTCGGTGCACGGCGTGGTGGGCATGTGGGGCCTCATCGCCGTGACCCTGTCCAACGGCGACGCCACCCTCGGGGCCCAGCTGACCGGTCTCGGCACCATCTTCGCCTGGGTGTTCGGCACCTCGCTGGTGGTCTGGTTCGTCATCAAGCTCATCATGGGCATCCGCGTCAGCGAGGAGGAGGAGTACGAGGGCGTGGATATCGGCGAGTGCGGTCTGGAGGCCTACCCCGAGTTCGTCGGCAGCCGCGGCGCCAAGTAGTTCGCAATCCGTTCAGGGAGGAACATGGCGGGCGCCTGCGGGCGCCCGCCTTCGTTTCTGTGACGGGGTTCACGCATGGATACCGCCTCTCACGGTCTATTCTCTAGTAACCCCGTCGGACATCGCCGTGATGGCGGCGGGCAGGTTGTCACGGGACGGCGAGAATCCCGCGAGTAACAAGAAACGCGCCCCGCGGCCTGCCATGGGGCGCCTGCCTGACTGGAGATGCACCCATGGCCTGGCACGGGCGGCTTGGCCGCCTCCACCACGTGCCCGGTCCCACCCGCCCGCGGGTGGGGAGGGTCCCGTGAGGATCGCGCCGCGATTGTCACTGCTGGTCGTGCTGGCCGCTGCCGGCGTGGTGGGAATGGCGGTCGCCCTCGAACGCCTCGATCGGCTGTACCAGGACGAGGCGCGGCTGTTGCGGGACATCACCGCACTCCAGGGGGCGCTCGCGACGGATGAGCCGCCCGCCGATCCGAAGGCGGTGGGGGCGGCGCTCGATGCCGTCAGCGTGGCCCCCGCCGCCGCCCACCGACGTCCCGAACTGTCCTCCGCGTATCAACGGTGGTTCCGTGATCAGGCCCGTCTGGCCGACGCCGGAGCGCGCCTGGATGCCGCCGCCGCAAGCTTCCGCGATGCCCTGGCCGGGAGAGAAGGGCTCGTGCCGGAGGGACGGCGGGAAGCGTTGTGGACGCTGACCCGGGACACCCTGCTGGCGCACCAGGCCGTGGCGGCCTGGGAGCAGGCCGCCATCCCCCTGCTGGATGCCATCGATGCCGCTCCGGACCTGCGCGAGGCGAGCCGGGCGCTGGTGGCCGCCGTGGAGGCCTACCGGGCCCGGCGTGCCGATGCGGAGGCTGGAACCCGAATCCTGCTGGAGGGGGTAAACCGGCTGGCCCGCGAGGTCGGTGCCGCCACCGATACCCGGGCCGGACAGCTGCGCCGCTGGCGTGACCTGGGGATCGCCGTGCTTACCCTGGTGCTGCTGAGCGCGGGCTGGGTGGTAAGCCGTTCCATCACCGTGCCCCTGGGCCGGCTGCGATGCCAGCTGGAAGCGATCTCCTGCGAAAACCTCGAGCCCGGAGTGCCGCTGTCCGGCGGCGGGGAGTTCGCGGAGCTGGACTCGACCCTCGATCGCCTGGCCGGGCGCCTGCAGGCCGCCCGCAGTGCGCTGGAGGCGCGGGTCAGGGAGCGCACGGCGGCGCTGGAGGCGGCCAACCTGACCCTGCGCGAGGAGGTGAGCGAGCGGCGCCTGGCCGAGGAGCGACTGCTGCTGGCCAGCAAGGTGCTGGAGTCCGCCAGCGAGGCGGTGCTCATCACCCGGCCCGACGCCACCATCATCCACGTCAACCCCGCCTTCACCCAGATCACGGGCTACAGCGCCGAGGAGGCCATCGGGAACAAGCCCAACCTGATGAAATCCGGCCGCCACGACGAGTCCTTCTACCGCGCCATGTGGGAGTCGCTGCACGCTCGCGGCAGCTGGCAGGGACAGGTCTGGGATCGGCGCAAGGATGGACGGATCTATCCCAAGTGGCTGACCATCAACGCGGTGCGCAACGAGGCCGGCGAGCTGACCCACTACGTGGGGCTGTTCAGCGATATCACCGGGATGAAGGAGAACGAGCACCGCCTGCAGCGGCTGGCCCACCACGATCCCCTCACCGGGCTGCCGAACCGGAACCTGTTCTGGGACCGGCTGGGCCAGGCCATGGCCGTGGCGGATCGGAGCGGTCAGCGTGCGGCGCTGCTGCTGTTCGACCTGGATCGCTTCAAGCAGGTCAACGATCAGCACGGCCACCCGGTGGGTGACGCGCTGCTCGCCGGAGTGGGAGAGCGTATCGGGGAGTGCGTGCGCAAGACCGATACCGTGGCCCGCCTCGGGGGCGACGAGTTCTGCGTGGTGCTGAGCGAGGTGGACGAACGGGGCCGCGCCGCCCGGGTGGCGGAGAAGATTGCCGCGAGCCTGGAGGCGCCGCTGCAGGCGAAAGGCCGGGAACTGTTCATCAGCGCCAGCGTGGGCATCGCCCTCTACCCGGATGATGCCCGCGATGCCGAAACGCTGCTGCGCTGCGCGGACATGGCCATGTACCAGGCCAAGTCACAGGGACGGGGCCGGCATGTGTTCTTCGGTGCCGCGCTGCGCGAGAGCGCCTACCAGCGGATCGGACTGGAACGGCGGCTGCAGGCCGGCCTGGCGCAGGATCGCTTCCGGCTCCTCTACCAGCCCCAGGTCCACGCCGGCGACTGGCGGATCAGCGGTTTCGAGGCCCTGCTGCGCTGGGACGACCCCCTCGAGGGCCTGGTGGGACCGGACCGATTCCTGGCGGTGGCCGAGGAGATCGGCCTCATCCGCGACCTGGGGCGCTGGGTGCTGAGGGAAGCCTGCCGCCAGGCGGTGAGCTGGGAGCAGGCCGGCCGGTCACTGGATCGGATCGCGGTGAACCTCGCGCCGCGGCAGCTGCTGGAGCCCGCCGAACTGTCCGCCGACGTGGAAGCCGCCCTGGGCCTGAGCGGCCTGGCGCCGGAGCGCCTCGCCCTGGAGTTGACCGAGGCCCAGCTCTCCGAGTCGGCGGCGGCCACCCTGCAGCACCTGCGGGGGCTGGGTGTGCGGGTGGTGCTGGACAATTTCGGCAGTGGCATGACCTCGCTGGCGCAGCTGCGCCGCATGCCCATCGACGGCCTGAAGCTGGATCGGGCGCTGGTGCGCGAGCTGCCGGCCAACGGGGAGCATGCCGCCATCGCCACCGGCATCATCCACCTGGCCCGGGAGCTGGGCCTGTGGCTGGTGGCCGAGGGAGTGGAGAATGCCGGCCAGCTGGCGTTCCTGACCCAGCACGGCTGCCCCCTGCTGCAGGGCCACTATCTCGCCATGCCCCAGCCGGCCGCGGTCTGGAGCGAGCTCGGCCAGCACCTGCCGGGTCCATCCGGAACAGCGCTCCAACCGTAGCGCGGGCCCTGCGCTCAGGCGGGACGCCGGCGTTGCGGACCCGTCATCGCGCCAGGCGCGGCCAGGCTGCCAGCGCCGCCAGGTAGCACCCCAGCGCCAGTATCACCACCGCCGTGAACCCCCAGGCCATGGCCAGCACGGTGGCCAGCGCGGCGCTCACCACCGAGGCGCAGCCGTTGATGGCCCAGGCCCAGGGGACGAGCCCCGGGGCCAGTGACTGCAGCTGCGCCAGGCCCTGGGGGAAGGGGACGCCCATGGCGATGCCGAGCGGCGCCACCAGTCCCAGCGCCGCGAGGATGCGCAGCCCTTCCGGCAGCCCCGCCAGCCAGCCGCCGAGCCAGCCCAGCAGCGCCAGCTCCCCCACCGCCACTGCCACCAGCACCGCCATGGCCCGGGACATGACCCGGCGGCCGCCGCCGATCCGCCCCGCGGCGGCGCTGCCCAGGCCGGCGAAGACCAGGAAGCCGGCCAGCACCACGGTCAGTGCGTAGAGGGGATGGGCCAGGAACAGCACCAGCTTCTGGATGAAGGCGATCTCGAGCAGCAGGAAGCCGAGCCCCAGCGCGCCGAAGTAGACCAGCACCCGCCAGCGCAATCCGGGCGGCGGCGGGTCGCGGCGCCGGCGCAGGGTCAGCGGGAGGATGACCAGCGCGATCCCCGCCAGCAGGGCCTGGGCCAGGGTGGCCACCAGCACCAGGTAGCCCCACTCCAGCTGGGCCGCGCCGGCATTGGCCCGCTGCTCCAGCCAGTGGGGCAGGGCCCGCCAGCGGAAGAAGTGGAAGAAGTAGGGCCGGTCGTCGCTGGCCGGGCGCAGCAGGAAGGGGTAGCGGTCCATGAACGCCGCGCGCTGCGGTCCCAGCAGCGCCACGGCGCCCTGGTGGAGATAGGGTTGGGGCAGGCGGTGGGCGCGGTTGGCCTCACCCGCCGCCATGCCCGGGTACCAGGCGGGATCGAAGCCGCGGCTGCGGCAGAATGCCTTCAGCGCGGCGATGTCCGCCGGCTCCAGCGGTCCGTTCTTCACCACCAGGGTGGCGGTGTTCCAGCCCCGGATGAGGGCCAGGCGGGTCCCGGGGTCCGCCACGCCCGCCCGCTCCAGCGCCGCGGCGGCGGTGGCGAGCAGCTTGAGGCTGTCGCGGGGCGGCAGGCGCAGCCAGCGGGTGAGGGCGAGGTAGCCGCCGGGGGCCAGGTGGTCGAGGTAGCCGGCGAAGGCCTCCACCGTGTAGAGGTAGCTCTCGCTGAGGGCGTGCAGGCCGGCGGAGCCGACGCTGAAGGCGTCCAGCAGGGCCAGCTGGACGAGGTCCCAGCGCGCGCGGCTGCGGGTCACGAAGCCCCGGGCCTCGCCCACGTGCACCCGCACCCCGGGCCGCTGGTAGAGCCCGCCGTTGAAGGCGGCGAGCGGGTTCTCCATCAGCTCCACCAGCTGGGGGTTGAGCTCCACCGCATCCACGGTGGCCGCGCCCTGTTGCAGGCCCTGCAGCACCTCGGTGCCGCCGCCGGCCCCCAGCACCAGCACCCGCGGCGCGCCGGTACCGGCCGCGGCGAGGAGGTGGTAGGGCAGGGCGGTGGGAACCCAGTCGAGCCAGGCGGCGGACGCGGGCGCTCCCTGCAGCCGGTTCACCGCCCCGAGGGCATCGCCGTCCAGGAACAGGGCCAGCTGCTCCGCGGGCCGGTCGGGAGCGGCGAGGCTGAGCCCGGCGGCGGAGCGCAGCGGCACGCGGCGGTTGGCCACCACGTCGATTACGCCCAGGGGACCGTGGGCATGCAGGAGCGGCTCCGCGCCGACGATGGCCAGCGCCTGGCTGAGATCCTTGTAGGGGGAGGGCAGAAGGGTGATCCAGGCTGCGGGCGTGAGCAGGAGCCCCAGCGCCAGCAGGGGCAGCGCCGGGCGGGCACGGCCGAGCCCGGGTACGAGCGCCGCGGAGAGCAGTCCCAGCGCCCCGACCGCCACCAGCGCCCGCGCCGGTTCCAGCCAGCCCAGCAGCGCCACCACGCCCATGGCGCCGGCGCCGGCGCCGAGCAGGTCGGCCGCGTAGAGACGGTGCACCGCCCCGCGGCAGTGCCACAGCGCGAGCCCCACGGCGGTGGCGGCGCACAGGAACGGCAGGGCGAGCAGCAGGTAGATGGCCGGCAGGAGCAGCGCCTGGCGGGGATCCCAGGCCAGCTCCAGGGGGTTGAAGGGCAGCCGCTGGGCGGCGAGGAAGCCGCCCACGGCGGTGAGGCCGAAACCCGCCGCGCCGGCGGCGAAGGCGGCGCCGAAGTGGCGCCGCAGCCAGCCCCCCGCGAGCTCCAGCAGGGTGCCGCTGATGCCGTAGCCGAGCAGCGCCAGGCTGATGACCATGTAGGCGAAGTGGTGCCACTGGATGAGGGCGAACAGCCGGGTCAGCAGCACCTCGTAGGCCAGCGCCGCGCCCGAGAGCAGCGCCACGGCGGCCCAGGGCGTTGCGGTGCGGGCTGCGCTGGCGGGATGCCGGGGCATGGTGCCCGGTTCAGTGCCCCCCGGTGAGGGGCACGAATTGCACCGGAAGCAGCGCCCGGCTGCTGAGGCCGCCGTCCTCGCCCTTCTCCACCAGGGTGAGCTGCTGGGTCAGGAAGCGGCTGCCCACGGGCATCACCAGCCGCCCCCCGGGCCGGAGCTGCTGGACGAGGGGCGGCGGCACGTGGTCGCCGGCGGCGGTGACGATGATGGCATCGAAGGGCGCCCGCCCGGGCCAGCCGTCGTAGCCGTCCCCCACCCGGACCGAAACGGCGGCATAGTCCTGCTCTTGCAGGGTCGCGGCCGCCCGCTCGCCCAGCGGCTCGATAATCTCCATGGTGAAGACCTCCGCGCCCAGCTCGGCCAGGATCGCCGCCTGGTAGCCGGACCCGGTGCCCAGCTCGAACACCCGGTCGCCCGGCTCCAGCGCCAGCAGGTGGGTCATCACCGCCACGATGTAGGGCTGGGAGATGGTCTGGCCCCAGCCGATGGGCAGCGGCCGGTTCTCGTAGGCCTGATCGCGCTCTGCGGGCGGCACGAAGGCGTGGCGCGGGACCCGGCCGAGCGCATCGAGCACCCGCGGGTCGAGCCGATCGGTGCCCAGGTAGTCCGCGCTGGCACGGACATCCTCCGCCACGATCCGCACCATGGCGGCGCGCTGCGCCGCCGGGTCGGCGGCCCCGGCCCCGGCGCCCGCCAGCGCGGCCAGCAGCAGGCAACCCCGGGCCAGGCGCATGGAGGCCCTCCCCATCGCTCCAGGGGCATGGTTCGCGGGCATCGGCAAATCCTCCTCATACCGGTGGCGGCGCCTACCCTGAGCATAGCAGTGGCGCCAACGCCCAAGCTGTGCCATCAATGGTGAAGCCCAGTCAGGCAACTCCCGAGGCGCCATGCCCCCGCCCGAACCCTCCCCGCTCACCGCCCTGCCGCCCGTGCGGCTCTTCCGCGGCTGGGTGACCCTGGTCACGGCGGCGCTGCTGCTGCTCTTCGCCGGCTTCAGCTGGCTGCAGTCCGTGCGCATTCCCGAGCTGGCCCAGCTCACCTATCCGGCGGAGTCCGCCGGCCGGGTGATGGAGCGCCACCTCACCTTCTACGAGGGGTTCGAGGCGGCGCGGGGCTGGGAGCGGGGCCTCTACCGGCTCCTGTTCGGCACACCGGAACAGGTGCGCGCGGAGGTGGAGGGCGCCTACCGGGAACTGCTCGGTTACTTTCGCGCCCACCCGGAGGCGGCCACCTCCTGGGCGCTGCAGAACACCCAGGGCCGGCTGCTGGTGCTGGTGGCCGAGCGCGGCGACCCCGGGGCGCTGGGCGCGGCCCTGGAGACGCTTTGCGACGGCCCGGACGCGGATATCGTCTGCGCGGGAGTGGCCTACGCCTATGGCCCGGGATCGGGCCAGGGCATCCCGGTGGGGGTGGCCCAGGCCCTGCGCCAGCTGCCGCTGGGCTGGGCGGCCGACCGGCTGCGCCTGAGGGTGGGGGAGAAGGCGGGGGAGCCGGAGATGGCGGCCCGCGCCGCGCGGCGCCTGGCCGCCTTCGGCGCCCAGTGGCGCCTGCGGACACTGGCCATCGCCGCGGCCACGGCGGCCCTGCTGGGCGCCGGCCTGGTGGTGCTGGCCCGGACGGGCCGCGGCCGGCCGCTCCCGCGCTGGCGCGCCGCGGCCCTGGACCCGCCCTGGGAGCCGGCCACCGGGCTGGCGGTGGCGGTCCGGGCCGGTGCGCTGGGGGTGCTGATTCTGCTCACGGCCAGCCTGCTGCCGGGCTCGCTGCTGCATCCCAACCCCCTGGCGCAATGGAGCACCCTGCTGGCCTCCCTGCCCCTGCTCTGGCTGCTGCACCGCCACCTGCTGCGCCCGCGGGGCCTCGGCTTCAGGGCCGCCTTCGGCCTGACGCTGGAGGGCGCGGGCGTCGCCGGGCTGCTGCGCGCGGCGCTGGCGCTGGCGGCGCTGGAATGGGGCGGGGCGATCCTCATCAGCTGGACCTGCGGCTGGCTGGGCATCGGGCCCCACTGGGCCGAGGGTCTGCACGAGCGCTGGATCTGGGCCGACGATGCCGCCTTCGCCCTGGCGGCGGTGGATGCCCTGGCTTGGTCGCCCCTGTTCGAGGAGCTGGGCTTCCGCGGCCTGGCCTACGCCGCCCTGCGCGCGCGCCGCGGGCCCGGAGCCGCCGCCCTGGCCACCGCCGCGGTCTTCAGCCTGCTGCACCTCCACTCCCTCACCGGCTTCCTCACCGTGTTCTGGAGCGGGCTGGTGCTGGCATGGGCATTCGAACGCTTCCGCAGCCTCCTGCCCGGCATGGCCGTCCATGCCGCCGGCAACGCCATCGCCCTGGCGGTGGTGTGGCTGTTCTACCGCTAGGGGCCGGCGTCCCCGCGGGCTGCCCGGTTGCCGGATCTCACCCGAACCGGTAGCCCTTCGGCACCACCACCACCCCGCCGGGGGAGACGGTGAAGCGTTCGGCGTCCCGTTCGCGGTCGTAGCCGATGCTCTCCCCGTCGGGGATGGTCACGTGCTTGTCGACGATGCAGTTGCGCAGCCGTACCCGGCGCCCCACCCGGACGTTGTCGAACAGGATGCTGTCCTCCACGTGGGACTCGTCGCCGACGGTGACCTCGGGGAAGAGGATGGAGTGCTGCACGCTGCCGCCGGCGATGACCACCCCGGAGGCGACGATGGCGTTGATGCTGATGCCCTCGGTGCCGGACTCTCCGGGCACGGTGCGCGAGGGCGGGCACTGGCGGCTGTAGCTGCGGATGTTCCAGTCCCGCTGGTAGAGGTTGAGCGGCGGCACCGGCTCCAGCAGGTCCATGTTGGCCCGGTAGTAGGAGTCGAGCGTTCCCACGTCGCGCCAGTAGCGATCGGGGCTGACCCGGCCGGTTTCGCCGCCGAAGGGGTAGGCGTAGACCGGCTGCCCGCCGATGAGCCGCGGCAGGATGTCGCGGCCGAAGTCGTGGCTGGAATCGCCCCGCCCCTGGTCGAGGGTCAGCTCCTCCATCAGCCGCTCGGTGTCGAAGACGTAGATGCCCATGGAGACCAGCGCGCGGCCGGGCCGGTCCGGCAGGGACTGCGGCTGCGGCGGTTTCTCGGTGAAGGCGGTGATGCGGTGGTCGCCGTCCACGGTCATGACCCCGAAGGAGCGGGCCTCGTCGGTGCCCACCTCCATGCAGGCCACCGTCGCCACCCCGCCATGGGCGCGGTGGAAATCGAGCAGGGCGGCGTAGTCCATGCGGTAGATGTGGTCGCCCGAGAGGATGAGCGTGTGGCGGGCGCCGCTGCGCTCCACCAGGTAGAGGTTCTGGTAGATGGCGTCGGCGGTGCCGGCGTACCAGCGCTCCCCGGTGCGCATCTGCGGCGGCACCGGGGTGATGTACTCGCCCAGCTCCGGGTTGAAGATGGACCAGCCGTCGCGCAGGTGCTTCTGCAGCGAGTGGGACTTGTACTGGGTCAGCACCAGCACCCGGCGCAATCCCGAGTGCAGGCAGTTGGCGAGGGTGAAGTCGATGATGCGGTACTTGCCGCCGAAGGGCACGGCCGGCTTGGCCCGGTCGCCGGTCAGCGGGGCCAGGCGCGAACCGATGCCGCCGGCCAGAACGAAGCTGAGGGTGTCGTCGATATGCATGGTGTTGCCGATCTCCAGCAGGGAATTGGGCGGCGCTTCCTGCGGCCGTCAGTCCAGGTGAGCCTGCTCTGCAAATGACGTTCCATGGTCTCCATGTGCACCGTCAGCGTGCGGAGGCCGTGGGGAAGGCTCCGTTTTTGTGCGTGGCGGGATCCTTCGCGCACCGTCCTGGTGCGTTGGTGCGTTGGTGCGTTGGTGCGCTGCCGCAAGCAGTGCTAGTGTACTGCTTCACTCCTGGAGGTACTTTCAGAGCCTCCCCGAGAGCGTCAGGACAAGGCGCGGCGCGCAGGCAATGGTCGCTTCCCTTGTCCAGCGCTGCAACGCGGTCATGGCGCTTTCGGGGGGCTCCCTGCGGGCGAGGCGCCGGCCGGCCATCTGCGGCGTTGCGCCTGCTTGAAAGTGGGCCTGCCCTTCCTGCGCAAGCGCGCCTTGCATCTGACCGGCCGGCGCCTCGCTGAAGGTGCCTCCAGGAGTGAAGCAGTGCACTAAACTCGACCGATGAATTTCCTCGACTTCTACGACATGCCCCTCTATCGCCCCCCTTCCGAGGGCGACAACGTCATCGTGCAGGCGACCCTGGGCTGCAGCTTCAACCGCTGCACCTTCTGCTCCATGTACAAGGGCAAGTCCTACGTGGAGCGGCCGTTGGCGGAGGTGGGTGCCGATATCGACCGGCTCGCCGCCGCGTTTCCGGAGGCGCGGCGGGTGTTCCTGGCCGACGGCGACGCCCTGGCCCTGCCCACCGGCCACCTGCTGGCCCTCATCGCCCACCTCCGGGAGCGCTTCCCGCGGCTGGCGCGGGTCTCCAGCTACGCCCTGCCGGCGAACCTGCTGCGAAAGAGCGCCGGGGAGCTCGAAGCCCTGCGTGCGGCCGGCCTGACGCTGCTCTACTACGGCATCGAGACGGGCTCGCCCGACCTGCTCCGGCGCATCGTGAAGGGGGCGACCCCGCGGGGGATGGCCGCGGGGCTGGAGAAGGCCGCGGCGGCGGGGATGAAGGTCTCGGCCACGGTTATCCTGGGCCTGGGCGGACGGCGCCACTGGGAGCACCACATCGACGCCACCCTGGAGCTGGTCAACGGGGTGCCGCTGACCTACCTCTCCACCCTGCAGCTGGGTCTCGCCCCGGAGGTGGAGGCGGAGTTCCTGGAACGGTTCGGGCCGGACTTCGAGTGGCAGGACGACGCCGGCATACTCGCCGAGCAGGCGCGGCTGGTGGCCGGGCTGGCGCCGCCGCAGCCGGTCATCTTCCGCTCCAACCACGCCTCCAACGCCCTGCCGCTGGCCGGCACCCTGCCGGCGGACCGGGAGCGGCTGCTGGCCCGGATCGAGGCGGCCGGCGCGGGCGCCGTGGGGCTGCGCCCGCGCTGGCTGCGGGGCTACTGAGGAACAGGGTGAAGGGATAAGGGTGCAGGGATAAGGGTGCAGGGCACCATCGCACTCACGCACTCACGCACTCACGCACTCACGCACTCACGCACTCACGGAACACGGAACACGGAACACAGAACACGGAACACCCCTCACAGGCTCTTGTGGGTCCCGTCGCAGTGGGGCTTCCTGCCGCTGTGGCGGCAGCCGCACAGCCAGACCCTGGTCTTCTCCTCGAGCCTGAGCTCCACCGGCGCGAGCCCCGTGCCCTTGTGGGAGCCGTCGCAGAAGGGCTGGCTCCCGGAGCGTCCGCAGGCGCACCACCAGTAGGTGCCGGCCTCCAGTTCCAGGGCGTAGGGATGCTTCTGGGTCACCACGGGTTCGGTCATTGCAGTTCTCCTGTCGGTTGAGCGCCTCTGGGGGGCGGTTCCGGCCATTCTACGTTCCGGCGTCGGGAGTGCGAACTTCTTCCGGGCAGGCGCGCGTCACTGGCCTATGCTTAACCCTGTGGCAACTGAGGGTAAACAGTTGGGCATAGAGGCGTTGTCAAACGGGCCTCGGGGCAACCTGCTCGAGGACCTGGAACAGACCCTCGCGGTCTGCAGCCGGCCCATGGAAGGCATGGTCGCCACGCTGGAGGCGGTTGAGCGCCTGCCTGCGGCGTTGGGCGCGGTCTGCCTGGTGGATGCGGACGGGGCGCTGGTGGTCCGCCTCTCCTTCGGCATGGAGGGGGCCAGCGACAAGGTGCTCGCCCCCCACCTGCCCGGGGAGCTGGCCGCGGCACGCGCCCTGCGCTCGGGCCGCCTGGTCCACGTGCCCGACTACAGCAGCCGTACGGACTGCCGGCGCAGCGACCTGGAGGCGCATCTCGGGGTCATGGCGGCCGCCTATGCGCCGCTGGCGGGTGGTGGCGGCATCCTGCTGGCCGTACCCCCCGCCGGCGAGGGGTTTGACGGGCCGGCCCTCACGCTGCTGCAGGGGATGGCCGCACACCTCGGCGCGGCCCTGGGCCGGTTCGGCTCCCGGCCGGCTGCGGAGGCTCCCGGGGTGGACGAGCCTCCCGCGGGACTCGCGGCGGCGCTGGAGTCGATCGCAGACACGCCCGGCATCGACGCGCTCTGCGACCGGGTGCTGGAAAACAGCCTCTACTTCACCGACAGCGAGTTCGGCTTCGTCGGCTACCTCGATCCCGAGACCGGCTTCCTGACCGCCCCGACCATGACCCGGGACATCTTCGCCCAGTGCGGCGTGGAGGGAAAGACACTGGTGTTCGAGAAGCCCGGGGGGCTCGGCGGCCACGTGCTGGCAAGCGGGGTGCCGCTCATCGCCAACGACCCCTTCTCCCACCCGGCGAGTGTGGGCACCCCGCCCGGCCATCTGCCCATCCGCCGCTTCCTGGGGGTGCCCTGTCGCTACGGGGGCCGGGTGGTGGGGATGATCGCCCTGGCCAACAAGGAGCGCGACTACACCATCGCGGACCAGGAGATCGTCGGCATGCTAGGGGTGGTGTTCGCCACCGCCGTCACCCGCAACTTCTCCCAGGCGGCGCTGGAGGCTTCCCGGAACAAGTACCGCGCCCTCTACGACCAGGCGCCCTGCGGCTATCACACCCTCCTGCCCGACGGCCGCATCCAGGAGGCCAATGCCACCCTGTCCGGGCTGCTGGGCCGGAGCCACGGCGCGTTCGTGGGCGGGATGAACCTCAACGACCTGGTGGTGCCCGAGGATCGGGCCGTCCTGGAGGAGCAGGTCCGGCGGGTGCAGGCCGCGGGCAGCGCCCCGCCCCGGCAGCTGCGGCTGCTGGCGGCCGACGGAACGGCGAGGACGGTCATGCACTCCCTGCGCGGCCACTTCGATGACCGGGGCTACCTGCTGCATATCCACGGCATGGCCCTGGATGTCACCAACGAGGCCCGGGTGGAGCAGGAGCTGCACAAGACCCGCGACTACCTCGAGGCCCTGTTCCGCCATGCCAGCGCTCCCATCCTGGTGTGGGACGCCGGGCGCCGCCTCACCCGGGTGAACAAGGGCTTCCGGGACCTCACCGGCTATACCGACGACGAGTGCCTGGGGCAGCCCCTGGAGCGGTTCTTCCCCGCCTCCCTGCGCGCCGCCCAGCTGGAGCGCATCCGCCGGGCCATGGCGGGCGAGGATCTGCGCGGCGAGGGCCTGACCCTGGTGAGCCGTGCCGGCGCGGAGCATTCCGTGCTGTGGAACTCCGCCAACATCGGTGAGCCCGGCGGCGCCGAGCGGGCCACAATCGCCCAGGGGCTCGACATCACCGAGCATGAGCAGGGCGCCCGGCGCCTGTACACGGCCCTTGAGGAGACCATCCGGCTGGTGGCGGCCACGGTGGAGAAGCGCGATCCCTACACGGCCGGCCATCAGCAGCGGGTGGCCCAGCTGGCGGTGGCGATGGCCCGGCAAATGGGCCTGCCGGAAAAGCAGGTGGACGGCATCCGCCTGGGCGGGCTGGTCCACGACATCGGCAAGGTCGCCCTGCCGGCGGAACTGCTCAGCCGCCCCGGCCGGCTCACCGAGCTGGAGTTCGAGCTCATCCGCGAGCACTCCGAGCTGGGCTACGAAATCCTGCGCGATGCCGATCTGCCGTGGCCGGTGGCGCGGATGGTGCGCGAGCACCACGAGCGGCTGGACGGCAGCGGCTACCCGCTCGGCCTGGTGGGCGAGGCGATCTTGCCCGAGGCGCGCATCCTCGCCGTGGCAGACGTGGTGGAGGCCATGTCCTCCGACCGCCCCTACCGTCCCGGACAGGGCATCGATGTGGCCCTGGCCCACCTGGAGGAGATGCGGGGGCGCTGGTTCGATGCCCGCGCCGTGGATGTGTGCCTGGCGCTGTTCCGGGACCGGGGCTTCCGGTTCGACACGGGGGACGAGACCGGGGCGGGGCCGGACGGGAAGGGGGCACGGCCGGACCGCCCCGCCGGCGGCCTGCCCCTGGACCTGGCATGAGCCGGGCCGGCGCGACGGGGGGCCGGCGGCCGTGGCTCCTGCTCCTGCTGCTGGGCGCGCTGTGGCTGCCGGCCTGGCTGCCGGCGCAGCAGGTCCCGGAGACGGTGCGCATCGGGGTGCTGGCCAAGCGCGGCGATCACACCACACTGGCCCGCTGGGGACCGCTGGCCGGTTATCTCGGTACGCGCATTCCCGGCTACCGCTTCACGATCGTTCCCCTCGGTTTCCATGACATCAAGGCGGCGGTGGCGGCGGCGGAGGTGGAATTCGTGCTGGCCAACCCGGCCATCTACGTGGAGCTGGAAGCCGCCTACGGCGCGGGGCGTATCGCCACCCTCGTCGGCCCGGGGGAGACGCGGGGCTGCCCCTGCTTCGGCGGGGTGCTCTTCACCCGCGCGGATCGCGCGGACCTGAACCAGCTCGCCGATCTGCGCGGCCGGCGTTTCGCGGCGGTGGACGAGACTTCCCTCGGCGGCTGGCAGGCGGCGCTGCGGGAACTGGTTGCCGCGGGCGTCGATCCGGCCGCCGATTTCGCCCAGCTGCTTTTCCTCGGCACCCACGATGCGGTGGTGCAGGCGGTGGCGGACGGCACGGTGGACGCCGGGACCGTGCGCACCGACACCCTCGAGCGCATGGCCGCCGAGGGCCGCATCCGCAGCGAGTCGTTCAAGGTAATCGCCGCGCGGGAATTCCCCGGCTTTCCCTACCGGGTCAGCACCCGGCTCTATCCCGAGTGGCCCTTCGCGAGTCTGCGCGAGACGCCCGAATCCCTGACCCATGCAGTGGCGGTGGCGCTGCTGCAGCTCGACCCGGAGGAGCCGGCGGCGCAGGCCGCCCACATCGGCGGCTGGGCCGTGCCGCAGAACTACCAGCCGGTGCACGAGCTGCTGCGGGAGCTGAAGCTGGGGCCCTACCGGGACCTGGGCCGGGTGCGCTTCGGTGATGTATTGCGCCAGTACGGTCACTGGTTGCTGCTGGTGCTCCTGATGCTGGTCGTCCTCGGCGCCGCCAATGCCTGGATTGTCCGCCTCTACCGCCGGCTGCGCGGATCGGAGGCGGCCCTGCGCGAGGCGCGCGACACCCTGGAGCAGCGGGTGCACGAGCGCACGACGGAGCTGGCGCAGGCGCTCGCCTCCCTGGAGGAGACCCACCGGCGGGTGGAGGTGGCGCGTCACGAGTGGAATGCCGCCTTCAACACCATCGGCGATCCGATTTTCATCCATGACCGGGACGGCCGGCTGCTGCGCTTCAACCGGGCCTACGAGGAGCGATCCGGCCTGCCCGCCGAACGGCTCCGGGGCCTGCCCTACTGGGAGGTGTTTCCGCGCGGGGAGGGACCGCTGGCGTCCTGTTCCCGGGCCATGACCGGCAGCGGGCTGGAGGAGGAGGAGGTGGAGCTGGAGAGTGGCGAGGTGTTCATCTCGCGGGCGTTTGCCCAGCCCGACCCGGCCGGCCATCTGTTGCGGGTCCACGTGATGGTGGATGTCACCAGTGAGCGCGACGCCCGGGCGGCGCTCCAGCAGCGGCTGGAATTCGAATCGCTCATCGCCGAGCTGGCCACCCGCTTCATCGCCGTCGGCAGCCGCGGGGTGGAGGCGGAAGTGACCGCGGCCCTGGGCCGGCTCGGCGGCTTTGCGGCCGCCGAGGGGGTGTTCGTGGCCATGATCGACGCCGATGATCGCATCAGCGAGGCCCACGGCTGGTGGGCGGCGGGCCGGGACCGTTCGCCGGAGACCCTTGCCGGCCTGCCGCTGGCGATGCTGCCCTGGCTGGCCGGGCGGCTGCGCGCCCGGCAGCCGGTGCGGATAAGGGTGCCGGAGGAGCTCCCGCCCCCCGCCCAGGTGGAGCGGCAGTTGCTGGACCGGCACGGTGTGCGCAGCCTGTTGTGCGTCCCGTTGAGCAGGGGCGGAAACCAGCTGGGCGCGCTCGGGCTGGTGAACCCGGCCCGGATCGAGGGCTGGGCGGAAGAGGACCGGGCCCTGCTGGTGACGGCCGGGGACGTCATCGCCGGAACGCTGCGCCGCCGCGATGCCGAACTGCGCCTGAGCGAAAGCGAGGAGCGTTTCCGGCGCCTGTTCAACAGCGCCAATGACGCCATTTTCCTCCACGGCGTGGAGGCCGACGGGAGCCCGGGACGGTTCCTGGAGGTCAATGACCGGGCACTGGCGGTGCTGGGCTACAGTCGGGAGGAGCTGCTCGGGATGGGGCCGGCGGATATCGACGACCCGGACCAGGCCGGCAGCGTTGCGGAGGTGATGAAGACGCTGGAACGGACCGGATCGGCCCTGTTCGAGTCCCGGCACGTGGCCCGCGACGGCAGCCGGATCCCGGTGGAGATCAGCGCCCACCGTTTTGAGCTGGGGGGGCAGGCCCTGATCCTCTCGCTGGCCCGCGACATCAGCGAGCGCCGGGAAGCCGAAGCGGCGCTCCGGCGCAGCGAGGCCAGCCTGGCGGAGGCGCAGCGGATTGCCCGCCTGGGCAGTTGGGAGTGGGACCCGGAGAGTGACCGGTTGGTGGTCTCGGCGGAGACGCTGCGGCTGTTCGGACTGCCCGCTGAGGGCCGGGTGGTGGAAATGGATGTGCTGCTCCGGTCGGTCCCGGCCGCGGATCGGGCCCGCATCCGGCGCGAGCTGGTGGCGGCGCACAACAGCGGCCGGGCCTACCGGATTGAGCATCGCATCCGCCTGCCCGACGGCGATCAGCGCCATGTCCAGGCCCATGGTCAGCCGGGTGCGGATGGCCGCCTCATCGGCACGGTGCAGGACATCAGCGAGGTGCGGGCGGCGACCGCGGCGCTGCAGGCCTCCGAGGCCCGCCTGCGCGAGGCGCTGGTGCGCACCATCGAGGCGGTGGCGCTGACCGTGGAGAAGCGGGATCCCTATACCGCCGGGCATCAGCAGCGGGTGGCCGCCCTGGCGGTGGCCATCGGTCATGCCCTGGGGATGGAAGCCGAGCGGGTGGAGGGGCTGCGCCTGGGCGCACTGATTCACGACATCGGCAAAATCTACGTGCCGGCGGAGATTCTCAACCGTCCCAGCAGCCTGTCGCCCACCGAGATGCGCATGGTCCGGACCCATCCAGAAGTGGGCTACGAGATCGTGCGCGGCATCGACTTCCCCTGGCCCGTGGCGGAAATGATCCGGCAGCACCAGGAGCGCCATGACGGTTCCGGCTATCCCCGGGGGCTGGCCGGCGCGGAGATTCTCCCGGAGGCGCGCATCATGGCGGTGGCGGACGTGGTGGAGGCGCTCTGCTCCCATCGTCCCTACCGCCCGGCCCGCGGTCTTGACGCGGCGCTGGAGGAACTGGAACAGTACCGCGGCACGCTCTATGCCCCCGAGGCGGTGGACGCGTGCCTGGCGCTGTTTCGCGAGGGCCGTTTCGACCCGGAGACCTGGTCCGGGTCCCCGCCGCCCTGAGAATCTGACCGTCCCGGGAGTCCTGCCGGTTTGGAACGTTTCCGCATCGAAAGCCTGACCACCCGCCACGTGGGGCCGGTGGATCTCGCCATCCGCGCCGGCGAGTGCGTCTGCCTCAGCGGCCCCTCCGGCAGCGGCAAGAGCCTGCTGCTGCGCGCGCTGGCGGATCTCGACCCCCACACGGGCGACGCCCGCCTGGACGGCCGGCCCACGGATGGCTTCGTCCCCGCCGAGTGGCGGCGGCGGGTGGGGCTGCTGCCGGCGGAGAGCCACTGGTGGACCGATCGGGTGGGGGACCACTTCGCCCGCTGGGACGGCGAGGCGGCCGCGCTGCTCGGGTTCGGGCCCGAGACCCGGCTCTGGAGCGTTACCCGCCTCTCCACCGGCGAGCGGCAGCGCCTGGCCCTGCTGCGGCTGCTGGCCAACGACCCGGCGGTGCTCCTGCTCGACGAGCCCACCGCCAGCCTGGACGCCGCCAGCGTGGAGCGGGTGGAGGCGCTGGTGGCCGAGTATCGCCGCGGCCGCGACGCCGCGGTGCTGTGGGTGAGCCACGATCCGGCCCAGGCCGGGCGGGTGGCCGGGCGCCGGCTGCGGCTGGAGGCGGGGCGGGTGGTGGCGGAGGCGGCCGCGACATGATCCATCTCACCTACCTCGACCTGGCGCTGGCGGCCGTGCTGGTGCTCGCCCTGGGGCTGCTCTCCCGCCACCTGGGGCTCGGCATCGAGCGCCCGCTGGCCTGGTCGGCCCTGCGCACGGCGGTGCAGCTCTCCCTCATCGGCCTGGTGCTCAAGGTCCTGTTCCAGCATGTCCACCCGGGCTGGGTGGCGCTGATGGGGGCGATCATGCTGGCGGCGGCGGGGCGCGAGGTGATGGCGCGCCAGAAGCGGCGCCTGGCGGGTGCCTGGGGCTACGGGGTCGGCTTCGTCTCCATGTTCGTCTCCGCCTTCAGCGTCACCGTGCTGGCGCTGCTGGTGGTGGTGCAGCCGGAGCCCTGGTATGCGCCCCAGTACGCCATCCCCCTGCTGGGCATGCTGCTCGGCAACACCATGAACGGCGTGGCCCTGGCGCTGGATCGCATCAACCAGGGGGCTTGGCAGCAGCGCGGTGCCATCGAGGCGCGGCTGCTGCTGGGGGCGGACGCAGCCACCGCAGTCTCGGCGCTGCGCCTGGAGGCGATGCGCAACGGGATGATTCCCATCATCAACGCCATGGCCGCGGCCGGCATCGTCAGCCTGCCGGGCATGATGACCGGCCAGATCCTCGCCGGCAGCCCGCCGCTGGAGGCGGTCAAGTACCAGATCCTGATCATGTTCCTCATCGCCGGCGGCACCGGTTTCGGGACCGTGGCGGCGGTCTGGCTCGGCAGCCGGCGGCTGTTCGACGGCCGCGAGCGCCTGCGCCTGGACCGGCTGACGGGCGGGTGAGTGCGTGAGTGCGTGAATGCGTGAATGCGTGAATGCGTGAATGCGTGAATGCGTGAATGCGTGAATGCGTGAATGCGTGAATGCGGTTGCGCTGCCTCCGGCTTATCGGGGACGCTCTTGACGGAACACGGAACACGGAACACGGAACACGGAACACGGAACACGGAACACGGAACACGGAACACGGAACACGGAACACGGAACACGGAACACGG